>JBFLWR010000015.1:0-2740 GCA_040755925.1 Pseudomonadota bacterium
ATGTCGCCGGCAATGGCAATGTAGTCGGCTTCGATGGTCGGCGCGATCGAGCGCGCCACGGCGACGACGCGATGGCCCTGCGCGCGGAACGCCTTGGCGGTTTCGGCGCCAATGCCTTGCGACGCGCCGGTAACGATGATGACTTTGGAGTGGCTCATGATGTTTCTCACGGTGTAGGTGGCTCGGCCTGCTGGCCGGTCGAATCGACGGACCCGATGGGAACTCACTGTAGGCGTATCCCCCAGGATCTCGAACACCCACCATGGACAAACAGTCTTGCGTCGCAAGAACAAGTGCGCGCGGCGAGCGTATGCTTGCGGTAACATGCGCGCCTGATGTTTTTCGGCGCAGTCGCCGCAGGGTAGGGAAATGGATCAGAAGAAAGCCGAGCGCCTGCTCGTCGACGCGGACAGGATGGCGGAGTTTGCTATCGGGTGTTTCGAGCTCTCGCTGGATGCCGCGCGCGGCCGCGAGTTGTACGAGCGGGCGTTCAACGCCTATATCCGCAGCGAGGCGGGCGACGTGCCGATGGCCGAGATTTACGATGCCCTCAAGGGGGCGGAGTTCGCGGGTTAAGGGCACCGCAAGCGCGGGTCAGACCGGAGCGATAGCGGGCCTTTCGGGTCAGCTATCGCCTGCCGTCGTCTCAATCGGCCACGCAGCGGAACCCCGCATACACGAATTGATAGTGCGGCTGAAACCAGTTGCGAAAGGTCGGCCGCACCATGCACGCCGCAGTGCGTGCCGATCCGCCCTTCATCGCATAGTGCTGGCCGTCGAAGAAGTTGGCCGAGTAACCTTCGTAGAACGGAAATGCCGTGAAGCCCGGCAGCGGCCCGAACACTGTCGAGGTCCATTCCCAGCCGTTGCCGTACAGACCTTCCACGCCCCACGTGCTGGCGCTGTCCGGCGTCGCGTCCACGGCGACGGGATTCCAGTCGCGAAAGTCGAAGTTGTCGGTGTGGCCCGGCAGGGCGCCGTGTGCGGCGCGTTGCCACTGCGCTTCGCTCGGCAGGCGCGCACCGCGCCAGCGCGCGAAGGCGCTCGCTTCCGCATGGCTCACGTAGACGGGCCAGGAAAGCGGTAGCGGAATGTCGTCGAACATGGTCCGCAGCCGCCAGCCTGACTCGGTGTTCGACCAGAACACGGGATGCGTTACGCCTTGCGCTGCCTTCCAGGCCCAGTCGGCGTCGGTCCAGAGCGACGGGTTCCGGTATCCGCCATCCTCGATGAAGTCCAGAAACGCGCCGTTCGTGACCATATAGCGGTCGATCTCGAAGGCCGGCACATCGACCTGCTGCTCGCCGAATTCGTTGTCCCAACCAAATACGCCGCGCTCGGCGGTCATGCCCAGTTCGGTGCGGCCGGCCGGCACCGGGACCATCGCAGGCGTCACGGCATAGAGATGATCGGGCAGGCTGCGCGGGGCGCCGTTCGCCTGCTTCTGGTCGAGCGGCAACTGGTGGAGCATGTATGCGAGGGTTTCGACGTGCATGAGCCGGTGTTCGATCGCCACGTTGAGCAACTGGGCTGGCGAACCGGGGTGGGACGTGGCGGCGGGCAGGTCGAGCCGCGCCAACTGCTCGTCGATGCGCTGGCGGCCCTTGTGACCGTAAGCGCGTACTTCGGCGAGGCTGGGCCAGTCGGCCGGCGCGTCCGTGGGCAGCAGGGCGCCATCGACGGGATCGATGCCGAATGCGAACAGCCGGTCCAGTTGCGGATCGGCGGAGGGCAGGTCGAACAGGCGCCGGTCGAAGAGGTTGAGGTCGAAGGCTTCGAGATGGCCGATGTAGAACACGATCCGATGCCGCTCGCGGATCGGGCGCTCGTAGAGAAATTCCGGCTTGACGATGTCGAAGAGCGCGTCGCTCGCTGCGCGGGCGGCGGTGAGGCGCTCGGCGAAAGTGGGCGTAGGCGGGAGAGGCATTTCGGCATTTCTCCATGCTTGGGCAGTGTTCGTGACTTTACCGCCGCCGCAGAAGTTGTGCCAACGCCCGGCCAGGTGCCAGAGCAGAAAAGGGTAGGAAGGGGAGAGAACGCCCCGAAGAGGCGGCCGCGCGCCGGCCGACAGGCGCGCGGGGGATGGGCGGTGTGACCGCCACGGGGCTCAGATTTGCCGCAAACCCTCGAAATCGACGATGCGGATGAGCTTGCCTTGCGCGTCGATCAGGCCACGCTTTTGAAATCTCGACAAGGTCCGGCTCACGGTTTCGAGCGTCATGCCGAGATAGCTGCCCATGTCTTCGCGCGTCATGCGCAGGTTGAATTCCGCATGCGAATAGCCGCGCTGGCCATTGCGCTCGGACACGTCGAGCAGGAAGGCCGCCACACGTTCGTCGGCGGAAAGCGAGCCGAGCACCATCATCTGGGACGATTCGCGGTACAACTGCTCGCTCATCAGCCGGTGCAGGCGATCCTGCATCGCGCCGGCCTCGCGGCACAGGTGCTTGAGCGCCGCGTACGGATGATGCACACCGAACTGTCTTCGAGGGCAATGGCGGAGCTCGTATGGGTGTCGGTGTTGATGCCGTCGAGGCCGAGCGGGTCGCCGGCGAGGCGCAGGCCCGTTACCTGCTCGCGGCCGTCGCGATGCGCCATGACGGTCTTGAGCGAGCCGGAGCGCACGGCGTAGAGATTGTCGAATGGATCGCCCGAGCGGTAGAGCGCCTCGCCCCGGCGCACGCTGCGCGCGCTGCAGATGAGCGCTTCGATCTTGGGTATGTCGTCCGACGTGAGGCCC
>JBFLWR010000150.1:0-7062 GCA_040755925.1 Pseudomonadota bacterium
AGCGCTTCGCGATGATGACCAAGAAGGGCCATCCGCTGCTCGAGAAGGTCAGCGACGCCATCACCGCGATGAAGAAGGACGGCACCATGGCCGCGATCCACAAGAAGTGGTTCGGCGTCGATCCGGAAGCCGGCACCAGCACGGTGACGCCGGGACCGATCCCGCAATAAGCCGACTAACTATACCGGGAGGGCTCCGGCCACGGCTGGCGCCCTCCCCTTCGACCACTCCGGGTCCGCGAAGCTTGGGCTTCGAATAGCCTAGACGGTGAGCGCCGATGGAACTGATCGATACTTTCTTCAACTGGGGCATCCTGGTCCGATCGTTTCCGATCCTCATTCGCGGGCTCGGCAATACCATCCTGCTCGGATGCGCGGCGATCGCCTTCGGCACGATTGCCGGGCTGGCGATGTGCCTGATGCGCCTCTACGCGCCGAAGCCGCTCCAGCGGCTGGCCGTCCTCTACATCGACATCTTCCGCGCGCTGCCTATCCTGGTGGTGCTGATCCTGATCTACTATGCCCTGCCCTTCGTCGGCATCCGCCTCTCGTCCTTCGTCTCGGCGGCCTTGGCGCTTTCGCTGGTGCTGGCGGCCTTCACGGCGGAAGTCTGTCGCGCCGGTATCGAGAATATCCCCAAAGGCCAGTTCGAGGCGGCGGCGGCGCTCGGCCTGCCATTCTGGGTCGCCATGCGCAAGGTGGTCCTGCCGCAGGCGATCCGCGTGGTCATCCCGCCGCTCACCAGTAACTGCGTCTCGGTATTCAAGGACACCGCGCTCGCCTCGGTCGTGGCGATGCCGGATCTCCTGAAGCAGGCGACCGACGCGCAGGCGATGATGGCCAATCCCACGCCGCTGATCGGCGCCGCAATCATCTACCTCGCCTTCCTGTGGCCGCTTGTGCGTCTGGTCGGCTACCTCGAAGCGCGCGGCAAGGCCCGCTCCGCACATTGATCCCCCTCGAACGACACGAATGATTTAAGGAGACCTCCCGTGAACCAGCACCATGTTTCGAAAGCGCAGGACGCTTTGTTCCCGGTCGAGAAGATCCGCGCCATGTTCCCCGCGCTGCGGCAGGCCGGTGATTTCATCTTCCTGGACAATGCCGCCGGCGCGCAGATCCCGCAGAGCGTGCTCGACGCGGTGACCAATCATCTCATCGGCCACAATGTGCAGCGCGGCGGACGCTATGGCCGCAGCGTCACCGTCGATCAGTCGGTGGCGGAAGCGCGGACAAGCGTGGCGCTGCTGATCAATGCCTACAGCCCGTCCGAGATCTGCTTCGGCATGAACGCCACCTCGTTCATCCGCCTGGTTAGCCTCGGCATCGGCCAGATGCTTCAGGAGCGTGATGAGATCATCGTCACCGACATGGACCACGACGCCAACATCGCCACCTGGCTGGCGCTGGAGCAGGCCGGCGCGAAGTTCAAATGGTGGCGCATGCGCGAGGATGGCAACCTGCATGTCGACGACCTGAGGCCGCTTGTCTCTGACCGCACCCGTCTCGTCGCCTGCACGGTGACGGCGCATTCCATCGGCTCGATCGTCGACGTCGCTTCCGTTGCCAAGATCGCGCACGCGGCCGGCGCGGAAGTGTTCCTTGACTGCGTGCATTACGGGCCGCACGGGCTGATCGACGTGCAGGCATGGGACTGCGATTATCTCGTCTGCTCCGGCTACAAGAATTTCTCGCCGCATATGGGCTTCCTGTGGGGTCGCTTCGAAACGCTGAAGCGGCTGCCTACCTTCCGAGAGGACTTCATTCCGGACGAGCCGCCCTACAAGGTCGAAGCCGGCACCTTCATCTACGAGAACGTGTCGGGCATGGATGCCGCCGTGCGCTATCTGGAGTCGATCGGCGGCAACCTTCTGCCCGAGAACAACCGCTCGCGCCGCGACAACATCGTTGCCGGCATGAACGCCATCCGCGACTACGAACTTATGCTGGCTCGCGAGATGCTGAAGGTGCTGAAGGATTGCAATGCCACGATCTACGGCGTTGCCGACGAGGCTCGCATCAACGAGCGCGTGCCGACCTTCTGCTTCAACATCGGCGAGCTCTCGCCGCAAAGGATCGTTGAGGAGATGGCCGCCATGCAGATCGGCATCCGCGACGGCCACATGTACGCGCCGCGCTTGATGAAGCGGCTGAACCTGTCGATGGACAGCGGCGCGATCCGCGCCTCGCTGGTGCACTACAACACGGTCGAGGAAGTGCACCGCTTCGGCGAAGCGCTGCGCGCGATCATCGCCAAGCTGTCGTGATCGAAAAGGGACCGTGCCTGGCGCCGCCGAAGCGTCAGGCCGCCTTCTTCTTCGCCAGCCTTGCCTTGATCGAGGCGATGTCGGCACGCGGCGTCGCGGCAAACAGGGTCTTGGTGTAGCTGTGCTTGGGGTCCGAGAAGACCTCGTCGCGCGGACCATATTCGACGGCTTCGCCGAAATACATCACCATCACGTCGTCGGCGATGTAGCGCACCACCGAAAGGTCGTGGCTGATGAAGACGTAAGTGAGCTGGAACTCGTCCTGCAGGTCGGCAAGCAGGTTGAGCACCTGCGCCTGCACAGACAGATCGAGCGCCGAGACAGGCTCGTCCAGCACCAGCAGGCTCGGGTTGAGCATCAGGGCGCGGGCAATGGCGATGCGCTGACGCTGGCCGCCCGAGAACATGTGCGGATAGCGGTTGTAATGCTCAGGGCCGAGGCCGACCTTCTTCAGCATCTTCATCGCCAGGTCGCGGCGCTCCTCGGCCGACTTGTCGGTGTTGATGAGCAACGGTTCGCCGAGCACGTCGCCGATCTTCTGGCGCGGATTGAGCGACCCATAGGGGTTCTGGAAAACGATCTGCACCTTGCGGCGCATCTCCTTGGTCAGCCCATCCCTGGCGATGTCGACCTTGTTGCCGTCGATGAAGAGCTCGCCCGAAGTCGCCGGATCGATCAGCGTGATGATGCGGGCGAGCGTGGACTTGCCGCAGCCACTTTCGCCGACGATCGCAAGCGTCTTGCCCTTTTCCACGCTGAAGGAAACGCCCTTGACCGCATGCACGGTGCGCGCGCCACGCAGCAGCCCGCCGCCGACATGATAGTCGCGCTTGATGTCCTTGCCTTCGACGACCTTGGTCATGCGCTGGCTCCCGAGGGCGCGGGTTCGAACAGCATGTCGGAAACCGTCGGCAGCCGGTCGCCAACGGCGTTGTCCGGCAGCGCCGAGAGCAGCGCGCGCGTGTAGTTGCTCTTCGGGCTCTCGAACAGCGACAGCACGTCGGCCTCTTCCATCTTGCGGCCCTTGTACTGGACGATGACGCGGTCGGCGGTTTCGGCGACCACGCCCATGTTGTGGGTGATCATGATCAGGCCCATGCCGTACTTGGCCTGCAGCGAAACGAGCAGGTCGAGGATCTGCTTCTGGATGGTGACGTCGAGCGCGGTGGTCGGCTCGTCGGCGATCAGGAGCTTCGGATTGCAGGCGATCGCCATCGCGATCATGACGCGCTGGCACTGGCCGCCCGACATCTGGTGCGGGAAGGAATCGAGCCGGTCGGCCGGTTCGGGAATGCCAACCTGCTTGAAGAGCTCGATGGCCCGCGCCCGGCGCTGGGTCTTGTCCATGCCCATGTGGAAGCGCAGCACTTCCTCGATCTGGAAACCGACGGTGAAGCAGGGATTGAGACTGGCGATCGGCTCCTGAAAGATCATGGCAATGTCCTTGCCGATGATCTTGCGGCGTTCGGCCGGGCTGATCTTGAGGAGGTCGCGGCCGTTGAAGGCCATACGGTCGGCGGTAACGGTCGCGGTCCACGGCAGCAGACCCATGACCGCCAGCATCGACACCGATTTGCCGGAACCGGATTCGCCGACGATGGCAAGGACTTCGCGCTCGTCGACATGGAGCGAGACGCCGTCGACGGCGCGGAACGGACCCGACGCGGTCTGGAACTCGACGACGAGATTCTGGATTTCGAGCAAAGCCATCACGACCTCCTGAGCTTCGGGTCGAGAGCGTCGCGCAGGCCGTCGCCGACCAGGTTGATGGCGAGCACCGTGATGAGGATCGCGAGACCAGGGAAGGTGACGACCCACCAGGCGCGCAGGATGAACTCGCGCGCCGAGGCGAGCATGGTGCCCCATTCCGGCGTCGGCGGCTGTGCGCCGAGGCCGAGGAAGCCGAGCGCCGCCGCCTCGAGGATGGCATTGGAGAAGGACAGCGTGCCCTGCACGATCAGCGGCGCCAAGCAGTTCGGCAGGATGGTGCGGAGCATCAGCCTGAGGTGTCCGGCACCGGCGACTTTTGCGGCTACGACATATTCGCGGCTTTTCTCGGCCATCACCGCGGCGCGCACCAGACGGGCGAAATGCGGCTGCAGGACAAGCGCGATCGCCAGCATCGCGTTGAACAGGCCGGGCCCGAGGATGGTGACAAGCACCAGCGCCAGGAGCAGCGACGGGAAGGCCAGGATCAGGTCCATGACGCGCATGATCGCGACATCGACCCAGCCACGGAAATAGCCCGCCAGCAGGCCGAGCGTGATGCCGCCGGTCAGCGCCAGCGTGACCACGACCGCGCCGATCAGCAGCGAGAAACGCGCGCCGTAGAGAAGGCGCGAGAGGATGTCGCGGCCAACCGGATCGGTGCCGAGCAGATACTGCGTCGAGCCGCCTTGCTGCCAGGCAGGAGGCCTGAGGAACGCGGTCTTGTCCTGGATGTCGGGCGCATAAGGCGCAAGCAGCGGGGCGAACAGCGCGGCGAGCACCAGGATGATGAAGACGAACAGGCCGATGACGGCGCCGCGGTTCACCGAGAAATAGTGCCAGAAGGTCCTGAGGCCTGTGAGGCGATCAGGGTTGCCGGCAGCCATGGGGGCGATTTGGGTCGACTGGCTCATCAGGCTGCCCTGATGCGCGGGTTGATGACGGCATAAAGCACGTCGACGATGAGGTTCACGGCCATGACGATGAGTGCGATCAAAAGCAGACCCGACTGCACGACGACATAATCGCGCTTGAAGATGGAATCGACCATCCACTTGCCGATGCCCGGCCAGGCGAAGATGGTCTCGGTGAGGATGGCGCCGGCAAGCAGCGTGCCGACCTGCAGGCCGATCGTGGTGACGACCGGGATCAGCGCGTTGCGCAAGGCATGCACGCCGATGACCCTGGCCGCGGAAAGGCCCTTGGCGCGGGCGGTGCGGACATAGTCCTCGCCAAGCACCTCAAGCATTGCCGAGCGCGTCTGGCGCGCGATCACCGCGAGCGGAATGGTGCCGAGCACGATCGATGGCAGGACGAGATGGCTGAGCGCCGAGCGCAGCGCGTCCCATTTGCCATAGATGATGCTGTCGATGGTCATGAAGCCGGTGATCGGCTTGAAGAAGAACTGCAGCCCTATGCGGCCCGACACCGGGGTCCAGCCGAGATAGCCGGAAAAGAAGATGATGAGCAGCAGGCCCCACCAGAAGATCGGCATGGAATAGCCGACGAGCGCGGTGCCCATCAGCGACTGGTCGAACCATGAGCCGCGCTTGACGGCCGCGACTATGCCGGCCGGGATGCCGATGAGCATGGCAAAGACCATGGCGAAGAAGGAAAGCTCCAGCGTCGCCGGGAAGAGTGTCTTGAACTCCTCGATGACCGGGCGCTTGGACGAAATGGAAACGCCGAAATCGCCCGTGGCGACCTCGCCGACATAGCGCGCGTACTGCTCCCAGATCGGCAGATTGAAGCCGAACTGTTCCTTGAGCTCCTCGTAGCGGGCGGGGGCGACGCCATGCTCGCCGGCCATGGCGAGGATCGGATCGCCGGGCAGCAGCCGGACGAAGGCAAAGGCGCAAATAGTGATGCCGACGAGCGTCGGGATCAGGAGGGCGATTTTGTTTAGAAGATATCTGAGCATCGTTCAAAAGGAATGGGGCGGCGCTGGAATTCGCGCCGCCCCGTTCGCAATATTACTCGGACTTGTCAACGCCGTCGAAGCGGTGAATGCCGAGAGGATCCATCTTATACCCGGTTACGTTGTTGCGAACGACCGAATACACCTGGCTGTGGGCCAGCAGGAAAGCGGGCGCTTCCTTTGCAAACACCACCTGCGCCTGCTCGTAGAGCTTCGCGCGTTCAGCCTGGTCGCTGGTCTTCTTGGCCTTCTGGATCAGGTCCTCGAAGTCCTTGTCGCACCAGCTGGAGTAGTTCGACACACCGATTGCCGAGCAGGCGAAGAGGGTAGCGAAGAAGTTGTCCGGATCGCCATTGTCGCCGGTCCAGCCGATCTGGAAGGCGCCTGGGCGGTCCTTCTTCTTTCCTTCGCTGCGATACTTCGTCCACTCGTAGTTGACGATCTCGGCCTTCACCCCGACCTTGGCCCAATCGGCCTGGATCAGCTCGGCCGCGCGCTGGAAGTTCGGATTGTAAGGACGAACCCGATCCGACGCCCAGAGCTGGATTTCCTTCAGCCCGGCGTCGGCCAGCACCTTCTTGGCCGCTTCCGGATTATAGGCATCGACCTTCACGTCCTTGTTCCACGACCACATGGTCGGCGGGATGAGGTTCTCGGCGGGCGTGGCGCCGGCATCCTGGAAGAGCGACTTGATCAGCGCTTCCCGGTCGATCGCCTGGTTGAGCGCATGACGAACCTCTGGCTTGTCCATCGGCGGAATCGTCGTGTTGTAGCTCATGTAGCCGATGTTCAGGCCGGCCTGATCGAGGAGCGTGACGTCCTTGTTGGCCTTGATCGTGGCAAGGTCAGCGGGGTTCGGATAGGGCGCAACGTCGCATTCGCCGGCCAGCACCTTCTGGATGCGGGCGGTCGCGTCAGGCGTGATGGCGAAGACCAGGTCGTCGATCTTCTCCTTGCCCTTGAAGTAGTCGGGGTTCGCCGCATAGCGGATGACCGAATCCAGCTGGTAGTCGACGAACTGGAACGGACCGGTGCCGATCGGCTTGGTCGAGAAGTCAGCCATATGGCCGGATTTCTCGAGTTGGTCGGCATATTCCTTCGAAACGATGGAGGCGAAGTCCATGCCGAGGTTGGCCAGCATCGGCGCGTTCGGCTCGGTCAGCGTCAGCTT
>JBFLWR010000151.1:0-8148 GCA_040755925.1 Pseudomonadota bacterium
GCTCGACCTGCTCGCCTTTGCCGTGGCCAATGAGGACGAAACCAAGCTGAAATCGAACCAGGCAGAGCTCAAGTCGCTCCTTTTGGCCGCGCTTCCGGTCTGGGAAAGAATTGACGGCACCTACGGCTTCAAGGATTTCGCGGTTGAGAGCCCGATCGGCAAATTCGGCGCCACGCAGTTCACCACCGCTTTCGGGATGGACGGCGTCTCCCAGAACGGAAAGGTCGACTATGCGATCAAGGCCACCGGGCTGACCATCCCGCAGCAAATGCTGCCGGCATGGAGCGTCGCGCTGCTGCCCACCGATGTCGACCTGAACTTCGGCGGCGCCAATATCGACCTCGACAGCATGGCGAAGAAGGCGATCGAAGCTTTCGACCTCAACAAGAACCCGCCTTTGTCCGACGAGTTCGGCAATGGCCTGGTTGCGGACTTCCTGGCCAAGACGCCCAAGGTCGTCCTCGGCCACAGCGTTGTGAAGAACGGCAGCATCGAGGTCGCGATGGAAGGTGAGATGACGTTTCCGGGCAAGAAGCCGGATGCGACGATCACCGTCGATGTCAAGGGCTACGACAAGATCGTGCAGGCGCTGCAGGACGGCGCCAAGACCGACCAGCAGATCGCGCAGGCTTTCCCGTTCGCCCTGGCCGTCAAGGGATTTGCCAAGACGTTGCCGGACGGCCGGCTGGAATGGGTGATCGACGCCAAGGCCGACGGCTCGGTCACAGTGAACGGCGCGACGTTGAAGGCGGCTGACGCGGCTCCGGATGACAGCGCCGGCCAGAACAACGGCGCCGGTCAGGATCAGGGTGTGAATCCGGACAGCGGCAACGGCCAGGACGAGGGCACTGGCATGAACAATGGCAACGGTCAGGATGAGGGCGCCGGCACGGACAATGGCAATGGTCAGGACGAGGGCGCCGACCAGGACAATGGCATGGGCCAGGAAAAGGGCGCCCCACAGGACGGCGGTCCGAGCGACGAAGACAGCGACAACGGTGGCAGCGATAAGGGCGGGGCGGGGGCGAAACTGAAGCCTTGAGGCTTCAGAGCCCGAGCGCCCTGGCGATCAGTGGAGTGGCTTCGCGCCAATCGTCGACGGCAACGATGTCGTCTGGAGTCGGCGGCAGGAAGGCGCGCAGCGAATTGTCAGCCATCAGGTGGAAGAGATGGGCATCGGCAACCGAGCTGCGGCCCGACAACAGATTTGACGGCTGGTCGTCGACGAAGGCGACCGGCCGGCGTTTCGCGCCGCGCAGCTTGGCGATTGCCGGACCTTTGGCCATTTCCGTCGTCAGAAGCGGGTAGTTCAAGCCGAGCGCGTCGAGATGGGCCCGCCGGGCGTCGCGATGCCTGTGGGGCATCGCGGTCAGCATGACGATCTCGGCGCGCTCGCCAAGCATCGCCAACGCTTCGGCGGCGCCATCGGTCACGGTTTGCCAATCGGCCTGGGCGTCGAAGAATTCGCCCAGAAGCGCGGTGACCTCAGCCTGCTCGATCAACCGGCCGTTTGCCGTCTCGGCGATGTTGCCGGTGAGGCGGAAGGAAGAGAGCGTCAGTTGGAAACCGCGCGACTTCAGGAAATGCGGGAAAGGCCGGACGAATTCGAGCACGACGTCGTCGACATCGAGCACCAGGAGCGGCCTGTCGTCGGCGGCCAGTTCCTCGATCTGCCGCGCCGTCTCAGGATCGTCACTCATGTCGAACGCTCATGATCATCATTGCCGAGCGGCAGCGCGCGAAGGGCCTTGCCGACGGCGGCCGGTGGTGTGCCCGTCTCCTCCGCGAAACGCAGAAGCGTCGGCTCGTGAGCCAGGATGAACTGCAGCACGCCGGCAAGGAAGCCCGGCTCGGCGGCGGCCCTGCGGATCGACTGGACGTCGATGCCGGTAATCGCGAGGAAACGGGGCAGGAGCTCCGGGTCGGCGGCGACGAAGCCCAGCGCCTTGACGGCAAGGCCTTCCGCTTCCTCACGCATTGACGCTGCGTTCGCCATCATTACCTTTCGCAAAGCGTGGAGTTTTTGAGTCTCCCCGCAGTAATGGCAAGAGTCGCTTGCGGCAAGCCTCCGTCCCTCCAGTTCTGCAGCCGGAGGTGGAAAGCTTTTCCAACCGCCGGTTTCCGTTTCGTCAATGATATTGGCGTAGAGTGGAGAAGGGTTGGGTGCGGTCCGCAAGGGACGCATAACGACAGTCTTCTTCTTGAAGATCGTCGGGACGGGAAATTGATGGCTAAGAAGGTCATGATCGTCGAGGACAATGAGCTCAATATGAAGCTCTTTCGGGACCTCATCGAAGCCAGCGGTTACGAGACGGTGCGCACGCGTAACGGCCTGGAGGCGCTCGACCTTGCGCGCCAGCATCGGCCGGACCTGATCCTGATGGACATCCAGTTGCCTGAAGTGTCCGGCCTGGAAGTGACCAAGTGGCTGAAGGAAGACGACGAATTGCACTCGATCCCGGTCATCGCGGTCACCGCCTTCGCCATGAAGGGCGACGAGGAGCGCATCCGCCAGGGGGGATGCGAGGCCTATATTTCGAAGCCGATTTCCGTGCCGCGCTTCATCGAGACGATCAAATCCTACCTGGGCGATGCCTGATGCTTACCTTCAGCCGAGTGAGAGCCCTCTGAGATGACCGCGCGGATCCTCGTCGTCGACGATATTCCGGCCAATGTGAGGCTGCTCGAGGTTCGGCTGCTTGCCGAGTATTTCGAGGTGCTGACGGCCAGCAACGGCCCGGACGCGATCGAAACCTGCGAGAACGGCAAGGTCGATGTGGTCCTGCTCGATGTCATGATGCCGGAGATGGATGGGTTCGAGGTCTGCAAGCGGCTCAAGAGCGACCCGGCGACATCGCACATTCCGGTTGTGATGGTCACCGCGCTCGACCAGGTTTCTGACAGGGTTCGTGGTCTCGAAGCCGGTGCCGACGATTTCCTGACGAAGCCGGTCAACGACCTGCAACTGATGACGCGCGTAAAGAGCCTCGTCAGGCTGAAGTCATTGACCGACGAGTTGCGGCTGCGCGCCTCGACCACCCGCAACATCGGCATCGAGGAGCTCTTGAGCCGTAACTTTGCAACCGAAGGCGCCAAGCCCAAGGTGCTTCTCATCGACGAGCGCAAATCGTCGTTCGAGCGCATCCAGAAGATGCTGCGCGGCACTGCGGAGGTCGACGTCGCGACCGATCCGAACGCCGGTTTCTTTCAGGCGGCCGAGACGCCTTACGAGTGCATTCTGATCTCGACGGCCTTCGCCGATTTCGATCCGCTCAGGCTCTGCTCCCAGCTGCGCTCCCTCGACCGGACGCGATTCCTGCCGATTATCCTCCTCGCCGACGAGGGTGAGGAGGGGCGTATCGTCCGGGGCCTCGAGCTCGGTATCAACGACTACCTGACAAGGCCGATCGATCCGCACGAACTGACGGCGCGCCTGCGCACGCAGGTGCGGCGCAAACGTTACAACGACCAGCTCCGCGCCAGTGTCACCCAGACCATCGAGATGGCGGTGACCGACGGGCTGACCGGACTGCACAACCGGCGCTATCTCGACAGCCACCTGCAGACGCTTTTCGATCGCGCGGTGGCGCGGCGGCGTCCGCTGTCGGTGATGATCACCGATCTCGACCGCTTCAAATCGATCAACGATGCGTATGGCCATGACGGCGGCGATGACGTGCTGCGCGAGTTCGCCAGACGCCTGCGCAAGAATGTGCGCGGCATCGATCTCGCCTGCCGCTTCGGCGGCGAGGAGTTCGTTGTCGTTATGCCGGACACCGACGGCGTCGTCGCCGAGAAGGTGGCCGAGCGCATCCGAGCCGAGATTGCCCAGGTGCCTTTCGCGGTCGGGAGCGACGGCAAGACGATCGAGGTGACGGTCAGCGTGGGCGTGTCATCGGTGTTGAAAGGGGCCGACACCGTCGCGGCGCTGATGAAGCGCTCGGACCTTGCGCTCTACGAGGCCAAGAGCGGCGGCCGCAACCGGGTTGTCGCCAAGGCTGCATAGTATAGGCAGCTAATTCGGGTCTTCCGGCAGGGTTACGAATTTACCTTAACCCAAGCGATTCGCGAGCCGTGGTTAAGAAATGGTTGATTTTCATACGTTTCTGCGCAAATCTGCACCGTATAGACCGAAGACGACGCCGGCACGAGGGTAGAGAGCCCGGCGCGATCCGAAAAATACCCCATGATGCTCAGGTCCGCCGCATCTCCTGGGTCCGTGGGGTCGGCCGGCCGGCGCTGGCACATAGTGGCCTCCTCGTACCGCTGCCAAACGCCGACCGGCCCCCTTTTTTCCAGAACACGTATCGGCACTTCGCTCCGGCAGGGCGCTTTCCTTTGCCTTCGCGGAAAACAAAAACGCCGCCCCGAGGGCGGCGTTTTTGGCATTCCAGGATAACCAGATTACTTGATCTTGGTTTCCTTGAACTCGACGTGCTTCTTGGCAACCGGGTCGTACTTGCGGAACGACAGCTTGTCGGTCTTGGTGCGGCTGTTCTTGCTCGTCACGTAGAAGAATCCGGTGTCGGCGGTCGACAGGAGCTTGATCTTGATGTTTGCGGCTTTGGCCATGGTATTCGTCCGTTAATGTTCGTGGAGTTTTGGCCGCTGGAGCACGGGGAAAACACCCGGACGCGGGAAACTTGGCGCGACACATAAAGAACGTGCCTGGAAAGTCAAGCCCAAGCCGGCATGGATGCCATCGAACGTGTCGCCGGGGACATTATCCCGACAAACCGGCGCGGGCCATTTTCCCGCCGTCACGCGCCGTGATCGGCCATAACCGCCACCTTCTTCCAGTCTCCCGTCGTGTTCCACCAGCGGTTCGGGTTGGCGCGGTCGTCGAGCCCCTTGGAGCGGCTGGCAAGCAGCGGCGAGATACGGATCACCGGCTCCTGGTAGGAGTGGGCCTGGAATATCGCCTCGACGACTCGGGCCGCGAGCGGCTGGTCGTCGGGCAACTCGAACGAAACCTCTACCGTGCCTGGCCGCCGACGCAGTTCCCTTTCAGCGCCCGCGGCAGCCCCTTCAAGCGGCCGGTAGCGCTCGATGCCTTGCGCCGTCTGATAGGCATTGCCGTCGTACTTGCCCATGCGAAGCGGGGTTATTGCCACCACCGCTTCCATGATGCGCTCGACATCCGCCGCCGGCGCCTGGAAGCTAACCAGCAGAAGCAACTCCATCCTTAGGGATCTGGTTTCAAAGCCGCTGTCGATCATCCGATCTCTCCTCGCTCTACCTGCGTTGGAGAAAGCGTATAGCAGGGGTGCTGCTGACACGGTGATGTCAGCATGGCCCAGCGCCCGGGCGCTTTGTTCAAAGAATCTTTCGCACCAGCCTGGCGCTGACCAGGGCCATATAGGCCGCGAAGAAGAGGGCGAGCGACCAGCCGAAGCCGGAGGGGCCGAAAGCGTCCATGCCGATACCGATCGCTTGCGGGCCAAGCACCATGCCGACGCCATAGCAGAGCACGAAGGCGGCATTGGCGGACGCCAGTTCGTGGCCGGAAAGCTGCGATCCCAGATGCGCGAGGCCGATCGTGTACATGGCGGCCACCACGCCGCCCCAGACGAACAGCAGCGCGGCCATCAAATGCCAGTTCTGGGCGAGGTAAGGCATGAAGATCGTGCCGATGAGCCCGACCGTGGCGCAGGCCAGAAGCAGGTAGCGGCGGTCGGAGACGCGATCGCTGATCATGCCGATGGGAATCTGCAGGAGCACGTTGCCGAGGCCGATCATGGTGAGCAACAACGCGGCGTCTGCTTCGGAATAGCCGATTCGGCTGCCATAAACGGGAAACAGCGCAAAACCGCCGGTTTCAACGGCGCCGAACACCAGCACGGCGAATGTGGCGGTCGGCACCATCCAGATATAGCGCAGGAAGTGACTGGTTTCGCCGTCGGCGACGATCGCCGGGCTCTCGTTGCGCGCGGCGATCACCGGGATGGCGGCAAGCGTCACCAACGCAATGGTGACACCGAAAGGCAGGAAGCCTGTCGAGCCGAGATGGGCGAACAGCCACGGGCCGGCGGCAAAACCGAGTGAGAGCACCGTGGCATAGATGCCGAGCACCAGGCCACGGCGCTGCGGCGGCGCGGATGTGCTGATCCAGAACTCGGAGAGGATGAACAGGACCGTCAGCGAGATGTGCAGCACGACGCGCAGCGGGAACCACATCCAGAAATCAGGCGCGAAGTGGAAGCCGACAAAGGCAAGCGCGCCCGCGGCGATCATCAAAAGCATGGTCCAGGCGACGCCGAGCCGCATGGCGAGCGGGGTGGCGAGCGGCGCGCCGGCGATCGAGGCAAGGCCAGCGACCGCCGTGTTGAGGCCGATCATCGAGGCCGAATGACCACGCGATTCGAGGATGACGCTGAGCAGCGGCATGCCGAGGCCGATGGCGATGCCGACGACGCTGATCGAGGAGATCGCCGCGATCATCGGTAGCCAGTGTACGCGTTCGTCGCCCTGTTGCTGGGTATCGACCGTCATGAGATGCAAATGCTCTATTTCTAAAGGACTTCGCGGAGGAAGCGGTTGCGGACGAGCCTGAAGAAAGGCACTGGCCCGCCAGGGCGCAGCAAGGGATCGTGGGCGAGCCGCTTCTCCAGTTCCTCCAGGATCATCCGGGTAATATCGGGAATATCGGCCTTGCGGGCCTCGGCCAAGGAGAGCCAGACCAGTTCTTCCAGTTCGTTGGTCGGGCCGCCGTCGGGCAATTCCACGGCGACGTCGTCGCGCCAGGCGCTGAAGAAGCGTGTGTCGAAACGGCGTACGCGGTTGGGAGGGGTGATGGCGCGGGCAACGAAGCGCAACACGTCCAGCGATGGCGCAACGCCATGCTCGACAAAGCCCTGCCAGTCGCGCTTGGTCGTCGCGAAGTCGCCCTTGCGGCCGATCAGCAGCCCGGCTTCCTCATAGGTCTCGCGGATTGCCGACAGGGCGATGGCGCGGACGCGCGCGGCGCTCGGTCGGCCGGGACCGTTGGCCAGCCGCGCCTCTTCCTCCCGGTGAAGGGGGGCGGCCACGGGAACGCGGCTGTCGGCGGGGTCGGTGCGGCCGCCGGGAAATACGAATTTTCCGGGCATGAAGGCATGGCCGGCATGGCGGCGGCCCATCAGCACCAGAACGTCCTTGTCCTTGCGGTCGAGCAGGATGAGGGTCGCGGCATCGCGCGGACGAAGCGGCCGGCCGCTGTGCACGGCCAGGCCCTTATCGAGTTTGTCGACATCCGCCTTGGTCATTCCATTCATGCGCTCGACCTAGCCGAAACTTCCCGCCTGGGAAAGTGGCTTGCGTGCTCGGGCCTTTGAACCAGCCCGTTCCTAGGCCTGGGAATGCGGTTCGAACTCGTCCTTCTCGCCGCCGAAGCCGTGCATATAAAGCGCCCATTGCAGACCGATGACAGCTCCCTTGACCGGCTGCAGCAGGGCGAGGGCGAGGATGATGGTCAGCGGCACCCAGATCAGAGCGTGCTGCAAGGTCGAAAGCGTGGTTATCGCTTCGACGCCCATGAAGGAGCCGAGCACGATGTGGCCGACGATGACGATCACGAGGTAGGCAGGAAGGTCGTCAGCGCGGTGGTGGTGGATCTCCTCGCCGCAGACGCTGCATTTGTCGACGGTCTTGGTGAAGGCGCGGAACAGCTTGCCTTCGCCGCAATGCGGGCAGCGGCCGAGCATGCCGCGCTTGATCGCCGTCCACAGCGGGCGCGCGACGCGGCCTGAATGGTGCTCACCGCCAAAAACCTGTTCTTCCATCTATCGTCTCCTGCCGCGCGGACCGGATCGCGACTGCGACGCACGGGCGCGGCCCTTGGCCTTGTGGAACGACCGCTTTGAGCCTGGCAGCGGCTTGGGGTCGCTCAGCATCTCGAAACGCATCGCGCCGGCCATCGGCGCGACCTCGACCAGCCGGACCTCGACGCGATCGGCAAGCTGATAACCCTTGCCGGTGCGCTCTCCGAAAAGCGATCGGGCCGTTTCGTCGTAAATATAGTAATCGCCGTTCAGGCTTGACACCGGGATAAAGCCATCCGCGCCGTATTGAGGCAATTGGACAAAGAGTCCCGCCTTGGTGACGCCGGAGATGCGCGCGTCGAAGGTGTCGTTGATGCGCTCGGCAAGGTAAGCCGCGATCAGACGGTCG
>JBFLWR010000152.1:0-2388 GCA_040755925.1 Pseudomonadota bacterium
CGCAGGACCCTACGCAAGCGAATCGCCAGGTGGCGGCGGCCGCCACTCGGCCCAACCCGGCGGCGATCGCCACGCCGGCCGTGGCCGCGCCTGCCGAAAAGCCGCGTCCGCTCGGCGCGCGCTGGTCCTATCTGTCCGACCATGCCTTTTTCGAATTTGCCGTGCCGATCATGGCCGAGCGCCTGTCGCGGGCGCGACGGGACGAGCCGGCCCGTTCCACCGCCATCGTTCCGGCATCGGCACCGTCGGTCACGGCGCGACCGCCGGAACTGGAGTTCCCAGGCGCGATCACGTCGCTCTATCGCACCATCGAATGGCACTTCAACGCTTCGATCGCTCCCGCCCCGACGCAGGCGCCAGTGGCAGCGGAGGCTTCGGATGCCAAGGCCGTCGCTGTCCAGGTCACGCCGCGACGCGTGGAAGCAGGTTCGGCCAAGCCGGCCGACGTCGCGTCGGAACCGACCCCGCCGAAGGCAAGAGCCGGAGGCGCCAGGCATGCCTCCCGCGCGGTGCGGTTGCCGCTGGCGGAGACCGGCGCGGCCATGGCGGCGGGCGACGCCTACGAGTTGCCGTCCGAGGACCTTCTGCAACACCCGCCCGAGGGCCAGGGCTTCTACATGTCGCAGGAGCGGCTGGAGCAGAACGCCGACCTGCTCGAAAGCGTGCTGGAGGATTTCGGCGTCAGGGGCGAGATCATCCATGTCCGCCCCGGCCCGGTTGTCACGCTCTACGAGTTCGAGCCGGCGCCAGGCGTGAAATCGTCGCGTGTAATCGGCCTGGCCGACGACATCGCCCGCTCCATGTCGGCCGTCTCGGCGCGCGTGGCGGTGGTTCCCGGCCGCAACGTCATCGGCATCGAATTGCCGAACGAGACGCGTGAGACGGTCTACTTCCGCGAGCTGATCGGATCGGACGGCTTCCAGAACACCGGCGCCAGCCTGGCGTTGTGCCTCGGCAAGACCATCGGCGGCGAGCCCGTCATCGCCGAGCTCGCCAAGATGCCGCATCTGCTCGTCGCCGGCACCACCGGCTCGGGCAAGTCGGTCGCCATCAACACCATGATCCTGTCGCTGCTCTACCGCCTGAAGCCGGAGGAGTGCCGCCTCATCATGGTCGATCCCAAGATGCTGGAGCTGTCGATCTATGACGGCATCCCGCATCTTCTGACGCCCGTCGTCACCGACCCGAAGAAGGCGGTCACGGCGCTGAAATGGGCGGTGCGCGAGATGGAGGACCGCTATCGCAAGATGGCCCGCCTCGGCGTGCGCAACATCGACGGCTACAACCAGCGCGCCGCGGCCGCCCGCGACAAGGGCGAGATCGTCGTCATGCAGGTGCAGGCCGGCTTCGAGAAGGGCACTGGCGAACCTTTGTTCGAGGAGCAGGCGATCGACCTCGCGCCGATGCCCTACATCGTCATCATCGTCGACGAGATGGCCGACCTGATGATGGTCGCCGGTAAGGAGATCGAGGGCGCCATCCAGCGACTGGCGCAGATGGCCCGCGCGGCCGGCATCCACCTCATCATGGCCACGCAGCGCCCTTCGGTCGATGTGATCACCGGCACCATCAAGGCCAATTTCCCCACCCGCATCTCATTCCAGGTGACGTCGAAGATCGACAGCCGCACTATCCTGGGCGAACAGGGTGCGGAACAGCTGCTGGGCCAGGGAGACATGCTGCACATGGCCGGCGGCGGGCGCATCGCCCGCGTGCATGGCCCCTTCGTCTCCGATGGCGAGGTCGAGCAGGTGGTGGCGCATCTGAAGGCGCAGGGCCGGCCCGCCTATCTGGAGACGGTCACCGCCGATGAGGACGACGAAGAGCCGGAGGCCGAGGACACCCCGGTGTTCGACAAGAGCGCGTTGGCGGCGGAGGACAGCGACGCCCTCTACGACGAGGCGGTGAAGGTCGTGGTGCGCGACAAGAAGTGCTCGACCTCCTACATCCAGCGGCGTCTCGGGGTCGGCTACAACCGCGCCGCCTCGCTGGTCGAACGCATGGAGAAGGAAGGTCTGGTCGGCGCGCCCAATCATGTCGGCAAGCGCGAGATCCTGCACGGCCGCCGCGACCTTGCAGCACCGGGCGAAGCCGGCTGAGCGATTCTAGCAAAATACGCGGTGGCCCCCCTTTTGGCGGCCCCCGCGTGGCTTCATGAGCATGTCACGTCGCGGTGCCTATCCTTCATCGAGCGCGGGGGCGCGAGACGAGGGATATCCAATGAAAACGCTGAAGTCGGCATTGGCCGCGAGCACGATCGCCGCGGCTTCCATGGGAGCATTTTTCACGTCCAGTGCAGTCGCGGCACCTTACAAGCATGTGCTGCTCATAAGCGTCGACGGCCTGCATGCCCTGGACCTGGCGAACTACATGGCCGCAAATCCGGCC
>JBFLWR010000153.1:0-7292 GCA_040755925.1 Pseudomonadota bacterium
CGAACCTTTCATTGGAGCATTGCGCTCCTTTGTCGGGTCTTCACCCGTCTCATGCAGGCCCACACGAATTAAGGCCCCCTTTTGAACAAGGCCGGCCGCCTGCAATCTCGGACAGGATATCCGGAAGCCTTGCAGCTTCCGGGTTACCGCACCGCCGACGGGTCGGCGGTGCGGAATTCTTCAGGATCGACCAACGGCCGATCGGATGACAATCACGACGCGGCGAGCGTCGAGATGTCGAGCTTGAGGCCGGGGCCCATCGTCGAGGTGACCGACACCTTCTTGACGTAGTTGCCCTTGGCGCCGGACGGCTTGGCCTTGTTCACCGCATCGGCGAAAGCCCGCACGTTCTCTTCCAGCGCCTTGACGTCGAACGAGACCTTGCCGACGCCAGCCTGTACGATGCCGGCCTTCTCGACGCGGAACTCGACGGCGCCGCCCTTCGAAGCCTTGACGGCCGCGGCGACATCGGTGGTCACGGTGCCGACCTTCGGGTTCGGCATCATGCCGCGCGGGCCGAGCACTTTACCCAGACGGCCGACGAGCGGCATCATGTCCGGGGTGGCGATGCAGCGATCGAAATCGATCGTACCCTTCTGGACGATGTCGACCAGATCCTCGGCCCCGACGATATCGGCGCCGGCGGCCTTGGCTTCCTCGGCCTTGTCGCCGCGCGCGAACACAGCGACGCGCACCGAGCGGCCGGTGCCATTCGGCAGGTTGACCACGCCGCGGACCATCTGGTCGGCATGACGCGGATCAACGCCGAGATTCATCGAGACCTCGACGGTCTCATCGAACTTCACCGAAGACCGGTCCTTGAGCAGCTGCAGCGCCTCATTGAGGGCGTAAGCCTTGTTCGGATCGATGCCTTCGCGGCTCTTGGCAACACGCTTTGCAATCTTTGCCATGATCTCAGCCCACCACTTCCAGGCCCATCGAGCGGGCGGAGCCCTCGACCATGCGCATGGCCGCCTCGACGTCGTTTGCGTTCAGGTCCTTCATCTTCTGCTCGGCGATCTGGCGCACCTTGTCGCGCGAGATCGTGCCGACCTTGGTCTTGCCCGGCTCCTTGGAGCCCGACTTCAGGTTGGCGGCCTTCTTCAGGAAGTAGCTCACCGGCGGCGTCTTCATGACGAAGGTGAACGACTTGTCCTGGTAGTAGGTGATGACGACCGGGATGGGCGAGCCCTTCTCCAGTTCCTGGGTCTGCGCGTTGAACGCCTTGCAGAATTCCATGATGTTGATGCCGCGCTGACCAAGCGCCGGGCCGATCGGGGGCGACGGCGTGGCCGAACCCGCGGCAACCTGGAGCTTGAGCTGGCCTGCAACTTTCTTAGCCATCTCTATTCCTGCCTTTTTCTCATGCCGGCCCCATTTTCGGGAAACACCGGCGGTTGCAGTCTGGTGGTGCGGTTCCCGCGGCCGGCTAAGCCACCTTCGCCTCCCACCCGTTCATGCGGCGCTTCTTCACACCGCCCCGACGCCCTTCGGGCGCGGGTTTGCCGACGCCTTTCGGCGCGGCTTTACGGATCAGCCCTTTTCGACCTGTCCGAATTCCAGATCGACAGGCACAGCGCGCCCGAAGATCGAAACTTCCACCTTGAGGCGCGCGCGCTCCTCGTCGACTTCCTGGACGAAGCCGTTGAACGATGCGAACGGACCGTCCGAAACGCGGATCGCCTCGCCGATCTCGAAGGTGACCGACGGCTTCGGCCGCTCGACGCCTTCCTGCACCTGGTTAAGGATGCGCTGCGCCTCGGTCTCGGTGATCGGCACGGGCTTGGAGTCGCCCAGGAAGCCGGTCACCTTCGGCGTGTTCTTGACCAGCGAGAAGACAGCGTCCGTCAGGTTGGCCTTCAACAGCACATAGCCCGGGAAGAACTTGCGCTCGGCATCGACCTTGCGACCACGGCGGATCTCGACGACCTTTTCGGTCGGCACCACGATCTGCTCGATGTCGCCCGACAGGCCCTTCTGCTTGGCCTTGTTCTCGATGTCCTCGGCGACCTTCTTCTCGAAGTTCGAATAAGCGTGGACGATGTACCAGCGCGCAGTCATTTCACCACCTCTCCGTAATCGCCGAACTTAATGCCCGAGGCCCAGGATCAACTCGATCGCATAGCCCATGGCTATATCGGCGGCGAAGAAGAAGATCATCGCGATGACCGCGAACACTAGGACCATCACCGTCGAGATCATGGTCTCGCGCCGCGAGGGCCATGTCACCTTGGCCGTCTCCGCGCGTACCTGCTGGAGAAAGGTGAAAGGATTAGTGGTTTTCGAAGCCATGTGCCGCTCTGTCTTCAAGACCCGTAGGCCGGGTCTCCTGGATGATCCCGCAGGCCGGGACGTGCCGCCTGGGTTCTTGTCGGCGCCGAATCAGCACCACCATTTCGCCCATGCAAATCAGACGCGTAAAGCCGGCTTCCCAGCTCCACGCGTCGCGTGTCTGTTCAGTCTACATAAAACCGATTCTTGATCCACGCAAGTGGCAAGTTCTCGCTTTATGTCCAACGCCGCCTCGGAACCATCCAGTCGTCCCGTCCCGGCTATGCGGGCCTTATGCCCGAATTCACCCTATATGGCAAGCCGCCCGCCGATTTTCAAATGCCGGAGGCCGGGAATCTCGATTTGCCACTTGGGAAATGGCACGGGCAGCAGGGCTCGAACCTACGACCTGCGGTTTTGGAGACCGCCGCTCTACCAACTGAGCTATGCCCGTACACGCGTCTCAGCGCAGGCGCTTCCTAAAAGCTTCCGGGCGCTCTGTAAAGAGCAGTCGGATGCGGTTTTACATCCTTTGCCAGAAAACAGGATTTCCATGCCTCGAAGCAAACGACCGTGCCTACGCCATGGTCTGCCAAGGCCTACGATTTCGCGCTCGGCGGCTTGTAAGGCCCGCCCGGCACGCCCCATCCCCAGGCCGGCATCGGCTCGGTCTCGGGGTCACAGGTCTCGCCGAGATTGGAATTCATCTTGGCCAGGCGCGAGCCCCACTCGACATAGCCCATGAAGGCAGACCGGAACTCGGGATCGTCGGGCAAGCCAACCTCATCCGCCGCATCAGCCAGAAGATTGATCCACCGGCGGCGCTGCTCTTCGGTCAGGTGCTTGCCGAGATGATGCATGACCATCTCGCGGTGGCCGCCATGATCCTCGCTGTAGGTCTTGGGTCCTCCAAAAACCTCGCCGATGAAGGCGGCGACATGAGCCGGATGGTCCGGCGACATGTTCTTGAACACCGGACCGACGACCGGATCCAGGGCCACCTTGCCGTAAAACGTCCGCGTCAGCCGGTTCAGGGCCTCGGCGCCGCCGGCCCATTCGAACAAGGTCGGGATGTCGTCGGTCATCGCAGCTACTCCATTCCCAGGAGGATAGCGACAACGCCCGGCCCCACTCAACCTGCCTCGATGGCCAGTGCTTGGGCAGAGCTACAACTTGGCGGGAGCCGCGGCCGCCGCATTGGCGGCCGGCAAAACGCGGCAATTGTCAGGCTTGGGAGACGACTTGCAGATGGTGGCGCCCGTAAGCTCGTCCACTGGCTGGCGCCCTGTCGTCAGCCCGAACTGCAGCATCTCGTCCTGGCTGAGTTCCCTGTGGCTGGAATTGAGCACGGACTGCATGGCGGGAAACAGGCCCGGTCCGATCGCCATCTCGTCGAGATAGGCCTTGACCTTATCTCCCATCTCCAGGGCATGCAGGCCCAGATGCGCGCCCGATCCGACAAGGCGTTTGGCGCCGCCGGCAATCATGAGGGCGCAGGCCGCGTCGCAATCAGCGCCGGATTCGACCGTGAGGCCGGCGTGGATACCGTCCTTGGCAACGCATCCCGCCGCGTCCGGATCGCAATCGAGGAAATCCGTGCGCGCGACGGCGACATCGAGCCTGCGCTCGTGGATCAGCCGACCTGCCGCAAGCGCGCCCTGAACGTCGCCGCCCGGCGAGTTGATGATCACCGGCAACCGCCGCTGACCGATACCGTCGAGCAGCTGGCGCAGATTGTCGGGCGTGCCGGCGGTGATCGTGCCTTCCGCCGATATCCATTCGGGGCAATCGGGATTGCAGAGCGGGTTGCTGCCGCGAACGAGGACGAAGCGCATCTCCCGCCCTTCGCCGGAGGGCGCGGCGGCAATCGGCGGCGCTGCGGGAGCGGGCTTGGCCTCGGCGATCGCAGCACCGGCCGGCCTTGCGTTCCCGTTCGCCGGAATTTCGCGGCAGTTGACCGGCATCGGCTTCGGCTCACACACGGTCGAGGCCGTGAACAGATCGACGGAATCCACGCTGGTGACGAGGTTCATCCGCAGCATGTTTTCCGTAACCAGCTGGTGGATGCCGCTGGCCGGCGTGTTCTTCATCGTCGTCAGGACACCCTCGCCTATCCCCATCTCCTTCAGGTAGGCGGAAAGCCGCTTCGCGACCGCCTTGCTCATCTCATAGGTCTTGTAGCTGCCGGCGCTCTTGCGGCTGACGATCTTGGTGCTGATGACCTTCTTCCTGCCGTTCACCATCCTGTAGGTGGTGCGGTAGAGCAGCTTTTCCCTGTGATAGGTGGTGGTGATCTGGTGGACGCCGAGAAACGCCCACTCGCCGACCAGGCGCTGCATGCCCCCCGCAAACATCAGCGGACAGGCCGAATTGCACATGGCGCCCCTGTCATAGGCCATGCCGAAATAGGATGCGCCCTTGCCGTCATTGGCGTGGCAATTCTTCATCTCCGGCTCGCAGCCGGAAAACTCCGTCATGCCGACAGCGGTATCAAGCTTGTTCTTGCGAATGATGCGGCCGAGTTCGAGCGCGGCTTCGACGTTGCCGCCGGGAGAATTGATGACGACCGGCAGACGGCGGCCCCCGAGCGTCTTCAGCGTGCGCCTGAGCAGCGCCGGCGTGCCGGCTTCGATTGTGCCTTCCGCGGAAATCCATTCGGGACAATTGGGTTCGCACTCCGCCGCGCTGCTGCGCACGACGACGAAGCGCATCGTCGGGCCAAACTCCAGCGGAGCTTCCTTGGCCGCCGCGGCAAAGCTGGCCAGCGCCATGGCTATAGCCAGTCCCAAGGGAACCAGCCTGCGCCACCACAACGAAATACTGTCTGAACGGCGTTCCGGAACCACGCTTGGTATGCCTCTTGGGTGCAGCCCATACTAGTTGCGGCGAAGGCGCTTGCAACAGAATTGGCGAAGAGCCGTTCGATGGCGGTCAGCCGGCTTCCTCAGCTCTAATTCCTCGACGTTTATGCGAAACCGCTAAAGTTTAGACGGCGCCTTCGCCTGCGCATCGACTTTCGGCGGTAGCTGGCAGTTTTCCGGCTTGGGTGAAGATCTGCAAATAGACGGAGCGGTCAGCGCATCCGCCGATTGCGGCCCGGTCGTCAGCCCGACTTTGAGCATCAAATCGGGTTCAAGCTGGCGCTCGACCGAGCGCTGCTCTATCGTGGCGAACAGGTCGGGGTTGATCGCCATCTCCTCCAGATAGGCTTTCACGATCTGTTTCTGGCCCATCTCGTACATGCTGACCCTCGCCTTGGGATCGACGAGCCGCCTGGCGCCGCCGGCTAGCATCAGAGCACAGGCCGAATCGCACTCCACTCCGAAATTGCTGATCAGCCCGACATAGGCACCGTTATCGGCCATGCAACCTGCCTCGGGCGATGCACAGCCCCCGATATTGGTTCGTGCGACAGCGACGTCGAGCTTTCGCTCACGGATAAGCCGCCCCGCTGTCAAAGCGCTGAACAAGTCGCCGCCTCGTGAACTGATCACTATGGGAAGCCGCCGGTTGCCGAGCGCGGCGAGCAACTGGCGGAGCCTGTCCGGAGTCCGAGGCGTGATCGCGCCTTCCGCCGAGATCCATTCCGGGCAGTCGGGATTGCAAAGCGGATCGGTGCCGCGAACGACCACGAAGCGCATTTCCGGCGCCCCGTTTCCTACCGCTCCCTGGAATGGCATGGCCGGTGGAGCCTTGGCCGGCGGAGGCGGCAGGACTTCGGCCTGTTGAGACGGTACGGCCTTTGCCACTGCCACGTTGGCCGGCTTGGCATTCGCCGGTATCAGCCGGCAGTTCGCGGCCGGCTTGTCAGGCATGCAAAGGCTTGCGCTGGTCAACAGGTCCAAGGTGTCGCGGCTGGTGGCCAGTTTCATTGCCAGCAGGTCGTCGAGCGCGATCTGGTGAATGTCACTGGCGGGCGTGGCCCTCATCTTCTCCAGCACGCCCTGTCCCACGCCCATCTCCTTGAGATAGGCGGAGAGCTTTCTCTCAAGCCCCCTGCTCATCTCATAGGTCTTGTAGCTGCCGACATCCGTGCGGCTGATAACCCTGGTGCTGATGACCTTTTTCCTGCCGCGCACAATCCTGTAGGTGGTACGGTAGTATATCTCCTGGCGTCGATAGGTCGTGGTGATCTGATGGACGCCCAGATAGGCCCAATTGCCGACGACGCGGCGGATGCCCCCGGCAAACATCAGCGGGCAAGCCGAATTGCACATGGCGCGGCCGTCATAGGCGATGCCGAAATAGGCGGCGCCCTTGCCGTCATTGGCCCGGCAGTCCTTCACTCCCGGCTGACAACCGGAGTATTTGGTAACGCCAACGGCGATATCGAGCTTGTTCCTGCGGATGATCCGGCCGAGCTGCAATGCGGCTTCGACACTGCCGCCGGGGGAATTGACGATGATCGGCAGTTGGCGACGACCGAGCGTCTTCAATATCCGATTGAGTTTGGCCGGCGTGCCGGTCTCGATGGCGCCTTCCGCCGAAATCCATTCCGGACAGTTCGGCTCGCAACCGGCGGCGCTGCTGCGCACGACGACGAACCGCATCTCCGAGAAACCGTCGGACAGCAGGTGTTGAAGATACCAGGTATCGGGATTCCATGTTCGCGGGTCTGAGAGGTCACCTGCCTTCGCGGCGAACGCAGCCACGGCCATGGTGCTCACCAGTGCCAGGCGGACCAGCCAACGCCACAAGCCTGCTATTTTGTCTGGATGGCGCCCCGAACCCACGCGTAGCAAATGCCCCCATGATGCAACCTATAATAGTTGCGGCAATGGTACTTGCAATAGCTCTGAGACAGACCGCCCAATACTTGCGCCATGAAGCGCCGGAAACAAAAAGGGCGGCCCGAAGACCGCCCTTTCCCAGTCGAACCGTAACAACCGGATCGATTATTCCTTGATGGTGACGACGATGCCGGCACCGACGGTGCGGCCGCCTTCACGGATAGCGAAGCGCAGCTTCTCTTCCATGGCGATCGGCACGATCAGCTCGACGTCGACGGTGATGTTGTCGCC
>JBFLWR010000154.1:0-3685 GCA_040755925.1 Pseudomonadota bacterium
GAGCTCTGCTGCGGTTTCTGGCTGTCGCAGGACGTCAGGAATGCCGCCGCGATCAGGAACAAACTCACGATACCGCTCAACTGGGACATGGCGAAACCCTCTCCTGTTTCGCCCCGCGCGGATGCGACCTTAGATGAGAAGCGCCCGCGGCGCGCATGACTTATGATGACAGAAATTTGCGCTTCGTGACTCTTGCCTGCGCCAATTATTGCCGGCGGCACGATTGCCTTTTGCGGTGCTTTGGCTAAGAGGGGCGCGACGCTTCAATCGATCAATCGGGGACATCGCAAATGACCGCCATCATCGACATTGTCGGGCGTGAAATCCTGGACAGCCGTGGAAATCCGACCGTCGAGGTCGACGTGGTGCTGGAAGACGGCTCGATGGGCCGCGCCGCCGTGCCGTCGGGTGCATCGACGGGCGCCCACGAGGCGGTCGAAGTGCGTGACGGCGGCCCGCGCTATCTCGGCAAGGGCGTCCAGCGGGCGGTCGAGGCCGTGAATGGCGAATTGTTCGAGGCGATCGGCGGCATGGAAGCCGAGAACCAGATCCACATCGACCAGACCATGATCGAACTCGACGGCACGCCTAACAAGAGCCGCCTCGGCGCCAACGCGATCCTCGGCGTGTCGCTGGCGGTTGCCAAGGCAGCGGCTGAAGCCGCCGGGCTGCCGCTCTACCGCTATGTCGGCGGCACCAAGGCGCATATCCTGCCGGTTCCGATGATGAACATCATCAATGGCGGCGCGCATGCCGACAATCCGATCGACTTCCAGGAATTCATGATCCTGCCGGTCGGCGCGCCGACGCTGCGCGACGGCGTGCGCTGGGGTTCGGAAATCTTCCACACGCTGCGCAAGAAGCTCAAGGATGCCGGCCACAACACCAATGTCGGCGACGAAGGCGGCTTTGCCCCCAACCTGAAGAGCGCGCCGGCCGCGCTCGATTTCATCATGGAATCGATCGAGAAAGCCGGCTTCAAGCCGGGCGAGGATGTGGCGCTCGGCCTCGACTGCGCCGCGACGGAATTCTTCAAGGACGGCAACTACGTCTATGAGGGCGAGAAGAAGACCCGCGACCCGAAGGCACAGGCCAAGTACCTCGCCAAGCTCGCCTCCGACTATCCGATCATCACCATCGAGGACGGCCTCGCCGAGGACGACTGGGAAGGCTGGAAGATCCTGACCGACCTGATCGGCAAGAAGGTGCAGCTCGTCGGCGACGACCTCTTCGTCACCAATACGGCCCGCCTGCGCGACGGCATCCGCATGGGCGTCGCCAATTCGATCCTGGTAAAGGTCAACCAGATCGGCTCGCTCACCGAGACGCTCGACGCGGTCGAGACGGCTCACAAGGCCGGTTATACCGCCGTCATGTCGCACCGCTCGGGCGAGACCGAGGATTCGACCATCGCCGACCTCGCGGTCGCCACGAACTGCGGACAGATCAAGACCGGCTCACTGTCGCGCTCGGATCGTACGGCGAAATACAACCAGCTCATCCGTATCGAGGAAGAGCTCGGCCAGCAGGCGCGCTATGCCGGCAAGTCGGTCATCAAGGCCTGACTTGGACGAAGTTCCGATCAATCCGAAGGGGCGGGAAATTTCCCGCCCTTTTTCGTTTCCGCCGGTCGCATGGCCGGCGTCCGTAACCGTCCATTAAGCACAATCGGGCGAAAAAGGACTCCATGGTCGCTCGCGTATGCGACCGCGAGGGTTCGGGTTATGTGGACACGTCAGCACAAGCAGAGAAACACCGGCAGGTTGATCATTCCGTCGCTCTGCGTGCTGTTCCTGGCCTATTTCGGCTTCCACGCCTATCACGGCGAATTCGGCATCTACTCCAAATACCGGCTCCAGGCGCAGGCGGCCGATCTGCAAGCGCAGCTCGACGCGGTCAAGGCGCGCCGGATCGAGTTCGAACGCCGTGTCCAGCTGATGCATGAAGGCACGCTGGAGAAGGACATGCTTGACGAGCAAGCCCGAAAGGCGCTCAATCTGTCCCAACCAGATGAAATCACCATCATGCTGCCCGTTTCGGCGAAATAACCGAATTTCGGTTAATCGCTGTTATTTTGAATGATTCTAATCGCTTAGATGCATGCCAGCCATGCATTTTTCAGCATGGCGCAATGCATTTTCGCATGTTAGCCTCTCGCAAATCGGTGGGGAGGCGATCGAACTCCCTGAATGTCCGCGAAGAGACGCCAACAGGGAGTGATGCATGGCCACCGCCGCCAAAAAAGCGCCTGCCAGATCCAAATCCGACAAACAGCCGAATCTCTCAGCGCCGAAGCCGGCCGAATTCACCCGCGAAGAAGAGCTTTCCGCCTACCGGCACATGCTGCTCATCCGCCGCTTCGAGGAAAAAGCCGGCCAGCTCTACGGCATGGGCTTCATCGGCGGTTTCTGCCACCTCTATATCGGCCAGGAGGCCGTCGTCACCGGCATGAAGATGTCGCTGATCGAAGGCGACCAGATGATCACCGCCTATCGCGATCACGGCCACATGCTGGCGATGGACCTGTCACCGCGCGGCGTCATGGCCGAGCTCACCGGGCGCCGCGGCGGCCTGTCGAAGGGCAAGGGCGGCTCCATGCACATGTTCTCCAAGGAGAAGCATTTCTATGGCGGCCACGGCATCGTCGGCGCGCAGGTGTCGCTGGGCACCGGCCTGGCCTTCGCCAACCGCTACCGCGACAACAAGAACGTCTCGCTGACCTATTTCGGCGACGGCGCGGCCAACCAGGGCCAGGTCTATGAAAGCTTCAACATGGCCTCGCTGTGGAAGCTGCCGGTGATCTACATCATCGAGAACAACCGCTACGCCATGGGCACGTCCGTGACGCGCTCTTCCGCCGAGACCGATTTCTCGCATCGCGGCGCGTCCTTCAAGATTCCGGGCATCCAGGTCGACGGCATGGACGTCCGCGCCGTGAAGGCAGCCGGCGACCTCGCCACCGAATGGTGCCGGGACGGTAACGGCCCGCTGATCCTGGAGATGCAGACCTATCGCTATCGCGGCCACTCGATGTCCGATCCGGCGAAGTATCGTTCCAAGGAAGAAGTGCAGAAGATGCGCTCCGAGCACGACCCGATCGAGCAGGTCAAGGCACGGCTGATCGAGAAGAAGTGGGCCGATGAGGACGAACTGAAGGCCATCGACAAGGAAGTCCGCGACATCGTCGCCGACGCCGCCGAATTTGCCCAGCACGACGCGGAGCCGGATCCGTCCGAGCTCTGGACCGACATCGTACTGTAAGGGGAGGGCAAGGACATGCCGATCGAAATTCTCATGCCCGCGCTCTCGCCGACGATGGAAGAGGGCAATCTCTCGAAGTGGCTCAAGAACGAAGGCGACAAGATCGTCGCCGGCGACGTCATCGCCGAGATCGAGACCGACAAGGCGACGATGGAGGTGGAAGCCGTCGACGAAGGCACGCTGGCCAAGATCGTGGTTCCCGCCGGCACTGAAGGCGTCAAGGTCAACGCGGTGATCGCCGTGCTTGCGGTCGACGGTGAAGACGTCGACAAGGCTGGCGAAGGCATCGGTGAAGAGGAGGCCGCCAAGCCTGCAGCTGCCGCCGCGGCCCCGGCGCTCGCCGCGGCCAAGAGCGAGGCCGCGGCCCCCGTCGCCGCCGCGCCGAGGACGGAAGTCGCAGCCGACCCGGACATTCCGGCCGGAA
>JBFLWR010000155.1:0-36138 GCA_040755925.1 Pseudomonadota bacterium
GAGCGCACCGGTTGGACACCGACCATGATCCTCACCACGCATCACCATGCCGACCATGTCGAGGCCAATCTGGCGCTGAAGGAGCGCTTCAAGCTGCGCATCGTCGGGCCGGAGGCGGAGAAGGCCAAGATCCCCGGCATCGACCAGACGGTGAGGGAAGGCTCGGTCTTGCGCCTTGGGAATGAAAGGATCGAGGTCATCGAGACGCCCGGTCATACCGCTGGTCATGTCTCCTACCACCTGCCGGCCTCGAAAGTGGCCTTCACCGCCGACACGCTGTTTGCGCTCGGCTGCGGCCGCCTGTTCGAATGCAAGCCTCCGGTGATGTATGAGTCGCTGAAGAAGCTGGCGGCCCTTCCGGCCGCAACGGCCATCCATTGCGGGCATGAATACACTTTGGCCAACGCCCGCTTCGCGCTGACGATCGACCCCACCAATTCGGCGCTGAAACAGCGCGCCGCCAGGATCGAGGCGCTGCGCCGCGATAACAAGCCGACGCTGCCGACCACGATCGGCGAGGAACTGTCGACCAACCCGTTCCTGCGCTGGCACGATCCGGCGATCCGCAAGCATCTCGGCATGGAGAAGGCCAGCGACGCCGAGGTCTTCGCCGAGATCCGCAAGCGCAAGGATAATTTCTGATGCATGTCGCGGTTTGGGATAACGGCACGCACCAAGAAAAAGACCGCCGATGACCAGCGCCGCCGAAATCATCGCAACGCTCGGGCTCAAACCACATCCGGAAGGCGGCTGGTATGCCGAGACCTTCCGCGACGGTTCGGGAGGCGCTCGCGGCCACTCGACCGCGATATATTTCCTGCTCGAAGCAGGCCAGCTTTCCGCGTGGCATCGGGTGCGGGACGCCGCCGAAGTCTGGCATTTCTATGCCGGCGCGCCGATCGCGCTGTCGATGCATGAGGAAGGCAGCCGGACCGTCATCGAACAGGCCCTGGGTCCTGCCCTGGCCGCTGGCGAGCGGCCGCAGCTCGTAGTGCCGGCTGGCTGGTGGCAATCGGCGCGCAGCCTCGGCGAATGGACATTGGTCGGCTGCACGGTGGCGCCGGGCTTCGACTTCGCCGCCTTCGAGCTGGCCGAACCGGGCTGGCAGCCGAAAACCGCTTAACCAAGCAGGAAGCCGAGCGTGATGGCCAGCTGGGCAGCGTAGTAGAGCACCCAGACAGCATAACGCATCCAGACGCGGTTCGGCGAGACGACGGCAAGCAGGAACCGCTCCGTCGCCAGCAGCCCGTCCGAGGCCATGAACAGCACGGCGCCGGTGATGACCCAAGGATTGCCGGTGGCGAGCGCCGAGATGCCCATCGCGAGGATCGCCGCGACATAGACGGCGATCGGAGCGCACAGTTGAGGCTCGACGCGGCGCCACAGGGCGGCAAGCATGACTATGGCGAACACGGCCATCGCCAGCGCGACCACCCCGCGCCATGGCTCTCCGGCAAGCAATGCCAGCCCGCCGCCAGCCTTGGCGAACAGCACGACATAGACGATGTGCGCGGCAAGGAAGCTGGCGAGGCCGCCGAGAAAGGCCTTCTCGCCATCGCGCGACAAGAAGGCGTCGCCGACGGCGCTGAGCGCCAGCGCCGCGACGAGCAGCAACGGGCCGCCCTGCATCAAGGCGAGCACGGCAAGAAAGGCGACGGCAAGCGTCTTCGCCGCCGAGCGGGTCAGCTTCGGTGGCATGTCGAGCGCGAAGGTATAGATGACGGCCGCGACCAGCGAAAACAGCAGCGTCGCATTTGCATTGGCCTCGATGCCGCCTGCAAACGGCATCATGCGCCGGCTCCGCCCGCCGCCGGTTTGCGCAACAGCAGCGACTTGGCGGCGAGCACGGCTCCACCTGTGATGAGCACGCAGGCCGCCAGGATGCGCAGCGACGGCTCGGCGACGCCCGCCGCGATCAGCACCAGCGTCGAGAGCAGCGGCGCGGCATAGCTGGCGGCGCCAAGCACCTGGATGTTGCCGCGCTTGACACCGATATCCCAGGCGTAGAAGGCGGCGCCCACCGGCATCAGCCCCAGCCCGACGATGGCCAGCCACTGTCCGGGACCGTCAGGCAGCACGGTCTTTTCCAGAAGTAAATGGCAGATCAGCGACAGGACCGATGTCGCCGCGCAGAACCAGGTGACAATGGTGGTCGGCACCGACGGGAAGCGCCGCGACAGCAGCGAATAGGACGACCACACCACCGCGCAGACGGCCGCCATCGCATAGCCGAAGGCATAGCGCGCGTCGAAGGCAAGCCCGCCGCCCTTGGTGACGATGAGGAATGTGCCGGCAAGCCCGAGCAACGCCCCGATGACATGGTTCCAGGCGAGCCGCTCGCCCGGCATCAGCGCCGAGCCGAGCACGATGAGCAGCGGCCAAAGATAGGCAATCAGGCTCGCCTCGACTGCCGGCGCGTTGCGCAGGGCGGTGAAGTAGAAGAAATGGTAGCCGAACAGGCCGGCTATGCCGATCACCCACACCTGCGGCGGAATCTTCTGGCTCCTGTCAGGTGCCGGCATCACCAGCCGGGCGGCCAGCCCGACACAGGTGCCGATGGCGAAGGTGATGGCCGACAGAAGGAATGGCGGCACCTGCCCCGACGCACTGGTGAGCAGCGCAAGCAGCGACCACATGGCGACCGCCGAGAATCCGATCAGTGTTGCGCGCCCCATGTTTCCCCCGGCGGCGCGCCGCCGCGCCTGATCTAGTCGACTGCTTCGAACCGTCTCGCGCTTATGGTCAATGGGCCGATCTGCGTCCCGACGGTGGCGTGGATCGGCGCATATACCCCGGATTTGCCGAGCGGCGCAAATGTCACCATCATCTTGCTCTTGTTCGTCAGATACTCCAGCGCCTTGCGGCCCTTTCGGTAGCCGGCGACCGGCTCGAAGCCCATTCGGCAGGTCACGGTGTCGCCTTTGTAGCCTGGCACCGAGATCGAGCCTTTCGAGGCATAGGTCAGCCTCAGATTGGCGCGCATCTCGCCGTCATAAAGCTTGACTGTTCGCCCGCAGACCTTGTCGAGACTGTCGGCGTAGATGACGGTGGCCGCCATCGGATCGAGCACCGACTTCAGGTCGCCGGTGCCAAGCGGCACCCAGGACTGGGGATCACGCTTTTCCGGCGCCGGAACCACCTTCGTCGAGGTGACGTCGCCATTGCCGAAACGGATGTCCACCAGCGACGCTTTCTTGCCGGAGGTATAATCGGCGCGGAACACCTGCGGCACCATTTTCTGGCCTGAGATCGTGCCTTTGGACGAGATCGTCCCGCGCGTGTCGTCGAACAGCTTGGCGAGGCCCGCGGCCGAGACGCTGCCGTCGATCGAATAGACGCCGTTCTCATAGCGGCTGGAGAAGGTCGACCGCGCTATCGAGAGGCCGAGGAAGGATACCGTATATTCGCCCTTGAAGGATTGCGGGCTGGACGCGGCAAGGCTCGTGGCTGGCGTGGCGACGGCGAACAAAATGGCGAGTGCGTGGGACGGGCGAAGCATGGCGGGCGGCGAATCCTTGGTTCGTCGGCGGGAAATTGTGGTTTCCAGCCTGGCATATCCCTTCGCGAAGGGCTTATAGGGTAAAATCCGGCCTTTATATGGAGCACGTCCGACGGCTGCGCGTGTGCCGGTGCTTGACGCGCTGGCTAAATGCAACTATGGAACGCCAACTTTTTCCAAAGGCCGCCTGACCGAGACCGCGCGCCGCCTGGCGCGGGCAGAATGGTTTGGCAGGCTTAGAACTGAAGGTAAGACCAATGTCCCGCACTTGCGAGCTCACTGCCAAGGCAGTCCAGACCGGCAACAATGTAAGCCATGCCAACAACAAGACCAAGCGTCGCTTCCTGCCGAACCTGGTCAATGTCACGCTGATCTCCGAAGCACTGAACCAGAACGTTCGCCTGCGCATTTCGGCCAACGCCCTGCGTTCGGTCGAGCATCGCGGCGGCCTCGACGCCTTCCTGGCCAAGGCCGACGCCAAGGAGCTGTCGCAGCGCGCCCGCCTGCTGAAGAAGCAGATCGCCAAGAAGCTCGCCGAGCAGCCGGCTGCCTAATTCGTCATTGAGGCGGGGGACGACCGCCTCGAGCGCCGGACCGAAGGCCGCGAGCGGTTCTCGGAGCGGTGCTCGAACATAAGCGGGCGGCCCGGTTTCCGTGGACGCTCGGCTGGTTCCATTACCCAGGATAAAAAAATGAACTTCCTTTCGCGGTACCTGCCCTTTGTGGCCGCCATGGCGCTTGTCGTCGTGGCGTCGAACATCCTCGTCCAGTTCCCGATGCAGGGCCAGATCGGCGGCCTGTCGCTGGCCGACCTGCTCACCTGGGGCGCCTTCACCTATCCCTTCTCCTTTCTCGTCACCGACCTCGCCAACCGCCGCTATGGCCCTGCCGTGGCGCGCAAGGTGGTGTTCGTCGGCTTCATGACGGCGGTGACCTGTTCGATCCTCGTTCCCCCGTTCCTGTTCCGCCACGGGCTGATCGAGTTCGAGACCGCCGCCGATCGCCTGGTGCGCATCGCCGCCGCTTCCGGAGCAGCTTTCCTCACCGCGCAATTGCTCGACGTGACCGTCTTCAACCGGCTGCGCCGCCAGAGCTGGTGGCGCGCGCCGATCATCGGCACGCTGGTGGGCTCCGTGTTCGACACAGTCGTGTTCTTCGGCATCGCCTTCTCCGCCGCCTTCGCCTTTGCCGGCCCGAACGACAGCTTCGCGCTTCAGACGGCGCCGCTGATGGGCGTGCTGCCTGTCGAGACGATGCGGTGGGTGTCGTGGGCGCTCGGCGATCTTTCGGTCAAGCTGATCATCGCCGTGGTGGCGTTGATCCCCTACAGGCTCGTTGCCGCCCGCTGGAATCAGCCCGCCATCGCGGTCTAGAGTATGATCGCCAACCGAAGGTCCGCTTCGGCGAAACCTGGAAACCGGTTTTTTGGAAAAGATCATGCTCAAACAAAAAGATAGAGCCCCACCCCGGTTCTATCGAGATGGAACGGGCTTCAGGCCGTGATCCCCTGGGTTCAACTTGATTCAGCTCGCGCATCCGATGGCGACCAGGAACTTCGCCTGAAGCGGCGCGGCGCCGAGTTCTCGATCATGCTGGGCGCGAACGAGCTGATGAACAGCCGACTCAGCGGCTCCGAGGAAGCGTTGGCGAGGCTTTCTTGCGAGCGGATCGCTGGCCGCAAGCAGCCGGAAATCCTGATCGGCGGGCTCGGCATGGGTTTCACCCTGCGCGCCGCTCTTGCTTCGCTGGGCGACGACGCTGCCATCACCGTTGCCGAATTGGTCCCCGAGGTCGTCGCCTGGGCGCGCGGCCCGATGGCCGAGATCTTCAGCGGCTGCCTCGACGATCCCCGTGTCACCATCCGCGAGGTTGACGTCGGGCGTGTCATCCGCTCGCATCTGTGGGACGCCATCCTGCTCGATGTCGACAATGGCCCGGAAGGCATCGTCTACAGGGGCAATGATGCGCTCTACAGCGTGAACGGTCTCGCAGCCGCGCGTGCCGCATTGAAGCCCGCCGGCGTGCTGGCGGTCTGGTCGCAGGGACCGGACAGTGGCTTCACGCGGCGGCTGAAGCAGGCGGGCTTCACGGTCGAGGAGGTCAACACGCGCGCCCGCGGAAAGCGCGGCGCCCGTCATGTCATCTGGATCGCGACCAACGGATCGCAACGGTGACAGCGCCAGCCGTCTCGCGCATCGCGGGGCGGTCGAGGAACGTTGCGATGGCGCATCGGGCAGCTCTTACGGCGTGCGATATCCCGATGGCTTTACGCTTTTTTACGGCCGATCGTGCAGGATCGCGAAAATCGTTCAAGGCGAAGCGACCAGCATGACCATCCAGCGCACCGGTTGGAAAAATGATCTCCTGCTTGCGCTCTGCGCGACGCTGGTCGTGCTGGCCATCAACGCGATCTCCGGCTTTCCGTCGCTTGCGGATTACGGCAGCGACAATGACAGCATGCTGCAGTTGGTCCAGGTCCGCGACCTTCTCGCCGGCCAGGGCTGGTTCGACCTTCATCAGTACAGGATGGGGCCGGCGGGCGGCTTCGTCATGCATTGGTCGCGGCTGGTCGACGCGCCGATCGCGCTGATCATTCTTGCCTCCGAGGCGCTCGGCGCGAGCACCGCCACCGCGGAGCGGGCTGCCCAGATCATCTGGCCCGTCTTTCTCTACGGCCTGACCATCTTCGTCATCCTCCGCGCCTCGCAGCGCTTCGCCGGCGCCAACGTGGCGATGCCGGCGCTGGTGTTGTCCACCGCCGGGCTTTTCTTCCTCGGCATCTTCAGTCCGGGCACGGTCGATCATCACAACATCCAGGTGCTTCTGACGGCAGCCAGCCTCTACCTGCTGATGGAAGCGCCCTTCTGGCGCCCCGCCGCTCTTCTGTCCGGCATAAGCGCGGGCCTGACACTGGGCGTCGGCATGGAGACCGCTGCTTATGTCGCGGCGCTTGGCGCCTGCGTTGCCGTATTCTTCATCCTCGATGAAAAGGAACGTCCGACGGCGCGCGGCTTCGGCATCGGGTTTGCGGCGACAGCCTTGGTGGTGCTGGTCACCACCATCAAACCGTCGGCGTGGGCCGCGGCCGAGTGCGATGCCTTTTCGTCCTTCCAGTTCGTGATCGCGGCACTGTCCGGCTTCGGACTGGCGGCGACCGCGTACTTGCCGGGGCAGTCGACGGCCAGGACGCGGTTGGCGTGGATGGCGGTCTTGGCTGTAGCCGTAGCGGCGGTCGCGATTGTGTTCTTCCCGCAATGCTTGGCGCCGCCTTACTCCGGCATGGACCCGCGCGTCCGCACCTACTGGCTGGACGACGTGGTCGAGGCGCAGCCCTTCCTCAGTGTCGCCATCCATCAGCCCAAGCTCATGGCCTCGCGCTACATGACGCCCTTCATAGCGCTGCTCATTATCGGCCTCAGTCTTCGAAATCGTCGCCTGCGTCGCGAGGAGGCAATCGCCGCCGTGCTGCTGGCCGTGGCGTTCGCCGTCAGCCTGTGGCAGGTGCGTGCTTCTACCTTCTCGGTCGCTTTCGCCGTGCTGCCGCTGTCGGCCTGGATAGCCAGGATACGCCTGCAGGCGAGCGCCGCGCAGTCGTGGCGCGTCTCGACCCGCATTGCAGCGGCTTGGCTGGTATCGCTCAACGCGACCTGGGCCGGTGTCGCGGTGGCAGCCCAGTCCGTCATGCAGAAGACCCCCCAGCAGGTCAATTCCGATCCGGACCATGGCGTCACTTGCGGCAAGGCCGGGGACTTCGACGATCTCGCCGCGATGCCGGCGACCACCGTCCTTGCCTCCTCAAACCTCGGCTCCGCCATCTTGATGTTCAGCGGCCACAGGACGCTGGCCGGTCCCTACCACCGCAATATCGCCGGCAACCTCGCCATGCTCGATGCCTTCATGGGATCGCCGGACGCTGCCCATACAGTCGTCGAGCGTGAGCATGTCGGCCTTGTCGCGATTTGCCGCGGCAATTCTGAAGAAATATCGCTCGCCCAGGACGCGCCGGCAGGCCTGGTCGCGCAATTGCTACACGGAGATGTGCCGGATTGGCTAGAGCTGATCGGCCAGACCGCCGGCAAGCCGATCCAGTTGTACAAGGTCCGTTGATCGAGGTGGCTAACGCGATCAGCTGAGCGTGAGCGAGAAGCCGCCGGCGTTGTGGCTGTCGAAATAGGCGTAGAGTGATGACGCGCCCATGCCGGCCGGCGCCACGCGGCGAATCTCGGTGGTGCCGGTTGTCGCCGCTGTCAAAGCGGGCTGGCTGCCTTTCAGCCTTGCCCCGCTGTAATCCAGGGTCACTGAGTCGCCATTGTCGGCAAAGGAGACGGTGATCGTGCCGTCGCCGTAGCTGATCGTCGCGTCGTTGATCGAACGCTCGGCGAAGACGATCGTCGTTTCTCCGCCGACGCTGACAACATCCTTGCCGTCGCCGCGATCGAAGAACATCGAAGCCGTGTCGGTGCCGGTCAGATCGATCCTGTCGTCGCCGCGTCCGCCGGAGATGCCCTTGGCGGTGCTGGCGTTGATTTTGATCGTATCGTCGCCGGTGCCGCCCTCGACGTGATTGACCTCTGTGGCGACGACGGAAATCGCGTCGTTCCCCTCACCTCCGAGAACATAGTAGGCGCCCCCGCCGCTGGCGACATTGATGATATCGGAGCCTGAGCCGCCGCTGATGTCCGAGACCGTTTCGCCGGCGCTGATTGTGAGGATGTCCCGCCCCTGGCCGCCGGAAATCGAACGCGCCTCTTTCCCCGCCGCGGCGGTGATGACATCGTCCCCGTTATCGCCGGTTATGTTGTCGATGCTTGCTCCGCTTGCGAGGGTAAGTGCGTCGTTGCCGGCGCCTCCCCAGATGCCCGAGATATCGCGTCCGGCGGCTATGGTGAGCGCGTCGTCTCCTTCGTTGCCCGAGACGTGGTAGACGTCTCTTCCGGCGGAGATGGTGACGACATCGTTGCCGGCGCCCGCGAAGATGCCCTGGCCGCTGGGTATGACCACGGCGATTTCCTTGCCATTGACCGTTGCCGGGCCTATGGCGGCGCCTGAGACCGTCGATCCCTGCCAGTAGTCGGCAGTGGCATCACCCGTGGAAGAAATATTGAGCCGGTCGTTTCCGTCTCCAAGGGAGACATAGTTGGGCTGCAGCCCGTCTCCGGACGCGGCGATGGTGACCGTATCGGCACCGGAACCACCTTCGACGAGCTTTGCCTTGGCCGGCATCACGACAAGGAATCCGTCGCTGCTTCCTGCCCCGCCGAGCAGCAATTTGCTGATTCTTTCGATCGCATTTTGCTGGGCGTCGCTGCGATCCCTGAGACTTGGGCCATCGGCGATCCTCACCGAAAGCAACAGCTCGCTGATCCTCGCCATGGCGCTTTTCTGGACGCTGTTGCCAGCTATGAGGCCTGAACCGCCGCCGGAAAGATCGCCCGTAGTGTCTACGCCCCCAGAGCCGCTGCTCTGCAGCAGTTGCAGTGCCTGCTGGGCCGTCTGATGTCGAAATGCGGGCAGGACAGTCGTCATCGATCCGGATCCGGTTGCATAATTCCAGGAGGCAGCGCCAGGCTGAAACCTAGGATTGCATCGGAGTTTCACCGATCGAGGTTACCAAACCGTGCACGAACCACGAGGAAGAGGCCGCGGACAGAAGGTGCTATCTGGCTCAGTCCTGATGCAGGATGAACTCCAGATAGAGACTACGCTGCAGGATCGAGTGGTTGTCGTCCGACACCAGCGACACCATCAGCGCGCCGTCGTCGCGGCTCCAGACGTCTAGGCCTTCCATGTTGTCGATCTGGTAGCCCATGTCGGCTTCCAGCAGCACTGGCCCGTCGGCAACCGCATCCTTTTCGACGCTGCCGCCATGGATGCGCCGCAGCCGCATCTTCACGCCGCGCGTTATCGAGAAACTGCGCTCGAGCAGCAGCAGGTCGCCGCCCGGCAGGAAGGCACCGTCGGTGATGTCGAAATCGCCGCTTCGCTTGATGGTGAAGATGCCCTTGTGCGGTCCTTCGATGATGGCGGCATAGATGTTGCCGGCACTGTCGAGGCTTCTTTCCGAAACCACGACCAGCCCGCCCTGGAGCCGGCTGGAGGGGCCGGCTTGCGCAACCGTCTCGAAGCCGCGGTTCTGGCGCAACTCCCGGGCCGGGATAAGGAAATCGAGCGCCTTGAACGGCGCTTTCATATCGTCGGGATCGATCCTGAACTGAACCACGCGATGGTCGCGCTCGAAACCGACCGTGGCGATGCCGTCTTTGACCGCGAGGCCTTCGGCATCGACCTGCCATTTCTTCTCGATCGGCCGGCCGGAAGCGTCGACCATCCGCTGCATGCGGAAGTTCCGGATTCCGGAAGGCCGCTTGTCGGCGCCATGCTCAACGGTGCCGAAGAACCAGAAGCCGGTGTCGGCAACGCCGGTGAAATCGCTGCCCGGCCTCAGGAAGCGCAGCGCCGACAGCGCGCCGAAATCGGCTGACGGCGAGGTCATCTCCAGGCCGCCGACGAATTCGAGCGGACCGAACCGCTTCTCGTCATGGCCGATATGGAACTGGGTGATCGGCCGCGCCGATATCTCCATCACCTCGACCGCGGCTCGCTCGGCGGCATTCGCCGGTAGAACCATGGCGCAGACCAGCAAGCAGGTGAAAGCCATCCGCCGGCCCGCGCCGCGCGGAAAGATCATCCGGCGCGCCGCAGCCCGCCGCGGCGCGAGTCGCGCGCGCTTTCCTCGCCGAACAGCGAGGCCAGCTGCTCGGTCATGGCGCCGGCGAGTTCCTCGGCATCGACGATGGTGACGGCGCGGCGATAGTAGCGGGTCACGTCGTGGCCAATGCCGATGGCAAGCAGCTCGACCGGCGAGCGCGTCTCGATCAGCTCGATCACCGCGCGCAGGTGTCGCTCGAGATAATTGCCGGGATTGACCGAGAGCGTGGAATCGTCGACCGGCGCGCCGTCCGAGATCATCATCAGGATCTTGCGCTGCTCGGGCCGCCCGATCAGCCGGTTATGCGCCCAAAGCAGTGCCTCGCCGTCGATGTTTTCCTTGAGCAGGCCCTCGCGCATCATCAGGCCGAGATTGCGGCGCGCCCGCCGCCACGGATGGTCGGCGGACTTGTAGATGATGTGGCGCAGGTCGTTGAGCCGGCCGGGATTCGGCGGCTTGCCGTCCTTGAGCCATTTCTCGCGCGCCTGCCCGCCCTTCCACGCACGCGTCGTGAAGCCGAGGATCTCGACCGAGACGCCGCAGCGCTCCAGCGTGCGCGCCAGGATATCGGCGCAGGTTGCGGCCACTGTGATCGGCCGGCCGCGCATCGAGCCGGAATTGTCCAGCACCAGCGACACCACCGTATCGCGGAACTTGGTGTCGCGCTCCTGCTTGAAGGACAACGGCTGCATCGGATCGATGACGACGCGCACCAGCCGGGCCGGATCGAGATAGCCCTCTTCCAGGTCGAAATCCCAGGAGCGGTTCTGCTGCGCCATCAGCCGGCGCTGCAGGCGGTTGGCGAGCCGGCCGACGACGCCGGAGAGATTGGCGAGCTGCTTGTCGAGGAAGGCGCGCAGCCGGTCGAGTTCTTCCTCCTCGCACAGGTCCTCGGCGCCGACCGTCTCGTCGAAAGCCGTCGTGAACACCTTGTAGTCGATGTCCCTCGGCAGGTTGAGGAACGGGTTGTCGTTGCGCTTCGCCTCGCCGGGCGTCTCCGCGTCGGAATCGTCCTCGTCGGAGAGATCGTCGGAGGTGGCGTCGGTCGCTTCCGTCTCGGCCGACTCTTCCTCGTCGGCGGATGCCTCGGCGTCCTCGGACTGCGATTGCTCGGACCCGGAATCGTCCTCGCCGCCTTCCTCGCTCTGCTCCTCGCCTTGCTGCTCGTTCTCTTCGTTGTCTTCCGTGTCCTCCGTCTCCTGGTCGTCGCCGAGTTCCTCGGCCATCTCCATGGAGACGAGCATGTCGCGCACGACGCGGGCGAAAGCCTGCTGGTCGCCGAGCTTGGACGAAAGCCCGTCGATATCGGCGCTGGCCTTCTCCTCGACCCAGGGGCGCCATAGCTCCACCATCCGCTCGCCGCTCTTCGGCACCGGGCGACCGGTGAGCTTCTCGCGCACCATCAGCGCGATGGCTTCCTCGAGCGGCGCGTCGGCCTTGTCCTTGACGTCGACGAGGTTGGCCTTGGCGTACTTGTCCTCGAGCATCGAGCCGATATTGTCGGCGACGCCTTGCATGGCGCGGCTGCCTATCGCCTCGACACGAGCCTGCTCGACGGCGTCGTAGATAGCGCGCGCCAGCTTGCCTTCGGGCGCCAGCTTGGTGTGGATGCGCTGGTCGTGGCAGGCGCGCTTCAGCGCCATGGAATCGCCGATGCCGCGGGTGATCGCGATGTCGTTGCGGGACGCCTTTTTCGGCAGTTCGGGAAGCCGCGCACGGTTGCCGGCAAGCGCCGGGCGGTCCTTGGCGAAGCCGACCTCGAGATCCTTGTCGCCGGCGACGGCGCGCATGCAGACGGTCACGGCGCGCTTGAAGCTGTCCGCCTCAGAACCCGTCTTCGGTTTGTTGCGCGTGTTGTCGCCCGGACCCGCCATCGATCATTCCCTGCGCGATTTGTCCTGAAAGGCGCTAGGGCCTTCCGGCACGCGCTTTACCCCAGCACCACGTTGGCGGCGCTCTCCGGCAGTTCCTCGCCGAAGGCGCGCTGATAGAATTCGGCCACCACCGAACGCTCCAGTTCGTCGCACTTGTTGAGGAAGGTGAGCCGGAACGCCATGCCGATGTCGCCGAAGATCTCGGCATTTTCGGCCCAGGTGATGACCGTGCGCGGGCTCATCACGGTCGACAGGTCGCCGTTGATGAACGCCGAGCGCGTCATGTCGGCGACCCGCACCATCTTGTTGACGATGTCCTTGCCCTTGCCGTCGCGGTAATGCTTGGCCTTGGCCAGCACGATGTTCACTTCGTTGTCGTGCGGCAGGTAGTTGAGCGTGGTGACGATCGACCAGCGGTCCATCTGCGCCTGGTTGATCTGCTGCGTGCCGTGATAGAGGCCGGTGGTGTCGCCGAGGCCGACGGTGTTCGCCGTGGCGAACAGCCGGAAAGCCGGATGCGGACGGATGACCCGGCTCTGGTCGAGCAGCGTCAGGCGGCCAGACGATTCCAGCACGCGCTGGATGACGAACATCACGTCCGGGCGGCCGGCATCGTACTCGTCGAAGCAGAGCGCCACATTGTGCTGATAAGCCCAGGGCAGGATGCCGTCACGAAATTCCGTGACCTGCAGGCCTTCCTTGACGACGATGGCGTCCTTGCCGACGAGGTCGATACGGCTGACATGGCTGTCGAGGTTGACGCGCACGCAAGGCCAGTTGAGGCGCGCGGCGACCTGCTCGATATGGGTCGATTTGCCGGTACCGTGATAGCCCGACACCATGACGCGGCGGTTGTAGGCGAAGCCGGCGAGGATCGCCAGCGTCGTTGCCTTGTCGAACAGATAGTCGGGGTCGATGTCCGGCACATGCTCGGTCGACACCGAGTAGGCGGGAACCACCATCTTGGAGTCGAAGCCGAATTTCTCCTTCACCGACACCGTCGTGTCGGGCAGGTTGGCGATGTCGCGATCGACCTTATTCATCTCTATCAACGTCTCCACGGGCGAAACGCCGCGTTTCGCCGGCAATCGATTTTGTCCGGGGGCGGTCTTAGAGCCTTTTCCAACCTTATGAAAGTTGGAAAACGACACGGACCGTAGGGTCGCTCAGCACAATCCTGCCTGCTTGAGCACGCGATACGCCTGCAGCACATCGCGGAACCTGTCTTCCGAACCCCTGTCGCCGCCATTCGCATCCGGATGGTGGCGCTTCACGAGTTCCTTATAGCGCGCCTTGATATCATGACCAGTCGCCTTTGTATCAAGGCCAAGCGTTTCCAGCGCCTTGGCCTCAAGCGGCTTTGCCTTGCGCTCGCGCGGCTCCCGCGCCCCGGCGCCGAATAGGTTGAAGGGATCGCGCATGCGGTTGTGGTAGCCGGCGCGCCCTGAACGCTGCTGGGCAAAGTCCGGCGCCGAGCGCATGCCGCCGCCATTGGCGCCCATGCGCCATGTCGGCCGATGCCCGGTCAGCGCCTCCTTCTGGAAACGGGCGATCTCGGTGTCCGACACGCCCGAGAAATAATTGAAACTCTTGTTATATTCGCGAACGTGATCGAAGCAGAAGCGGAAATACTCGCCCTCTTTCAGGCGCCCGACGGGCGCGCGGTGCGTGCCGGCCTCATGGCAACCGTCCCACTGGCAGATCGGGGCATGCGACTTCAGCTCCGCGTCCTTTTCCGGCCGGATGCGGATTTTCTCGAAATATTTGGGATACGGTTTCATCTCACCCATTTATGGGCTGTTCGCTACTGCGAAACAAGAATTGACATTTCGCCGATGATCGCCCTAACCGCTGAATCGCGGCTTAAAAGCGGTCGAAATTTCGGATTTTGCGGCGGTGCCGTAGATGACTTGCGGCTATGCCGTCATGTGGTGAAGGGAAGCCAGGATGTCCATACAGTCGACGATGGAAAGCAAGCTGACAGCGGCATTTTCGCCGGAAAGGCTCTCGGTCATCAACGAAAGCCACCTTCACGCCGGCCATCACCATGTCGAATCCGGTCACCACGCCACCTTCGACGGCACGGGCGAGACGCATTTTCGCGTCCGCATCGTCTCGCCGAGCTTTGCCGGCATGAGCCGCATCGATCGCCACCGCGCCGTCAACCAACTGCTTGCCGATGAATTGAAGGCCGGCGTGCATGCGCTGGCTATCGAGCCGGCGGCCCCCGGCGAAAAGACGCGCTGGTAGGCTCCGGACGGCGCGGGCCGCAATCCGTCAGATCGCGGCCTCGATGAGGAACGGTCCTGGGCGCGACAACGCACTCTCCAGCAGCGCGTCGAACCTTTCGCAGGTGTCGGCGCGGGCGGCTTCGACGCCCATTCCCTTTGCCAGCGAAACCCAATCCAGCGCAGGCTGATCGAGATCGAGCATGCGCCGCGCATTCTCGCCGATGACGTTCACCCCGACATTGCGCATCTCGCCATGCAGGATGGCGTAGGTGCGGTTGGAAAAGACGATCGTCACCACGTCGAGCTTTTCCCTTGCCTGGGTCCACAGCGCCTGGACCGTGTACATGCCGCTGCCGTCGGCCTCGAGATTGACCACCTTGCGATCCGGACAGGCGATAGCGGCCCCCGTCGCCATCGGCATGCCGCCGCCGATCGACCCGCCAGTGCCCATCATGTAGTCGTGCGGCGCGGCAAAGGCCGACAGCGCGAAATAGCGCCGGGCCGAGGTGACGGCCTCGTCGCAGACGATCGCGTTCTCCGGGAGCTTCCTCGCCACCGAAACCGCAATGGCGTCGTCGGTAAGCTTGCCGAGCGGGCTCGGCTCATCGGGAAATGCCGTCGGCGCCGACATAAGCTGCGAGGACTTGACGCCCAGCTCGTCCCGCAACGCGGCGAGTGCCGCCTTCAGGTCCTCGCCATGCGCCGCCAGCGTCACCACCTCGCTGCCTTCTCGCACGAGCCGTCCCGGCTTGCCTGGATAGGCAAAGAAGGCAACCGGTTCCCTGGCGCCGACAAGGATCAGGACATCGATGTCGGCCAGCAGAGCACGGGCCGCGTCGATCGGATAGGGAATGCGGGTCGGCGCGACCCGACCACGCCCACGCTGCATGCGGGCGATCAGGACATCGCTGAAGAGGCGCACGCCCATGGCCGCCGATATCTGGCCGGCGATTTCAAGGGCATCCGCGCGCGCCGCCTGTCCGCGCACGATCATGCCGACGCGGCCGGGAGCGGCGCGAATGGCCTCGGCGACCTTGCGCACCGCATTCATGTCGACCGCCGCCGGCGAGGCAAGCTCCACCTTCGCGGATTGGACTGGACCGGCCTCGCCCCAGGCGGCATCCGCCGGCAGGATCAGCGTCGCGATGGCGGGAGGCGTCAGCGCGGCGCGAAAAGCCTCTTGCGCGGCCCGCGCGATGTCGGCGGGCCCTGCAATGCGGAGGACCCAGTTCGACATCGGCGCCGCCAGGCCCTCTATGTCGCTGGTGAGCGGCGCGTCGAGCGGCAGGTGGTAGGAGGCATGGTCGCCGACGATGTTGATCATCGGCACGCGGGCACGCCTGGCATTGTGGATGTTGGCCAATCCATTGGCGAGGCCCGGACCGGTGTGCAGCAGCGTCGCCGCCGGCCGGTCGGTCATCCTGGCGTAGCCGTCGGCGGCTCCCGTCACCACGCCCTCGAAGAGGCCGAGCACGCAACGCATCTGCGGCTTGCGGTCGAGCGCCGCGACGAAATGCATTTCCGAGGTGCCGGGATTGGCGAAGCAGACATTCACGCCGTTCGCCAAAAGCACGTCGCACAGAACGTCGGCTCCGTTCATCGCATTCCCCTTGTTCCGATGGTCGCCGGACAATTGGCTCACGCAGCCTCCTGTCGCAATGTCCGGTTACGGACTTTGACCTGATCCAGTTCGGGGAAATACGGCGCCGGCCCAAAGGCGGAGCCGGCGCTGCGTACGACGTCAGGCGATCGAGGACTTGAGAAAGGCCAGGACCGCATCGCTCAGGGCATCGCCGTTCTTGCCGAGCCGCCGGTCGATGGACATATGCGAATAGGCGCTGCCATCGAACAGCGTCACCTTGGTCCCCGTCGCGCGCAGCCGGTCGGCGAAGGCCGTCGAGTCCGCCCCTCGACCGGACGCGCCGGAATAGGTGATGAAGGTCGGCGGATGTTTGCGGCCGTCCACATAGCTGGCCGGCGACAGCGCGCGCCACTGCGACCGGTCGGGGAAGGCGCGGGCATAGGCGCGCACCATGCCGCCGTTTTTCGCCAGCGTCTCCAGATCGTAGGCCCTGGTATCGTCGAGCACCAGCGCGACAACGCCCGGCAGGTCGCCCCGCATGCCCGTCAGCGCAACGAGATGGCAACCGGCCGAATGGCCCATCGCGGCGATACGGGCGGGGTCGCCGCCGTGGCTGGCAATGTTGGCCCGGACATAGGCATAGGCCTTGGCGACATCGGCCGCCTGCGTGGCGACGTCGGCGCCGGGCAGCATGCGGTAGTCGATGGACACGAAACAGAAGCCGTTGTCGAGCAGGAAGCCGGGCTTGGCATGGACCTCGGACCGGTTGCCGATTCGCCAGCCGCCGCCGTGGACGAAGAACACCACCGGCAGTCCATGCGCGCCTTCCGGCGCGTAGATGTCGAGCTTTGCCGGACCATAGTCGAATGTCTGCGGTTGAGGCCGGCTCGGCCACCAGGCCGCCGACGCGCGCCCCGGCAACAGGGCCGCAAGCGATGCCACCAACAGGCTGCGTCGATTGATCATCGTCATCTCCGACCGGTCCGGACCGGCAGAGTGCACATATGCACGACCGGCGTCCAGCTAAGGATCGGTAATGGCCGGATTTTTGGCCCTCCCATAACCTCCTGCGCCCCATCGTCAAACCCGGCAGCGAGGCGACGCCTCGAATTCGCTTCGCCACTGAATTCCCGTCAACGAGTCACAAGTACGAAAACAACCCCAGATTTGCCCTTGAAGCGCCACCGGCAATCACCACGTATCTCCTAAGGCGGGCATTTCGAGCACGTCGGATGTCCTGCCGGGGATCGATAGCGGATTGCATGCGCTCTCCTTCATGTGAAGGGAACCACAATGCTCTCCGGCGGTTGAATGTATGATGAGCCGACTGACAGCCAGATCGGGCTCTGAGAGCAAAACATCATGCGCGAGAATCAATCCGACGTCTTCGACCTTTTTTCGGAGATTTACGCGACCGCGGCCCAGGAAGAGATCAGCCTCCAGCAATATCTGCTGGCCTGCCGCGAGGACAAATCCATGTACGCCTCGGCCGCCGAGCGAATGCTCGCGGCCATCGGCGAGCCGAACCTTGTCGATACCAGCAAGGACGAACGGCTCGGCCGCATCTTCTCGAACCGCACGATCAAGGTCTATCCCTCCTTCTCCGATTTCTATGGAATGGAGGACACGATCGAGCGCATCGCCGGATATTTCCGTTACGCCTCCCAGGGTCTCGAGGAGCGCAAGCAGATCCTCTATCTGCTTGGCCCCGTCGGCGGCGGCAAATCGTCTCTCGCCGAGCGGCTGAAGAAGCTGATGGAACTGCGGCCGATCTATACGCTCAAGGTCGGCAACCAGATCAGCCCGATCTTCGAATCCCCGCTTGGCCTTTTCCATCCCGATCGAATGGGCGATCTGCTGGAGGAAAAATACGGGATTGCCCGCCGCCGCCTGAACGGGCTCATCTCGCCCTGGGCGGCCAAGCGGCTCGACGAACTGTCCGGCGACATCTCCAAATTCAGCGTCGTCAAGCTTTTGCCCTCGCGGCTGCGGCAGATCGCGATCGCCAAGACGGAGCCCGGCGACGAGAACAACCAGGATGTTTCCGCCCTCGTCGGCAAGGTCGATATCAGGCAACTCGAGCATTTCAGCCAGTCCGACCCGGACGCCTACTCCTATAGCGGCGGACTGAACCGGACCACGCAGGGCCTGCTTGAATTCGTCGAGATGTTCAAGGCGCCCATCAAGGTGCTGCACCCGTTGCTGACGGCGACGCAGGAGGGCAGCTACAACGGCACCGAGAATTTCGGCGGCTTCCCCTACCAGGGCATCGTCGTCGCCCATTCGAACGAATCCGAATGGCAGCAGTTCAAGAACAACAAGAACAACGAGGCCTTTCTCGACCGCATCCTCGTGGTCAAGGTTCCGTACTGCCTGCGCGTCACGGAAGAACGGCACATCTACGAGAAGCTGCTGCGCGAGAGTGAACTGTCCGGCAGCCCCTGCGCCCCCGAAGTGCTGGACATCCTCAGCCGTTTCACCGTCTCGACCCGCCTTGCCGAACATGACAATTCGCCGCTCTACACCAAGATGCGCGCCTATGATGGCGAGAACCTCAAGGAGAGCGATCCCAAGGCGAAATCGGTTCAGGAATATCGCGACGCCGCCGGCGTCGATGAAGGCATGACCGGCGTCAGCACGCGCTTCGCCTTCAAGATCTTGTCCCAGACGTTCAATTACGACACCAAGGAGGTGGCTGCCGATCCGGTGCATCTGATGTACATCCTGGAGGAGGCGATCAAGCGCGAGCAATTCCCGAAGGAGACCGAAGCCTCCTATCTCGACTTCATCAAGTCGGAACTCGCGGCCCGCTATGCCGAGTTCATCGGCCATGAGATTCAGAAGGCCTATCTGGAATCATACAGCGAGTACGGCCAGAACCTCTTCGATCGCTACATCGCCTATGCCGACGCCTGGATCGAGGATCAGGACTATAAGGATCCCGATACCGGACAGATCCTCAACCGCGATGTGCTGGAGAAGGAATTGTCGCAGGTCGAAAAGCCGGCTGGCATCGCCAATCCCAAGGACTTCCGCAACGAAGTGGTGAAGTTCACGCTGCGCGCCCGGGCCCGCAACCATGGCCGCAATCCGTCCTGGACGAGCTATGAGAAGCTTCGCGAGGTCATCGAGAAACGCATGTTCGGACAGGTCGAGGATCTGCTGCCGGTGATCAGCTTCGGCTCGAAGCAGGACAGCGTCACGGAAAAGCGGCACAACGAGTTCGTGCAGAGGATGGTGCAGCGTGGCTATACCGAGCGGCAGGTGCGCCGTCTGGTCGACTGGTACATGCGCGTGAACAAGGCTGGTTGAGGGAACGATGGTTCCATGCCGATCTTCATCGATCGCCGCCTGAACCCGAAGGACAAGAGCCTGGGCAATCGTCAGCGCTTCCTCAGGCGCGCCCGGGAAGAGCTCAAGCGCAGCCTCCGCGATCAGATCAGGACGGGCAGTATCGCCGATGTGGACCGCGAGCATGCGGTTCCCCTGCCGCGGCAAGGCACCAGCGAGCCGACTTTCAGCGAAGCCAAGGACAGCGGCCGGCACCAGCACATCCTGCCTGGGAACAAGACATTCAGCACCGGTGACCTGATCCCGAAGCCCGACCACGGCGGCGCGGATTTTTCATCTCCCGGAAGATCGGCATCCGAGGACGACTTTCGCTTCGTGCTGTCGCGCGAGGAGGTGCTGGACCTCTTTTTCGAGGATCTCGAGCTGCCCGACCTGGTCAAGCTCAACCTCAAGCAGATCCTTGCATTCAAGCCCAGGCGGGCGGGTTTCACCGCGGCCGGCTCTCCGGTCAACATCAATGTCGGCCGCACGATGCGAAACAGCCAAGGTCGCCGGATCGCGCTGCGGCGTCCGAAGCAGGCTGAACTGGATGAGATCCTCCAGCAGATCGCGGGGCTGGAAGCGGAACCCGCGAGCGCCTCTACGTTGGCCCGCATCGTGGCCCTGCGCGAGGAAGCCGAACGGCTGGTGCGCCGGCGCAGGCGGATCGCCTATGTCGATCCGGTCGACATCCGCTTCAACCGCTTCGACCCCCAGCCACTGCCGAACGCCAACGCCGTGATGTTCTGCCTGATGGACGTCTCCGGCTCGATGGGCGAGCGGGAAAAGGACCTGGCCAAACGTTTCTTCGTGCTTCTGCACCTCTTCCTGACGCGTCGTTACGAACGCACCGAGATCGTCTTCATCCGCCACACACACGAGGCCCAGGAGGTGGACGAGCATACGTTCTTCTACCACACGCAAAGCGGCGGCACTGTGGTCTCGACGGCGCTCGAGGAGATGCACCGCGTCATCGAGCGACGCTATCCGGCCTCCGAGTGGAACATCTATGCCGCGCAGGCTTCGGACGGCGACAACTTCTCCACCGACTCCGAACGCTGCATCGAACTTCTCGACGGCAAGCTCATGCGGCTTTGCCAGTATTTCGCCTATGTGGAGATCATCGACCAACGCGAAAGCCATATTTTCGGCAAGACCGACAACGGGACCTCGCTCTGGCGCGCCTACAGGGCCGTCGAGGAGAAATGGCCGAACTTCCAGATGAAGCGCATAGCGGCCCCCGCCGACATCTACCCGGTCTTTCGCCAGCTCTTCTCCCGCCAGCCCGCCGCCGTCCGCAAGAGCGCGTGAGCATCCGGGATGGTCGGCCGAGCCAGCAAGTCCGGGTTGCTCTTCTCTGGGTCGGACTGGGACTTTGCAAAACTATCGCGGGTCTACGACGAGATCGAAGCGATCGGGATCGAAGAACTTCATCTCGACGTCTATCCGGTGCAGATGGAGGTCATTTCCTCCGAACAGATGCTCGACGCCTATTCGTCGGTCGGCATGCCGCTGATGTATCGACACTGGTCGTTCGGCAAGCACTTCCTCTTCGACGAGCTTCTCTACCGCAAGGGCCGGCGCGGGCTGGCCTATGAGTTGGTCATCAATTCCAACCCCTGCATCGTTTACCTCATGGAGGAGAACACCATGGCCCTGCAGGCCCTGGTGACCGCCCATGCCGCATTGGGGCACAACCATTTCTTCAAGAACAATCATCTCTTCAGGCAGTGGACCGACGCCGGAGGGATCCTGAGCTATCTGGATTTCGCCAAGGGGTACATTGCCCATTGCGAGGAGCGGCACGGCCTGGCCGCGGTGGAGGCGGTGCTCGATTCCGCCCACGCGCTGATGCAGCAAGGCGTCTTCCGCTATCGCCGGCCGCCGAAACTGTCGTCCGAGCAGCAGCGCGAGGGGCTGCGCGACCGCCTCGAATACGAGGAGCGCTCCTACAACGATCTTTGGCGGACGCTGCCCCATACGCGAGGAAAGAACAAAGCCGAGGAGCAGAATGAAACACTTGCGGAACGCAAGAAGGCGCTCAACCTGCCCGAGGAGAACCTGCTCTACTTCCTCGAGAAGAACAGTCTCGTCCTCGAGCCCTGGCAGCGCGAGATCGTCAGGATCGTCCGTGTCATTGCCCAGTATTTCTATCCGCAGCGGCAAACGCAGGTGATGAACGAGGGCTGCGCCACCTTCGTCCACTACACGCTGATGAACATTCTCTTCGATCGTGGCCGGATCAGCGAAGGCGCCATGCTCGAGATCCTTAGTAACCACTCGAATGTGATCTTCCAGCCCGCTTTCGACGATCGCCGCTACTCCGGCATCAACCCCTACGCCCTCGGGCTCGACATGATGCAGGACATAAAGCGTATCGCGACCGAACCGACGCCGGAGGACCGCGACTGGTTCCCGGATATCGCCGGCAGCGGCGACTGGCGGGGGACCTTGCTGGACGCCTGGGCCAATCATCGCGACGAATCCTTCATCCGCCAGTTCCTCAGCCCGGCCCTGATCCGCAAATGGCGCCTGTTCGTGCTGGCCGACGGGGCCGACCAGGCTCATTACGAAGTGGCCTCGATCCACAATGAGCGCGGCTACAAGAAGGTCCGGACCGCCTTGGCCGACAGCTACGACATGCGAACGACCCGGCCCGACATCCAGGTGGTCGATGTCGACTTGCTCGGGGACCGGCACTTGCGCCTGCGGCACAACGTGAAGGACGGGGTCACGCTCGAGGGCGAAAGCCGCGACGCAACCTTGCGCCATGTCCGGAGGCTATGGGGCTACGACGTCAGCCTGGCCGCCATCGATGCCGAAACAGCCGCAACGCTCGGCGAACGATCGACCAAGGACCTTTGATATGGATCGGTCATCGTTTCCATCAAACGCTGAATCCATCTAGCCCTCGCCGGCCGGCCTGATCCTCAGCCGCGCAATGCGGTTCTTGTCGCGCTTCATCACGACGAAACGCTTGCCGTGAAAGGTGAAGGCCTGCTTTTCCTCAGGGATCGATTGCGTCTCGTGGATGACGAGGCCGGCGATGGTCGTGGCTTCTTCGTCGGGCAGGTCCCAGTCGAGCGCGCGGTTGAGATCGCGGATCGGCACCGTGCCGTCGACGACGACCGAGCCGTCCGCCTCCTGCTTGACGCCCTGCATGTCGACATCGTGCTCGTCGGCGATCTCGCCGACGATCTCCTCGATGATGTCCTCCAGCGTCACCAGCCCCTCCATCTCACCATATTCGTCGACGACGATGGCGAAATGCGCCTTGCGGCGCAGGAAGGCGTTGAGCTGGTCCTGCAAGGTGGTGGTATCCGGGACGAACCACGGCTTCGACGCGATCTTCATCACATCGATCTGGGAAAAGTCGTTGCCGACCTCGTTGAGGGCCCTGAGCAGATCCTTGGCGTGCAGCACGCCGACAATGTTGTCGAGCGAACCTTTCCACAGCGGCATGCGGGTATGCGGGCTCTGCAGTATCTCGCGGACCACCGCTTCCGGCGCGTTGTCGGCGTTCACCGAACGCATGTTGGTGCGATGGACCATGATGTCGGAGACTTCGAGCTCCTCGAGGTCGAGGAGCCCGCCCAGCCGGTTGCGATGCTCGCGCTCCGCCTGCGCTTCGCGTCGGGCCTCGTCGGTGGGCACGCGCAATTCCTCATGCGCGGGCCGTTGTGGCTCGATCGGCTCCAGGCTGTAGCCGAACGCGGCAAGCGCGCGCGTGCGGAAGAGAAGCGCCAGCATGATGATGCCGGCGAGGACGGCGGCGGCGATCCAGCCGGCGTCGATCATCTGGGATCGCTCATCCGGAGCGATCCGGGATGGCTCATCTTGAGGAAGGACAGCACTTCCGAAGGCGGCACGTCCTTGGCGATGAACGCCTGCCCGACGCCGCGCGTCAGGATGAAGGTGAGCGCGCCGCGCGAGACCTTCTTGTCCTGCGTGATGAAGCCAAGCAGCGCCTCGGCGTCCGGCAGGTCGCCGGGAATGTCGGCCATGCGCCAGGGCAGTCCGACGGTGCGAAGATGCGCTTCGACACGTTCCGCGTCGTCCGGGCTCGCCAGGTTGAGGCGCGCGGAAAAACGATGCGCCAGCGCCATGCCGATGGCGACGCCCTCGCCATGGACGAGACGAGCGCCGTCATAATTGGTGGCGGCTTCCAGCGCATGGCCGAAAGTGTGGCCGAGATTGAGCAGCGCGCGGTCGCCGGTTTCGAACTCGTCGCGGGCAACCACATCGGCCTTGGCGCGGCAGGCCTCGGCGATGGCTTCCGCCCGCGCCGGGCCGCCGGAAAACACCTCCTGCCAGTTCTCCTCCAGCCAGGCGAAGAAGGCGGGCCGGTCGATCAGCCCGTACTTGGCAAGCTCGGCATAGCCGGCGCGAAATTCGCGGATCGGCAGCGTGTCGAGCACGCCGGTGTCGGCGAGCACCAGCTTCGGCTGATGAAACACGCCAACGAGGTTCTTGCCGCGCGGACTGTTGATGCCGGTCTTGCCGCCGACGGAAGAATCAACCTGGGCCAGCAGCGACGTCGGAACCTGCACGAAATTCATGCCGCGCCGCACGATGCCGGAGGCGAATCCGGCAAGATCGCCGATGACGCCGCCGCCGAGCGCGATCACCACGTCCCGGCGTTCGAGCCTGGCGGCAAGCACGCCGTCGACCACCTCTTCGAGATGCGCGAAGCTCTTGGTCTTTTCGCCCGCCGGCAGCGTGATGACCGCTGCCTGGATCCCGCCTCTTTCGAGGCCGGCCTTCATCGTTTCGAGATGGGCGGCGGCGACATTCTCGTCGGTGACGATGGCCGCGCGGGTTCCGGGCAGGCGGCGCGCGATCTCGCTTCCAGCGCCGGCCAGCAGCCCCGAGCCGATCAATATGTCATAGGCGCGGTCGCCGAGCCCGACCTCGACCTTGACGGGTGCGGCCTCATTCATGTTCCACCTCGTGGCTTGTCTCGATCGCGGCGACGCCGAGATGGGTACAGAGAGCGCATATCACCTCGCCGGCGATGATCTCCTTGCGGTCGTCACGGGTCGGTACGGTGATGTCGGCGGTGGCGTAGACTGGATAGCGCTCGTCCATGAGCCGCTCCAGCACGCCGCGCGGATCGGGGCTCTTCAGCAGCGGCCGGTTCTGCTTCTTGGAGACCCGCTCCATCAGGAGGTCCAGATCGGCCTTCAGCCAGACCGACACGCCGTGCGCCGCTACCGCCTCGCGGGTCTGCGCGTTCATGAAGGCGCCGCCGCCGGTCGACAGCACCTGCGGGCCGTTTTCCAGCAGGCGCAGGATCACCCGCTGCTCCAGCGCTCGGAATTCCGGCTCGCCATAGCGTTCGAACAGTTCCGGCACCGTCATGCGCGAGACGGTTTCGATCTCGTGATCGCTGTCGATGAAAGGCAGCGACAGCACGGTAGCCACCTTGCGGCCGATCGCCGTCTTGCCGGCGCCCATCAGGCCGACAAACACGATGGAGCGGCTGCCGAGCTGATCGAGCAGCGCGGCGCGGCCTTCGTCCGGCGGATTTGCTGGTGACGCGTTCATGCGGACCCTCTTTGCGCCGTATCGACATCAAAAGCCTGTTTGCGTCAAGCACGGCGGGAGGGACGCGGCTTCGAACGTATCGAAGGATTTCCCGGCCATGCCCCACGTGAAAACAAAGGCTTCGTCCTTGAATTGGCCGGAATGGCGTCCCATAAGGGCACAGGGCTTGGAATCGCAGAACAAGAAGACGGGCGAAATTTGAATGCCGACATTGTTTCGCTTCGTCGTGACGCTGGCGGTCCTTGCGGGCATTGCCTATGGCGCGATGTTCGCGCTGGCGATGTTCGTCGAGCCGAAGAAGGCGGAAATGAGCGTGCGCATTCCTCCCGAAAAGCTCAATCCCAAGAAAAACTGATCCCGGTCGGATGAACAGCGCGGCCCGCATCGAAGCCTTCCTGGAGATGATGAGCGCGGAGCGGGGGGCGGCCGAGAACACGCTTTCCTCCTATCGTCATGACCTGGAAGACGCTTCCGGCGCCATCGATGGCGGACTGGCCGCTGCCGGGGCGGCGGATATCCGCGCCTATCTCGACGACATCGCCGCCCGCGGCTTCGCGCCCACTTCGCAGGCGCGCAAACTCTCGGCGATCCGTCAGTTCTTCAAATTCCTCTACGCCGAGGGCCTGCGCGGCGACGACCCGACCGGCACGCTGGACAGCCCGAGAAAGGGCCGGCCGCTGCCGAAGACGATGAGCGAGGCCGAGACCGGCCGCCTGCTCGACCGCGCGGCGCTGGAGGCCGGCGAAGCCCAGCCGGACGGCGACAGGATGGCCGCGCTCCGCCTGCATGCGCTGGTCGAGGTGCTCTATGCCACAGGCCTGCGCGTCTCCGAGCTGGTCGGCCTGCCGGTGACGGTCGCGCTTCGCGACGACCGCTTCTTCATGGTGCGCGGCAAGGGCGACAAGGAACGCATGGTGCCGCTATCGGCGAAGGCACGCGCGGCTATGCGCGCCTGGCTTGTCGCCAGGGCCGGGCGGCCGGCCTTTGCCGACAGCCCCTTCCTGTTTCCCGCCTCTTCCGACAGCGGCTATCTCTCCAGGCAGGTTTTCGCCCGCGACCTCAAGGGGCTTGCCGCCAGGGCCGGCATCGCCTCGGCCAAGATCTCGCCGCACGTGCTGCGCCACGCCTTTGCCAGCCATCTCCTGCAGAACGGGGCCGATCTGCGAGCCGTGCAGCAATTGCTTGGCCATGCCGACATCTCGACGACCCAGATCTATACCCACGTGCTGGAGGAGCGGCTGGTGCGGCTGGTCAACGATCATCATCCGCTTGCCGACTAGGCCTCATATCGCTATGTGAGGGCGACGTTCCACCGCCCGGAGCCAGCATTTCCGAGGTTCCGCCAGCCATTGCCTTCCGACGGATCGGTCCGCCCAAGCATGTATAATTACCTCGATTTCGAAAAGCCGGTGCAGGATCTTGAGCTCAAGATCCTTGAGCTCAAGAAGCTTGCCGAGAACGGCGAGGCAGTCGATGTCGCGGACGAAATCACCCGGCTGGAGAAGCGTTCGCGCGACGCGTTGCGCGACCTCTACAAGGCTTTGACCCCCTGGCAGAAGGTGCAGGTGGCCCGTCATCCCGACAGGCCGCACTGCGTCGACTACATCAAGGCTCTTTTCAGCGATTTCACGCCCTTGGCGGGCGACCGCAATTTCGGCGACGACCAGGCGATCGTCGGCGGCTTCGCCCGTTTCCGCGGCGAGCCGGTGGCGGTGATCGGCCAGGAAAAGGGCTCGGACACGGCAAGCCGCATCAAGCACAATTTCGGCTCGGTGCGGCCGGAAGGCTACCGCAAGGCCGTGCGGCTGATGGAGTTGGCCGACCGTTTCCAGATTCCGCTTTTGACGCTGGTCGACACCGCGGGCGCCTATCCCGGTGTCGGCGCCGAGGAGCGCGGCCAGGCCGAGGCTATCGCGCGTTCGACCTCCGCCTGCCTGGCGCTCAAGGTGCCGTCGATCTCGGTGGTCATCGGCGAAGGCGGCTCGGGCGGTGCGATCGCGATCGCCACCGCCAACCGCGTCTATATGCTGGAACATGCCATCTATTCGGTGATCTCGCCGGAGGGCGCGGCCTCGATCCTGTGGCGCGACACCACCCGCTCCAAGGATGCGGCGACCAGCATGAAGATCACCGCCCAGGATCTTCTCGAGATGAAGATCATCGACGCCATCGTCCCCGAGCCGATGGGCGGCGCGCAGCGCGCTCCCGAAACGGTGATCGCCGCCACCGGCGACCTCATCGCCAAAACGATGAAGGATTTCGCCGGCGCCAACATCGATTTCCGCGAGCAGCGCCGCGAAAAATATCTGGCGATGGGCCGCAGCCTCTGACCGCGCTCTAACCGCATTGCGGCGGCAATGCGCCTCTTCGCCACAAAAATGCCGCCGGATTCGGCTCAATGAAAATGCCGTGAGGGGTTGCCAAGGCTTGCGGTAAGGAATTTTCAAGGTTAACGGGCTTACCGTCCGTCGGTGTTCAGCGTGCGGGCTCGGTCGTGCCGAGGCCTTTGGCCCGAGAGAAAAGACATAGCCGTACTGATGTTTGCCAAGCTTGCCCGCACCGGAGTCCTGATCGCCGCCATCGGCGTTGCCGGCTGCAATGATTCGTCGATGAAGGATTTCGCGCCGGAGGCCAACAAGCCCCTGCCCGACAAGATCCTTGCCGACATGAAGGCAAAAGGCATGGTGCGCACCTCGTCGGTGATGGCGCGCATCTTCAAGGAAGAAGGCAAGCTGGAGATCTGGAAGGCCAAGACCAACGGCCGCTACGATCTCGTCGCCACCTACGACATCTGCAAATGGTCGGGCAAGCTCGGCCCCAAATACACCGAGGGCGACCGCCAGGCGCCGGAAGGCTTCTACACGGTGCGTCCGTCGCAGATGAACCCGCGATCGAACTACCATCTTTCCTTCAACATCGGCTTCCCCAACGCCTATGACCGCGCCAACGGCCGCACGGGTCAGAACCTGATGGTGCACGGCGCGTGCTCCTCATCGGGTTGCTATTCGATGACCGACGCGCAGATCGAGCAGATCTACGCCTTCGGCCGCGATGCATTCCAGGGCGGCCAGACCGAGTTCCAGATCCAGGCCTTCCCGTTCCGCATGACCGCCGCCAATATGGCGCGCTATCGCAACGACCCGAACTACGAGTTCTGGAAGATGCTGAAGGTCGGCTACGACAATTTCGAGATCACCAAGGTGCCGCCGAAAGTCGACGTGTGCGAGAAGCGCTATGTCTTCAACCAGGTCGCGCCTGACGGCACGACCTTCGATCCGACCGGCCCCTGCCCGGCGATGACGCAGCCGGATTCACTGAAGACTGCCTATACCGACTATGAGAAAAGCTACGACGCGGCATTCAACTCCGCCATAAGGTCGAGCACGCCACCGCCGAAGCCGACCATAGCCGGCGTCAAGGAAGCCAGCATCGTGTCCGACTGGTCGAAGCGCCGCGCACGCGGCGAGCGCGTGCCGATCGATCCGCCGTCGATGAATTCCGACGGCTCGGTGACCGAGACGGCGCGCATGGGCCGCATCGATTCCCCGCTCGGCCGCAAGATGGCGGCCCTCGACGCCGAAAAGGAAGCCAAGCGCAAGGCCGAGGAGCAGCGGCTCGCCGCGATCGAGGCGGCCAAGGCCGCCAAGGAAGCTGCCAAGGCGCAGGCGCTGGCGGAGAAGGAAGCCGCCAAGAAGGCAGCCCAGCAGCCGGTTGTGACCGCGGGCGTTACGCCTGCCGCACCGGCGGTCGAGACGCAGGCGGCGAACACCGACGAAGGCACCGTGTCGAAGCTGAAGAAGAAGCTGCTCGGCATGTTCGGCGGCTGAGACCAGTCTTGGCCGACAAGCACACCGCCGTCTACGATCTCAAAGGACTGAACTGCCCCTTGCCGGTGCTGAAAGCCCGCAAGCGGCTGGCGGCGATGCGGCCAGGCACCCTGCTCTGGCTTGAAACCACCGATCCGCTGGCGGTCATCGACATTCCGGCCTTCTGCGCCGATGCCGGCCACCAGTTGATCGAGACCGCGTCTGTCGCCGGCGGCCACCGCTTCCTGGTCGAGCGCGGCGCTGCCTGAACCTTCCCGGTTTCGCTTTATAGACCCGCGATCGCCAGCGGATTGGCTTCGAGCGCCGCGCGGTCAGGTGCATCGATGGACGGCTTGTTGGTGAAGGCGGCGAACAGCCGCTGGATATAGTCTTGTGGCATGTCGAGCGTGATCAGCACCAGCCGGGTGCCCCGCTGGCCGTCCGGCCAGGCGGGCAGTCGCGCGGGCGGATGCAGGATCTTCTGCACGCCATGGACGACCAGCGGCCGTGACGGATCCTCCTGCAATTCGATCACGCCCTTCATGCGCAGCAGCTTGTCGCCATGCGTCGAGCGCAGCAGGTCGAAGAACATCTCGATCGCCGAGAACGGCACCGGGCCGTCATGCACAAGGGAATGCGACCGCACGCGCGCGTCATGACGGTGCTCGTGATGATGGTGATGGCTGTGATCATCATCCACGTGGTGGTGGTGACCGTGCTCGGCCTCTTCGCCAAGCCAGCGCCGCACATCGGCGCTCTTGGTCTTGGGATTGTAAAGGCCGCAATTGAACAGGGAAGCAACGCCGGCGCTCGCATCGTTGACGTCGAGAAGCGGAGCGCCCGGATTGATCTGGCGAAGCCGTGCTCGCAGAGCTTCGACCTCGCCTGCCTCGGCCAGATCGGTCTTGGTCAAGACGATACGGTCAGCCACTGCCGCCTGCTTCACCGCCTCGACATGGGCATCGAGCGTTGCCTCGCCGTTGACCGCGTCGACCAGGGTGACCACGCCGTCCAGCCGGAACGCCTGCACCAGCGCCGGGTGCGCCATGATCGACTGCAGCACAGGCGCGGGGTCGGCGAGCCCGGTGGTCTCAACCACGACGCGTGCCAGCCTTTCGATACGGCCGGTCTGCAGCCGGTCGACGAGGTCGGCCAGTGTGTCGACGAGATCGCCGCGTACCGTGCAGCAGAGGCAGCCATCGGAAAGCTGGATGATGCCGTCGGAAGCCTGTTCCACCAGCAGATGGTCGATCGCCACTTCGCCGAATTCGTTGATGATCACCGCCGTGTCGGCAAGCTGCGGATCCTTGAGCAGGCGGTTGAGCAGCGTCGTCTTGCCGGCGCCGAGAAAGCCGGTAAGGACCGAAACAGGAATCGGAAAGCCGGGCATCCCTAGTTGGCGCCCTTGACGGGCTGGTCGCCCTGCGCGGCGGCTGCCGCAGTCCCGGTCGCCAGAGGCTCGGCGTCGGCCGGCGCCGGCTTGTCGGGACGCCAGCTCGGCAGCGGCACGTCGGCATAATTCTGGTTGACCTGGTCGATGAAGGCCTTGGGCGCGGGCCCGGTGGCGCCGCCGAGACCGACCGCCACCAGCGTCGGATGATCGAGCTTCACCTGATAGGGCGATTTCGGCTTGTCCTTCGCGGCGACGGCCGGCGCGGCTTCGGACTGCTCCTCGTCGGCCGCCTTCTTCTTGCAGATCTCGTCATGCAGGTCGTTGGGCGACAGCGTATCGCCATAGGGCTTGAGCGCCGCGAGCGTCGTCGATCCGGCGGCCGGGGCGTCGAACCCCTGGTCGAGCAGCTTCGCCGCCGCCTCGGCGCGGCTGACGGCGGATTTCTCGCCAAGCACCACGGCAACCAGCGTACGGCCGTTGCGCGTGGCGGAGCCGATCATGTTGAAGCCCGAGTTGCAGACAAAGCCGGTCTTCATGCCGTCCGCGCCGGGATAGCGGCCGATCAGCAGATTATAGTTCGGTATCGCCTTCTTGCCGACGGCAAGCCCTTCGATCGAGAACCAGGAGGCATATTGCGGAAAGTCGTTGCGAAGCGCCGTCACCAGCACGGCGAGATCGCGCGCGGTGGAATACTGATCCGGCGAAAAGAGCCCGTTCGGGTTGACGAAATGCGTTCCGGTCATGCCGAGCCGGGTGGCCTCGGCGTTCATCCGGTCGGCGAATGCTGCTTGCGATCCGCCGACATTCTCGCCGACGGCCATGGCGATGTCGTTGGCCGATTTGACCAGCATCATCTTCAGCGCATTGTCGAGCCGCATCACCGAGCCGGGCTTGAAGCCCATCTTGCTCGGCGGCTCGCCGGCCGAATGCTTCGTCACCTTGATCGGCGAATCGAGCGCCACCTCGCCGGCCTGGATAGCCCGGAACGTGACATAGGCGGTCATCAGCTTGCTGAGCGAAGCCGGATACCAGCGCTTGAACGCGTCCTGGTGCTCCAGCACCTGGCCGCTCTTGAGGTCGAACAGGACCACCGGGTTGGCGCGAGCGGCGCCTGAAAGCACCGGCAACACCAGCGCGCCCGCCAGCAACAGGTTGAGGAAATGCCTATGCCGCATGATCAATTCCGAAATCGCCTCTTGCCGTAATCGCCGCTGGCTCCGTAAGATTTGGTTACCCATGGCCAGCAAATGCGATCCGACCCTCAACCCGGATCGCATTGTTGCGGTGCTATTTACCCTATGTGACGCCAAAATGGCAAAACACAGGCCAATCACAATTGACGAGCGGCGGATCTGAACCGCCTGCCCCCAACGAAGAAATGGACGCCAAATGCCGATTTTGAACCGCGCCGCGGAAATGCAGGAAGAAGTTGCCGGCTGGCGACGACATCTGCACCAGACACCGGAGCTGAACTTCGATGTTTTCCAGACCGCCGCCTTCGTCACCGACAAGCTCAAGGCCTTCGGCTGCGACGAGGTGGTGACCGGACTGGGCAAAACGGGCGTCGTCGGCATCATCCGCGGCCGCAAGGGCGATGGCACGACCATCGGGCTGCGCGCGGACATGGACGCACTGCCGATCGAGGAGATCACCGGCAAGCCCTGGGCCTCGACGGTCTCCGGCAAGATGCATGCCTGTGGCCATGACGGCCACACCGCCATGCTGCTCGGCGCCGCCAAATACCTGGCCGAGACCCGCAACTTCGCCGGCGCCGTTGCCGTCATCTTCCAGCCGGCCGAGGAAGGCGGCGGCGGCGGCAATGAAATGGTCAAGGACGGCATGATGGAACGTTTCGGCATTTCCAGGGTGTTCGGCATGCACAACATGCCGGGGCTCCCGGTCGGCCAATTCGCCATCAAGCCCGGCCCGATCATGGCCGCGACAGCCGAGTTCACCATCACCGTCAAGGGCCGCGGCGGGCATGCGGCGATGCCGCACGGCACGATCGACCCGATCGTCATCACCAGCCAGCTGGTCGGTGCGCTGCAGACCATTGCCTCGCGCAGCACCGATCCGGTCGAGGCCGTCGTGGTGTCTGTCACCAAATTCCACGCCGGCGACGCCTATAATGTGATCCCCGAGAGCGCCGAGATTTGCGGCACGGTGCGCACGCTGAAGAAGGAAGTGGCCAAGAAGTCTGAAGAGCGCATCCGCGCGCTTTGCGCGGGCTTGGCCACTGCATTCGGCGCATCAATCGAAGTCGATTACGACGCCAACTATCCCGTCACCTTCAACCATCCGGAAGAGACGATCTTTGCCAGCGATATCGCCGCCGACGTCGCGGGCGACACGCAGGTCCACCGCGCGATCCAGCCGGTGATGGGCGGCGAGGATTTTTCCTACATGCTGGAAGCGAGGCCCGGGGCCTTCATCTTCATCGGCAATGGCGACTCAGCCGGCCTGCACCATCCTGCCTACGATTTCAACGACGAGGTCATCCCGCACGGCATGAGCTATTGGGTGAGGCTGGCGGAAACGGCGCTCGCCGCCTGACGCCCCAAATGCGCCGAGGCGCCGGAGCGATTTGCCCCGGCGCCTCCCCCATTGCCCGCGTAGCGGAAGCCGCCCCCCGGCAGCTTCCAGCACGGGGCAAACCCGTCATTGGACCCACTTTCGCGAACGACGCCGAGACCGGGTTTCCGGCGCGCCCTCACCACGCATAGCTTACGGTCCCATGCCCGGCGTAGCTGCGCGCCGCGCTGGAAAACTCACCGTCGACTGTCGCCGATACCGCCCAGCCATTGTTGAACTTCAACCCGGCGGATGCGGATGTCAGCACTGCATCGGCGGCTCTTGCCGCGCCGTTGGCGACAAAAGTGGCGCCTGGTAGGGCTACGAAGGTCGCCGTGACATTGCGATCCACGTTGAAGTCGTGCGCCCAGGCCACGCGGCCACGCAGCGTAAACACCTTGTCGTCGAGAGCGAAGGACGCGTTGGTTCGCAACCCAAGCTCCGCCCGCGTCGTGGTGATGCCTTTCGAATCGTAGTTCAGCGCGAAAGTGTCCGCACCGGATTTCGCGGTCTCGCCATAGGCCGGCACTGCCAGGGTCGCGAACTGCGCGGCGGTGTAGGGTGTCAGGTCGACCCATGGCGTGTCGAAGCGATAGCCGCCCTCGAGACGCCCGGCGAAGGATTGCGGATGGAGGCGCGCCTCGAGACGATCGGCACCGACCGAGCGCTCGGTCGTTGCGTCCTGCCAGCCGTAAGCGAGCGAGGCATCGACATAGCCCGCGCCGATATCCTGGTGAAGAAAGGCGCCGGCCTGGAACAGGTCGGTTTTTCCCGAGCCGAAACTGCCGACGCTGAAGGTGGTCGAGCCACCGGCCAGGGCAAAGCCGGCGAACGCATCCGGCGAAATTCGGTAGTCGGCGCCAACCGCCAATCCGTAGACCCGGCTGGTCGTGGAGCTGCTTCCCTGACCTGTATTTCCGTCGACTGTCTGGGAGGAGCCAAAGGGGGTAGCCCAGACGGTCCAGCGCGACGACGGCGCATCGCCAATCGACGCCGTGATGTCGCCTTCAGGAGCGCGGCCGTGAATTGATCCGTCGCCCAGAATGCCCAGGAACTGGTCCATGGCGTTGAAGGTCGTCTGCTGCAATCCGGTCGCTGTCTCGCCCGCGGCTTGCGACAGCCCGACCGGGCTGAGCGCCGCGAAGGCCATCGGGATGCCGCCGGTCGTATCGAAATAGTTCGTCAGCGCATTGGCGACCGATTGTTGATTGCCGTTGAGGCCGCCCGGCAAGACGAAGTTCAGCTGCGTGTTGAGATAGACATCGGTGCCGTTGGGATCGTAGCTCACGGTCTGCGAGAGCGATGATGGCATGTTGCTGCTGACCAGCCCGCCGAAGGCGCCGTCGATGCCGCCGGCAACGCTCATGATCGTGTACTGCCGCGCGACGTAGCTGCCTGGGCCGTAGGATGTCCGCAGCGTCACGCCACCAAGGGTCGCCGAGCCAGTGACATCGACACGGGCAGCGCTGCTTGGAGATACATCGACGAGATAGGTCGATTGGGACGTCATCGACAGGTCGCCCTGCACGGTCAGCGTGCCGGTGGAGCTGCCCGGCGCCAGCGTGCCGCCATCGACCGTGACATTGCCGACCGTGCCGGTCCCGCCCAGCCTGCCGCCCGCCTCGACCGTCGTCATCGAGGACGAAGTGATCGAGCCGTTGACCGTCAGTGTGCCGCCGTTTTGGATCGTCGTCGTGCCGGTATAGGTGTTGATGCCGTCGAGCGTTTGGTTGCCGCCGGCGACGATCAGGCCCGAGGGATCCTCGAGATCCGCAAGGACGCCCGCATAGGCGGTCGAGCCGTTGGTGATCTTGAGCTTGTCCTGCATGTACACGGCGCTGCCGGCATCGCCGCGCAGCGTTTTGATCGTCGCCGTGTCCGTTTCAAGGACAACTGTGCCGGCATCCGTGAGATTGAGCTCGCTCGAAGCGGCGATGGCATTGTCCGAGGAAAGGACCACGTAGCCGTTCTGAACGGTGGTCGCGCCGGTATAGGTGTTTGTGTTCGCGAGGGTCGCGCCGCCGCCCGCAAACGTGACGCCTCCGGTTCCTTCGATGACGCCGGTAAAGCTGCTGGGCAGGCCGTAGCCGGCGATCGTCAGGGTCTTGCTGCCGAGCCTGATGGTTCCCGAAGCCGTATCGGCGGGCCCGAGGCGGGACAGGCCGCCGATCGTCGCCCCGGACGTGGTCTGCGAAATGTCCAGCACGGACGAGAGGCCGCCGCCCGTGAAGTAGACGTCGCCGGCGATGCCTCCGTCGCCTTGCAACACCACGGAGCCACCGTTGATGCTCAGCCGCGTTGCATTCGCCGCGGTCAATGTGAGCGTGCCCGTGCCGAACTTTGCCAGCGTGCTGTCGGTCGCGGCTATTGCGCTGGCGAAGGTGACGTTCTGGCCATTGGTGTCGATGCCGATATACTGGTGTTGCGCCGACGAGATACGGCTGGAATAGTCGGTCTGATTGCCGGCGCTGTACTGCAGCGTGCTTATGACGGACGTGCTGAAGGCGAGCGTGCCGGCGCTTCCCAACGCGCCCGCGCTGCCGAGATTTATCGTTCCGCCGGCAAATGTCACGCCACCGCTGAAGCTGTTGTTGCCGCTGAGCGTCAGCGTGCCGCTGCCCAATTTGGTGAGGCTGCCGCCTGACGAGGTTACGTCCCCTGCCCAGGTGACGTTCTGGCCATTGGTGTCGACACTGTATTTCTGGCCCGGAGCGGCCGAGAAGCGGCTCGAGTAATCAACCTGGTTCGAGGCGCTGTACTGCAGCGTGCCGCCGGTGAAGCTGAGCGCGCCTGATGTTCCGAGCGCGCCGGCGCTTCCCGCGTTGAGAACGCCCGCCGCGAAGGTGGTGCCGCCCGTATAGGTGTTCGTGCCCGTCAGCACCAATGTGCCGGCGCCGGACTTGGTGACGTTGCCGGCCCCGCTCGCGTCATGGATGACGTTGCCGAGCGTTACGCTCACGCCCGCTCCCTTGCCGGTATCGATAGCGAGCGTTCCGGTGACGCCGATGTTGCCGTTGATCGTTCCGGTCGAGTTGGCATCGCCGAGCGTCAGGCTGTTGCTGCCGCCCGTGAAAATCAGCGCGTCGGCGCGGACGGCGCCGGATGCGCCAAGGTTTGAGAGGCCGCCAGAGATCGTGCCTCGGTTGGTGACGGCGATGCCGCTTCCGAAAATGCCCGCGCCGCCGGCGGCGCCCGATCCGCCATTGCCGCCCTGGATGTTCGTGCCCTGCGCGATGTCGACCACATTGTTGCCGGCGCCGGCGAAATCGACGCCGTTGCCGCCGCGGCCGGAGGCGCCGTTGCTATATCCGCCAACGCCTCCGGCGCCGCCATTGCCGCCGATGACCGAACCGGCCATCAGATTGAGTCTCGACGCGGCCGACCCGAAATAGACGCCGCCGCCGCCATCACCGCCGCTGCCGCTGTGGCCGCCGCCGCCGCCGTTGCTGACGCCATTCCCGCCGGCACCGCCATCGCCGCCTCTCAGCGTGCCCAGCGAATTGATGAACAGCGGGCCGCCGGTCGCGGCGATGCCGTAGCCGCCCGAGCCGCCGCCGCCCGCGGCGCCCAGTTCGGCAGTGCCGCCCGCGCCGCCA
>JBFLWR010000156.1:0-19016 GCA_040755925.1 Pseudomonadota bacterium
TCGACGAACAGTTGAAGCCGGTCCTAAAGCCTTTCCCGGAGCGGTTGCAGAAGTCCGTCGGCCTGATCGAGGACAATTGCGAGCCGGCGCTTTGCACCGTCCTCTTCATCGGCGGCGCCGGCGGCTCGCTGCGCGCCGGCGTCACCGAAAATCCGGTCAACCTCACCCGCTCGGTTCAGGGCTTGAGAACATATGTGACCGTGGGCGGCGCGCCGGTCTATGTCTGGCCGGGCGGCGGCATCACTTTGATGGTCGACGTCACCCGCGTGCCGGAAGGCGCTTTCGGCTATGTGCCGACCCCGGCTCTGGTGGCGCCGATCGAATTCACCTTGCGCCGCAATGACTATGTCAGGCTCGGCGGTTATGAGGGCGAGATACGCAGCGTCGAGGACATCCTCGCCAAGGGCGGCGAGTACCTCAACGCCCGCCGTGGCGCCGGCGCGCCGGCCGGCAATCCCTGGCCGCCGCTGGCGCAGCTGCGGCGTTCAGCGGCCAACGGAGCCGGGTGATGAACGGCCCTCAGGCGCTCTGGCTTGCCGACGGCAGACGGCTCCACCTCAACCATGGGCCGATCGACCTCATCGTCGAGGCGTTTGGTGCCGCCGACGAATGCCGTGCCGCTTACGAGCAGGCGGTCGCGCGCTTCCAGACGATCCTGATCGAGGTGGTCAAGGAGCTTCCAGAATTGCGCCTGCCGGCGTTCTTTCTGGCGCCGCGCGCCTTCGAAGGTCCGACGGCGCGCCGCATGGAAGCAGCGGTCATGCCGTTGGCGGAATGCTTCATCACGCCGATGGCCGCAGTAGCCGGGTCGGTAGCCGACGAAATTCTGGAGGCGCTGCTCGCCGGCCGCCGACTCGACCGCGCCTATGTCAACAATGGCGGCGACAGCGCTCTCCATCTCGGCAAGGGCCAGTCGATGACGGCTGCGATAGCCGGCACCGGGAACGGCATGGCCGACCGCGTCACCATCCGTGCCGCGGATGGCGTGCGCGGCGTCGCCACCAGCGGCTGGCGCGGCAGGTCGTTTTCGCTAGGCATAGCCGATGCCGTCACGGTGCTTGCGCGGACCGGAGCCGAGGCCGACGCCGCGGCGACGCTCATTGCCAACGCCGTCGACCTGCCTGGAAATCCTGCCATCGCGCGTGTTGCGGCGCGCGAGCTGGCGCCCGACAGCGACCTCGGTGAGATGCTGGTGACGCAGGCCGTGGGCACGCTCAAGGCTGTCGAGGTGGCTACGGCGCTGGACAAGGGCCTTGCTGTCGCCGAAGATTTTCGCCGGCGCGGCCTGATTGCCGCATCGGCGCTCTTTCTGGCGGGCCAGTCCCGCATCAGTGGTTCCGTGGCGCTCGCCGCGCCCAACAAGCATCAATGTGAGGATTTTGCCCATGCCTGACTTTCCGATCCGCAAGGTCGCGGTTCTGACCGAGGAAATCTTCCACGACGGTGGTCCCGCAGCTAAGGAGCCGCGCCGCCGCGCCGCCGCCCTTGCCGTGGTCAAGAACCCGTTCGCCGGCCGTTATGTCGAAGAGCTGCAAGGGGCGATGGAAGACCTGAAGCCGCTCGGCCTGATGCTGGCGGACAAGCTGATCGCGGCCCTTGGCGGCGACGTGAAGAAGATCGACGGTTACGGCAAGGGCGCCATCGTCGGCTCCGCCGGCGAACTCGAACACGGCGCGCTGTGGCATGTGCCGGGGGGCTACGCCATGCGCGAGCGGCTCGGCGACGCCAAGGCGATCGTGCCGTCGGCAAAGAAGGTCGGCGCCTTCGGCTCGCGGCTCGACGTGCCGCTTGGCCACATCAACGCCGCCTATGTGCGCAGCCACTTCGACGCCATGGAAGTGGGCATCAGCGACGGCCCGCGCCCCGACGAAATCCTGTTCGTCCTTGCCATGACCTGCGGCCCGCGCGTCCATAACCGCATGGGCGGGCTGGCGGCCGGGGACATCAAGGCATGGGACGGCCTGAGATGAGCGGCGAGGACAACCTGCTGCGGCTGGTCGAGACCGAAGAGCCGGACGAAAACAACTACCATCTGCAGAACCAGGTGGGCTTCATCCTGCGCAAGGCACATCAGCGCCATGTCGCGATCTTCGCCGCCCACATTGGCGACCTGACGCCACCGCAATTCGCGGCGCTGGCCAAGCTCTACGACATCGGCGAAACCTCGCAGAACCAGCTGGGAACGCTGATCGCCATGGACGCCGCCACCGTGAAGGGCGTCATCGACCGGCTGAAGGCGCGCGGACTGGTCGAGCTTTCCAAGCATGAAGTCGACAAGCGACGGCTGCTCGTCAACCTGACGGCGGAAGGCCGCGAGGCGATCGAGCGGCTGATCCCGCTCGCCCGCGCCATCACCGAGGAAACGCTGGCGCCGCTGACCGCCAAGGAAACCGCGACGTTCCTGCGGCTGCTGTCGAAGCTGGCGTAGATTGCAAACGTCTCCGGTCGTGTCGACCGGTTAGGTCACGGGCGACAGGCGGAATGCGTCGACCTTCGAAGCCAAGGCGCCAGCCTTGCCGTCGAAAATGCCAGCGGTGCGCCGCCAGATAACCGTGACGACCAGCATCGCGATATAGCCGTCAACGGCATAGTGCCATCCGGTGTAGATGGAGCCAAACAGGATCAGGATCGCGAATATCCAGCCTGCGAGCCCGAGCCAGCGGTTGAGGCGTGCGAGATAGAAGGCGTTCAATGTGGCGACCGCCACATGCATGCTGGGCATGGCGGAAATCCCGGTGCCAAGTGCTGGCTTGTCGGCGCTGTAACTTCCCAGAAGGTAGTTGGAGTACTGCAGCACATGCGCGTTATGGGGATGCTGCTTCAACACCTCCAGAAGGTCCGCGAAACGCTCACCGCCTAGAAATCTGTCGTAGAAGATCGGTCCGACGGAAGAGAACACCGTAGCTATGAGCGTTCCGACCACCATGATAACGAGCGCAAGCGCGGTGAGATAACGAAGGTGGAGCAACTGATTGGCGTATAGCGCAGCAAGGAGCACCATCCCAAACCATTCGAGAAACCAGATCTTGGAATAGGTCACCGCAACGAGCAGCGCCAGGGCATCGGAATCGAATGAATGAGCAATTCGCCATGGCGCCTGGCCGTGCAGGAGTTCACCGATGTCGGCCAAGGCCTTGTCGCTGTAGAAGGGCACGATGTCCGGGATATTCACCTTGTAGGTTGTGAAGGCGGCGAGCGACAGGATGAAGACCGCAAGAACGATCGATGCCCGTAGCCCGTTCGATCTCACTGAAATCGCGAGGAATTCGAGCGGCGATCTTGGCGAAATGATCACTGCCGCGGGAATTATCACCGCGAAGACAGAGAGCGGGCCCCATATCATGAGCAGGGACAAATAGTCTTGGGCGATCTGATAGTATTGCTCCGGCCAGAGCAAGGCCGCCACGGCAGTGTAGAGCAGGCAGAAGATGAGCAGCTTACGCGAGACGTTGGCAATTTGCGCGATATCCGGCGGTTCGCCGGATCGCGATTGCGGCTTGCCCGGCAGACCCGCGTCCGCAATCAAGTCGTCGAGCGACCCCATGAATGAAATGCCCCCAAACCCATACCCGGGACAATGCCTATATTTGGTGGCTTAATATAGGGTTATCGGGTTGCATACGATTTTGGTTGTGTGGCAATAGACGGCGAATCAAAATAGTATAAGGGAAGTCGAAGAATTGCCATTATAGGCGTTCTGACGCAACAAATCCGAACATCTCCCCGGCCTGCTCGGCCGTATAATAGCCAAGCCTGACATCCTCCGCGACCTGCTTCGGGTCGCGCTCGTGCGGATCGCCATAGCCGCCGCCGCCAGGCGTGCCGACGCGCACGCGGTCGCCGGCCTTGAGCGCGATGTCCTGTTCCTTGGAAAGATGCGGCGGCACATGCGCTTCGCCGTTGCGGAACACGGTCACGCTGTTCGGCGCGCCGTCCTTGCCGCCGAGCGCGCCCTGCGGTCCGAAGCGGCCATGATCCATGACGAAGGACGCGCGGGCTTCACCGCGCAGTATTTCGACCTCATAGGCAAGCCCGAACCCTCCGCGGTATCTGCCGGCGCCGCCGGAGCCTTCGCGCAGCGCGTAGCGCCGGTAGAGCACGGGGAAGGCCTGCTCCATGATCTCGACCGGCGGCGATTTCGAAATGCCGATGGTCGAGCAGCCATTGCTCAGGCCGTCCTGGCCGGCATTGCCGCCATAGCCGCCGCCGGAAATCTGGTACATGACATAGTCGCGGCCACGCGCCGGGTCGTTGCCGCCAAGCGCGAAATTGCCGCTCGAGCCGGCGGGCGCCGCTGTCACCTTCTCCGGCAGCGCCTGCACCATGGCGGCGAACACCGCCTCGGCGATGCGCTGAGAGACCTCCGCCGCGCAGCCAGAGACGGGGCGCGGATACTTCGCGTCGAGGAAGGTGCCTTCCGGTCGCTTGACATTCAGCGGCTCGAAGGCGCCGGCGCTGATCGGCACTTCAGGGAAGATGTGGCGCATGGCGAGGTAGACCGACGACAGGGTCGTCGCCAGCACGCTGTTCATCGGCCCCGCGCAGGGCTTGGACGAGCCGGCGAAGTCGAAGGTCAGCGCGTCGCCCTTCTTCTCGACGGCCAGATTGATGGTCAGCGGCTCGTTCACCACCCCGTCGGAATCGACGAAGGCCTGCGAGCGGTAGACGCCGTCCGGTATGACGGCGATCGAGGCGCGCATCTGCTCGGCTGCGCGACGGCGCAATTCGGCGATCGCCTCGACAACGGTTTCGTCACCGTAACGATCCAGGATTTCGTTGAGCCTGTCTTGCCCGATGAGCAGCGCCGCGGCCTGCGCGCGGATGTCGCCGATGCGCTGGTCGGCGACGCGGATGTTCGAGCAGATGATGGCGTAGATCTCCGGATCGAGCACGCCCTTCTTGAACAGTTTGACCGGAGGCAGCCGTAGGCCTTCCTGCTCCACGGCAGTAGCCGAAGCCGAGAAACCGCCAGGCACCGACCCGCCGATATCCGGCCAGTGGCCGGTGTTGGAAAGCCAGCAGAAGATCGTTCCGTCCCGGTAGACCGGCATGACGAAGCGCACATCCATCAGATGCGTGCCGCCGAGATAGGGGTCGTTGACGATGTAGATGTCGCCCGGCTCCGGAGCGAGGCAGCGGCCGTCGGCGATCATCTCGATCACCGTCCTGGTCGAATACTGCATGACGCCGACGAACACCGGCAGGCCCTGGCTGCCTTGCGCGATCAGCGAGCCGTCGACCGCCGAATAGATGCCGTCCGAGCGGTCATTGGCCTCGGCGATGACCGGGGAGAAGGCCGCGCGGGAAAACGTCAGGTCCATCTCGTCGCAGACCTGCTGCAGGGCAGCCTGCAGCACCGAAAGCGTGATCGTGTCGAGCTTTACCATTTCAAGCCTCGCCGATGTCGATGATGATGTTGCCGTCCGCGTCCGAGCGCGCCTGGTCGCCCGGTTCCAGGACGGTTGTGGCGTCCATCTGCTCGAGGATAGCCGGCCCCTCGATGACGGCATCGAGCGGCAGCTTTTCGCGCGAGTAGACCGGGGTGTCGTGCCAGGCGCCGTGATACCAGACCGGGCGGATTTCGCGCCGCGCTTCGTCGAGCGAGGCGGCACGGCCAGCCGGGTCGATCAGTTGCGACAGGTCGATCTGCGGCCGCACGCCGGTGACCGATGTGTTGAGGTTGACGAGGTTGGCGCGAATTTCCGGCAGCTCGACCTTGAAGCGGGCGAAATAGGCCTTTTCGAACAGCTGCTGCAGCGTTTCTCGTGAAACCGATGACGAAGGCAGCGGCACGTTGATGATGTGCGTCTGGCCGACGAACTGCATGTCGGCGGAATGCGTGACGCGGATCGCGTCCGGCTTGACCGCTTCCTTGGCGATAAGCGCCTCGCCCTCCTCCCGGTGCCGTTCCAGCACCTCGCGAAGCTTCGCTTCGTCGAGCGCCGCAACCGGCATGTTGATTGTGTTGACGAAGTCGTGCCTGAGGTCCGCGACGACGCAGCCCAGCGCGTTGGTGATGCCGGGACGCGCCGGCACCAGAACGCGCGGCAGGCCGAGTTCGCGAGCAAGCGCTGTCGCATGCAAAGGCCCTGCGCCGCCGAAGGCAAAGAGCGCGAAATCGCGCGGGTCGTGGCCGCGCGAGACCGAGACCATGCGGATGGCGCCGGCCATCTTCATGTTGCCGAGCCTCAGGATAGCGCCCGCCGCTTCTACGCCGGAGAGGCCGGTGCGCTTGCCGATCTTGTCCTCGAATATGCCGGTGACGCGCTCGACGGTGACCGGATTGTCGACAGCGAGCAGCTTCTTCGGCGCAAGGCGGCCGAGCACCAGATTGGCGTCGGTGATGGTCGGCTCTACGCCACCACGGCCGTAGCAGATCGGGCCGGGATTGGCGCCGGCGCTTTCCGGACCGATCTGGATGAGCCCGGCGGCGTCGACGCGCGCGATGGAGCCGCCGCCGGCGCCCACCGTGTGCACCGCCACCATCGGCACATGGATCGGCATCGCATACTCGATCTCGATCTCGTTCGACACGGCGGGCTCGGCATTGCGGATCAGCGCCACGTCGGTCGAGGTGCCGCCCATGTCGTAGGTGACCAGGTTGCCGAAGCCGGCGCGCTTGCCCGTGTAGGCGGCGGCAATCACGCCCGAAGCCGGGCCGGACATCACGGTCTTTGCCGATTCCAGCGTGACGAAACGGGCCGAGATCATGCCGCCATTGCCGTTCATGATCAGGAAGTCGCGCGCATAGCCCTTGGCGCCGAGCTCCTTGCGCAGCCGCTCGACATAGCGCTCGAGGATCGGTTGCACCGAGGCATTGACCGCCGCCGTCACGCCGCGCTCGAACTCGCGCGCCTCCGAAAGCAGCGCATGCCCGGTGGTGATGTGGCTGTTCGGCCAGAGTTCCGCCGCGATCTCGGCAGCGCGGCGCTCGTGCGCCGGATTGGCGTAGGAATGCAGGAAATGGATGACGAGCGACTCGCAGCCGGCGTCGAGCAGCCGCTTCACCGCGTCGCGCATTTCCGCTTCATCGAGCGGAACGCGCACCGCGCCCGAGGCCTCGACCCGCTCCGACACTTCAAGCCTGAGATCGCGCGGAATGACCGGCACGAAGGTGCCCGTCATGCCATAAGGCTGCGGCCTCGTGCGCCGGCCAAGCTCGATCACGTCGCGAAAGCCGCGCGTGGTGATCATGCCTGTCCGAGCGAGCCGACGCTCGAGCACTGCGTTCGTGGTGGTTGTCGTGCCATGGACGATGAGGTCGATGCCGTCGACCGGGAAGCCCGTCGCGCCAAGCGCTGAAACCACCCCAAATGCCTGATTTTCCACGGTCGTCGGCGTCTTGGCGATGTGGACTTTTCCGCCCGCCTTGCCGTCGATCAGGAGCAGGTCGGTGAAGGTTCCGCCGACGTCGACGCCCGCGACGACGCTTCCCGTCGACGCCGAAAATTTCTCATTCATTGTCGAAACCCGAAATGCCAGGACTACGGATATGCCTCGGTTTGGAAAGGCGTTTTACGCTGCCATCTTGACCTGAAGATCATTTGTATACTAATAAATTCCGGACACAAGAGCTTACCGCTTGGCAGTGTGCAGAGAGCACGCCGGAACCTGACCGTTCGGGCGCGCAGGAGAAAGTTTGGCGCCAGCGTGTCCGTCTGGGCCGGAAAGTTGGGTTTGATGAACACGACATCCGCGTTGAACGTTGCCGGTGTAAAGCCGCTCAAGTTCCCGATCCCGGCCAACGTCTATGCAGAAACGGTGGTTTCGGTGAAGCACTACACCGACCGGCTGTTCTCGTTCCGCATCACCCGGCCGCAGTCGCTGCGTTTCCGCTCCGGCGAGTTCGTCATGATCGGCTTGCCCAATGCCGAGAAGCCGGTCTTCCGCGCCTATTCCGTCGCCAGTCCGGCCTGGGACGACGAGCTCGAATTCTTCTCGATCAAGGTGCCGGACGGCCCGCTGACCTCCGAGTTGCAGAAGATCCAGGTCGGCGACACCGTCATCATGCGCCAGAAGTCGACCGGCACGCTGGTGCTCGACGCCCTGACGCCCGCCAGGCGCGTCTTCATGATCTCGACCGGCACCGGCATCGCGCCTTTCGCCAGCCTGCTGCGCGACCCCGACACCTACGAGAAGTTCGACCAGGTGATCCTCACCCACACCTGCCGCGACAATGCGGAGCTCACCTACGGCCAGGAGCTGGTGGCGGCGCTCGAGAGCGATCCGCTGATCGGCGAGCTGACCGCCGGCCGCGTGACGCTCTACAACTCGACGACGCGCGAGGAATCGGCGCGCATGGGCCGCATCACCGCGCTGATCGGCTCGGGCAAGTTCTACAGCGATCTCGGCGTCGAAAAGCTCAATCCCGAGACCGACCGCATCATGATCTGCGGCTCGATGCACATGCTCAAGGACGTCAAGGAACTGGCAGAAACCCTGGGTTTCCAAGAAGGCTCGCTCAGCCATCCGGCCAGCTTCGTCGTCGAGCGCGCCTTCGTCGGCTAAGGCGCCACACGCAGCGGCTTGCCGTCGTTCCAAGCGGCTTCTGCCCGCTAAAATATCAAACGATGAGCGGTCAGCGTTTCGATGAAACGATGACTGTATCGGCGAGGCAAACGAGACCTGCAGTGGCCCGGCGCCAGTGCCGGCGCCGTTCCGCACGCCCCGAATTCCTGGCCGGGCCGAGGCCAGGATAGGGCAAAATACAACTTTGCCGCGACGATGCGATCAACGCACACCTCACGCATCCTTGAACGCGCCGGCGCTACATGACTGAATTGTAACCTGATCGCCGCAGCCTTCTGCTTTATTGTCCGCCGGTCGAGACTTGGCCGATCGCAGCTTCCGACCGTTGAAAAGGCTCGACATTTTTAGTCAGCGAGTTGGGCGGCATGACGGTTCCTACGACGCAGCATGGCACGACCGAGCGGAACCAGCGCAGGCGCTCACCCGGCATCGTCATGCTGGCCGCATTGCTCTTGTTGGCGGGCGGCTATGGCGTATGGCACTACTACGCCGACGGGAAGGCGAAAGCCGCTGAGGCCGCCAAGTCGGCACAGCCGGCGCCGAAGGTCCCGGTCACCGTGGCTGCCGTGCAGAAGGCCGATTTCCCGCTCTACCTCTACGGGCTCGGCACGGTCACGCCGCTGAACAGCGTCACCATCTCGAGCCGCGTCACCGGCGTCGTCACCCAGGTTCCGGTCAAGCAGGGTCAGATGGTCAAGCAGGGTGACCTGCTCGCCGAGATCGACCCGGCCCCGTACCAGGCGGCGCTCGATCAGGCCAAAGCCAAGCAGGTTGAGGACGAAGCGACGCTGAAGAACGCCCAGGTCGTCCTCAAGCGCCTTTCCACGCTCCTGCAGAAGACCTTCGAGACCCAGCAGGATGTCGACAACCAGCAAGCGGTGGTCAACACGACCGCCGCCCAGATCGAAGGCGACAAGGCCGCCATCGAGGCGGCTCAGCTCAACCTCGACTATACGAAGATAACCTCGCCGCTGGCCGGAAAGACGAGCTTCCGGACCATCGATCCGGGCAACATAGTGCAGGCCGACCAAAGCTCCGGCCTCTTCACCGTGGTGCAACTCCAGCCGATCTACGTGTCGTTCACGCAATCCCAGGAACAGGTTCCGACCATCAACAAGACGTTCGCGGCCGGTCCGGTTTCGATCGACGTGCTGGGCGCGGATATGAAGACCGTGCTGGCGAGCGGCACGCTGGATGCCGTGCAGAACCAGGTGGACCAGGCCTCCGGAACCATTTCGCTCAAGGCGTCCTTTCCAAATCAGGATCAGGCGTTGTGGCCGGGCCTTTCCGTCAACACGCGAATGCGCGTCGGCACGATCGCCGGGGCGATCGTGGTGCCCGACGAAGCCGTCCAGCACGGCCCTGACGGGCTCTTCGCTTACGTCGTTGGCGATGACGGCAAAGCCCACCGTCAGACGATCAAGGCGGGTCCCTCGGATGGCGGCAACACCGTCGTAACCGACGGCTTGAGCCCCGGGCAGCACGTCGTGGCCACCGGTCAGTATCGGCTGGTCGACGGCACCAGCGTCGATGCGCAGCCTGTTTCCGGCGGCGGAGCTGCGCCTGCCGGTGGAGCGCAGCCGACAGGAGCAAGCTGATGGCAGCCACCGGCGTTTCCGCGCCTTTCATCCGCTACCCCATAGCCACGTCGCTCTTGATGGTGGGAGTTCTGTTCGTCGGCCTGGTTGCCTATTTCAACCTGCCGGTCGCGCCGATGCCGCGCGTCGACTTTCCGACGATCCAGGTATCCACCAACCTGCCGGGCGCCGATCCGATCACCATGGCATCGTCGGTGACCCAGCCGCTCGAGACGCAGTTCGCGCAGATCCCGGGCATTGCCGAAATGACGTCGAGCAGCCTGTCCGGTTCGAGCCAGATCACCTTGCAGTTCGATCTCAGCGTCGACATCGCGGCGGCAGCCGGGCTGGTGCAGTCGGCCATCAACGCCGCCGGCGGCCAACTGCCGAAGACCCTGCCCAATCCTCCGACCTACCGGGAGGTCAATCCCACCGATTCCCCGATCATGGTCATCGGGGTGACCTCGACGGACTTGCCGCTGACGACGGTGAGCGATGACACCTACACCAAGCTCGCCCAGGTGATCAGCCATGTGAACGGCGTCGCCCAGGTGTTGGTCGGCGGCCAGCAGACACCGTCGATCCGTGTCCAGCTCGACCCGGCCAAGCTCGCCGCAAGGGGCCTGTCGCTGGAAGCCCTGCGCACCCCGTTGTCGAACAACACCGTGGACCTGCCCAAGGGCAATATCGAGGGAGAGGTGCGGTCCTTCACCATCTTCTCCAACGACCAGATGACTGCGGCCGGCGACTGGAACAATGCTATCGTTGCCTATCGCGATGGGGCGCCGGTGCGGGTCAAGGATGTCGGGCAAGCGGTGCTCGCGGCGCAGGACTACACCCAGGCGGCGTGGGCCGACACGACGCCCGGCGTCGTTCTCATCATATTCAAGGAACCCGGCGCCAACATCATCGACACGGTCGACAAGATCAAGGCGGAGATGCCGATGCTGACCGCGTCCTTGCCGGCTTCGCTGAAGGTTCAGGTGCTCTCCGATCGGACCCAGACCATCCGCGCTTCGGTGGCCGACGTGCAGTTCACGCTGATGCTCACCATCGGGCTCGTCGTGATGGTTATCTTTCTCTTCCTGCGCAATGTCTGGGCGACGGCCATCCCCGCCTTCACCGTGCCGCTTGCCCTTTTCGGCGCGTGCGGGCTGATGTGGTTTTCCGGATACAGCATCGACAACCTGTCGCTGATGGCGCTGACGATCTCGGTGGGCTTCGTCGTCGACGATGCCATCGTCATGCTGGAGAACATCGTGCGCCACATCGAGCGTGGCGAGAAGCCGATGGATGCCGCGACCATAGGCTCCAGCGAGATCGGCTTCACCATCATCTCGATCAGCATCTCGCTGGTGGCGGTGCTTATACCGTTGCTCCTGATGAGCGGCATCATCGGTCGCCTGTTCAAGGAGTTCGCGATGACCCTGGCCATGACCATCCTGGTCTCGGCCCTGGTTTCGCTGACGCTTACGCCGATGCTGGCGTCGCGGTTCATAAAGCCGGCCGCCGAGGAGCACCATGGCAAGCTCTATCAGTGGAGCGAGCGCTTTTTCGACGCGATGCTGAACGCTTACGAGCGCGGCCTCGACCGGGCGTTGCGGCACCGCTTCATCACATTGCTGGTGTTCGTGGCCTGTGTGGTGCTTACCGGCTATCTCTTCACGATCGTCCCGAGCGGGTTCTTCCCACAGCAGGATACCGGCATGCTGTATGGGCAGGCACTCGCCGGGCAGGATGTTTCGGCCTCCCAGATGCAGTCCTATATGAGGCAGTTCGCCGCGATCGTGATCAAGGATCCGGCGGTCGCGCATTTCGCGGCATCGGCCGGCGGCAGCGGAAACACGCAGAACACAGGCCGCATGTTCATCCAGCTGAAGCCTAGGGACCAGCGCGACGCTTCGGCCGACCAGGTGATCCGGCGGCTCCAGCCGAAGCTTTCGGTCGTGCAGGGCGCGCGCCTGATCATGCAGGCCTCGCAGGACGTGCGCGTCGGCGGCAAGCTGTCCGCCTCGCAGTATCAATATGTGCTTGAAAGCAGCGATGTCGATGCGCTCGATCAATGGGCGCCCAAGCTGTTGAGCGCCTTGCAGCGGCTGCCTCAATTGACGGCCGTGACGACCGACCAGATGAGTTCAGGCACGACGCTGACGCTGCAGGTCGATCGCGACCAGGCCGCTCGCTATGGCCTGACCGCCAACGACGTCGACAACACGCTCAACGACGCCTTCGGGCAGCGCCAGATCGCGCAGTATTTTACCCAGCTCTCGACCTATGACGTGATCATGGAGGTGCTGCCGTCGCTGCGTGGCGACCTCAAGGCGCTCAACCAGATCTATATGACGACGTCGAGCGGTTCGCAGGTGCCGCTCTCGGCCATCGCCAGGTGGACGACGGCGCCGGTGCAGCCGCTGATCATCAACCACGAAGGCCAGTTCCCCTCGGTGACGATCAGCTTCAACCTGGCGCCCAACGTTGCGTTGGGCCAGGCCACCGCCGCGATCGACAAGGCCGCGGCCGAGATGCGTCTGCCCGCGACGATCCAGACCATGTACACCGGAACGGCGCAGGCGTTCGAGCAGTCGCTGTCTTCGGTGCCGCTGCTCATCCTGGGCGCCCTGGTCGTGGTCTACCTCATCCTCGGCATCCTCTACGAGAGCTACATCCACCCGTTGACCATTCTATCGACGTTGCCGTCGGCCGGGTTAGGCGCCTTCGGGACGCTGCTGCTCTTCCACATGGAGTTCAACCTGATAGGCCTGATCGGCGTCATCCTGCTCATCGGCATCGTGAAGAAGAACGGCATCATGATGGTCGATTTCGCCATCGCGGCCGAAAGGGGCGAGGGGCTCAGTTCCCTGGAGTCGATCCGCCAGGCCTGCCTGATGCGGTTCCGGCCCATCATGATGACGACCATGGTTACCATGCTGGGAGCGCTGCCGCTGATGCTTGAGAACGGCACCGGGTCGGAGATTCGCCAGCCGCTGGGCTACACGATGTTCGGCGGGCTTCTTGTCAGCCAGGCCCTGACGCTCTTTACCACGCCAGTGATCTATCTCTACCTCGACGATCTTTCGCATTGGCTCACCTCGTTCGGCAAACATCGGCAGGACGATGCCGAGCCCGCGCCCGTGGAAGTTGAAGTCGCCGAGCCCCGGCGCAAGCTGGCGGCTGAGTAGGCCGAAAACCGGCTGCCACGGGCGAGTGGCTTCGATACCGACGATCGTGTAAGTATCGCCCGAATGAGAAAGGGCAGCAGATGAGCAGCACGATCCGCGAGGCTGGCGCAGGCGCCGGCGCATCCAAGGTTATGCCCCTGCCGGCGCGCGCCGCCGCCAACACGCCGGTGCCCTCGGACCACGGCATTGCCCGCAATCCCGGCATGAAGCTCGATCTCGGCTTTCTCGAATCGGTGCGAAGCGTCAACCGCTCGGCGCTGGAGCGCCGCGTCGCCACGCTCACCAAGCGTCGCTCGATCAAGGCCGACAACCAGGCCGCCTGGCTCTTGCGCGCCATCGCCTGCATGGACCTCACCACGCTCAACTCCAACGACACCGACGAGCGCGTGCGCCGGCTCTGCGCCAAGGCGATCAACCCGCTGCGCAAGGACATCGTCGATGGCCTGGGCATTGCGGGAGAAACCATCCGCCCGGCAGCCGTCTGCGTCTATCATCCCTTCGTTGCTACCGCGGTCGACGCCGTGCGCGGCACCGGCATCCACGTCGCCGCCGTGTCTACCGCTTTTCCGCACGGCCTTGCGCCCCTCTCGACCCGTTTGCAGGAGATCGAGGCTTCCGTCCGCGACGGCGCCGACGAGATCGACGTCGTCATCCCACGCGGCCTGGTCTATGGCGCCAAGTGGCGCGAACTGTTCAACGAGATCGTCGCCATGCGCGCCGCCTGCGGCGATGCCCACCTCAAGGTGATCCTCGGCACTGGCGACCTCGCCACGCTGCGCAATGTCATGCTGGCCTCGATGGTGGCGATGATGGCGGGAGCCGATTTCATCAAGACCTCTACCGGCAAGGAAAGCGTCAACGCCACGCTTCCCGTCGGCCTCGCCATGGTGCGTGCTATCCGCGCCTATTTCGAGGAGACCGGCTATCTGATCGGCTTCAAGCCGGCAGGCGGCATCTCGACGGCTAAAGTCTCGCTCGACTGGCTGGTGCTGATGAAGGAAGAACTCGGCCGGCCGTGGCTCGAGCCGACGTTGTTCCGCTTCGGCGCCTCCAGCCTGCTCACCGACATCGAACGCCAGCTCGAGCATCATTTGACCGGCCACTATTCGGCCAACCATCGCCACGCGATGGCGTAAGCTGATCTCTCCCCTTATGGGGGAGATGTCCGGCAGGACAGAGGGGGGCGCGAAGGAGCGCCTGCCAAGACAAATATCCGGAGCGCCCCATGAACATCCTCGAACGCTATCACGCCATGGAATACGGCCCGGCGCCCGAAGCCCGCAACGAGGCCGATGCCTGGCTGGCCGGTCGCGATTTCGCGAAAGCTCTGTTCATTGACGGCGCTTGGAAGGCGGCGGCGAGCGGCAAGACTTTCGGGACCAGCGAGCCGTCCTCGGGCAAGCTGCTCGCGAAGATCTCGGATGCCGGCGCCGCCGATATCGACGCCGCGGTTGCCGCGGCCGCCAAGGCGCTGCCCAAGTGGAGCGCAAGCTCCGGCTATGCCAGGGCGAAAGTGCTCTACGCCATCGGTCGCGCCATGCAGCGCCATCAACGCCTGTTCGCGGTGCTGGAATCGATCGACAACGGCAAGCCGATCCGTGAAAGCCGCGACATCGACGTGCCGCTGGCGATCCGTCATTTCATCCATCATGCCGGATGGGCGCAGTCGCTGGAGAAGGATTTTCCCGACCACAAACCGGTCGGCGTCGTCGGCCAGGTCATTCCGTGGAATTTCCCGCTGCTGATGCTGGCCTGGAAGATCGCGCCCGCGCTTGCCGCCGGCTGCACGGTTGTGCTGAAGCCGGCCGAATTCACGCCGCTCACCGCCATCCTGTTCGCCGAGATCTGCGAGCGCGCCGGTGTGCCGAAAGGCGTCGTCAACATCGTCCAGGGAGGACCTGAGGCGGGGGCTGCGATCGTCAACCATCCGGGCGTCCAGAAGATCGCCTTCACCGGCTCCTCGGAAGTCGGCAAGATCATCCGCAAGGCGACCGCCGGGTCGGGCAAGAAGCTGTCGCTGGAGCTCGGCGGCAAGTCGGCCTTCATCGTCTTCGAGGATGCCGACCTCGACAGCGCGGTCGAGGGCCTCGTCGATGGCATCTGGTTCAACCAGGGCCAGGTCTGCTGCGCCGGCTCGCGGCTACTGGTGCAGGAAGGCATCGCCGAAGCGTTCATCGCCAAGGTCAAGGTGAGGATGAGCCGGCTGCGCGTCGGCAGCCCGCTCGACAAGAACACCGACATCGGCCCGCTCGTCGACTTGACGCAGCTCGATCGGGTGAAGGGCTTGATCGCCGAAGGCGCCAAGCAGGGCGCCACATGCTGGCAGCCGGACGCCACTCTGCCATCCTCCGGCTATTACCACCTGCCGACGCTCGCGACCAGTGTTTCGCCGGCTAATATCCTGGCGCAGGAGGAGGTGTTTGGACCGGTCTTGGCGACCATGAGCTTCCGCAACACCGAGGAAGCGATCGAGCTTGCCAACAACACGCGCTACGGTCTTGCCGCCTCGGTGTGGAGCGAGAACGTCAATCTCGCTCTGCACGTCGCGCCGCAACTGAAGGCCGGTGTGGTCTGGGTCAATGGCACCAACATGTTCGACGCCGCCTGCGGCTTCGGCGGCTACCGCGAAAGCGGATTCGGCCGCGAGGGAGGCCGCGAAGGCATGTTCGAGTATCTCGCGGCGAAGCTCCCCGTCGGCGCGGTCATCAAGCCGGCCGCGGCCGGCTCGGCCCAGCCGGTCGAGCAGGCTGACGGCATGGCGATCGACCGCACGGCAAAGCTGTTCATCGGCGGCAAGCAGGTACGCCCGGACGGCAACTACTCGCTTGGCATTGTGACCGCCAAGGGCAAGCTTGCCGGCGAGGTCGGTCTCGGCAGCCGCAAGGACATCCGCGACGCCGTCGCCGCCGCGCGCGCCTGCAAGGCCTGGCCGGATGCCACGGCCTATAACCGTAGCCAGGTGCTTTACTATTTCGCCGAAAACCTGTCCGGACGCGCCGACGAGTTCGCCGCGCGCCTCGTGCAACTCACCGGTGTTGCCGCCAAGGCCGCGCGCGAGGAGGTCGAGCTCTCGATCGAGCGGCTGTTCCTCTATGCCGGCCTTGCCGACAAGTTCGAGGGCCGCGTCCATCAGCCACCGGCGCGCGTGGTGACGCTTGCGCTGCATGAACCGGTAGGCGTCGTCGGCATCGTCGCGCCGGACAACCAGCCGCTGCTCAACTTCGTTTCGCTGGTCGCGCCGGCGCTCGCCATGGGCAACACGGTGGTGGCCGTTCCGTCCGAGCGGAACCCGCTTTTAGCCACCGACCTCTATCAGGTCATCGAGTATTCCGACATTCCGGCCGGCGCCATCAACATCGTCACCGGTCGCAGCGCCGAGCTCAGCGGCGTGCTGGCCAAGCATGACGATGTCGACGGGCTCTGGGTGTTCGCCGATGCCGACACCTGCGCCAAGGCGGAAGCCGACTCCATCGGCAATCTCAAGCGCGTCTGGACCGGCAATGGCCGCAGCCTTGACTGGGCGTCTAGCGAGGCAGCCGGCGAGGCCTTCCTGCGCCGCGCCATCGAGGTCAAGAACGTCTGGGTGCCCTACGGCGACTAAAGCGCTTCGGCAGAAGCGCGGCGGCTTCAGGCGGGCGCCGTAGCCGCTTGGTCCATTGTCGCGAAGGTGATCGCATTCGGGCTTGACGCTCGCGTGTCTGCTCTTTAACGAGAAAAAACATCTTTATCTGTGAAGCCTGCGGTATAGGCCGCATGATGGTGGCCGTCTGGCACACGACGCGGCGGCGGACGCTCGATAAAGGCGGACGAACCGGCGGGCGAGGAGAGAGAGAATGGCGGATCTGGCAGGCAAGGTGGTCGTCGTCACTGCGGCGGCCCAGGGCATCGGACGTGCGAGCGCGCTGGCCTTCGCCAGGGCTGGCGCCACCGTTCATGCCACCGACATCAACGAGCCGCTGCTCGCCGAGCTAGGCAAGACGCCGGGCATCAGGACGCGCAGGCTCGATGTCCTGAGCGACGCGGCCGTTACCGCGGCCTTTGCCGAGATCGGCCCGGTCGACGTGCTGTTCAACTGCGCCGGCTTCGTCCATGCAGGATCGATCCTCGAAATGAAGGACGAGGATCTCGATTTCGCTTTGAACCTCAATGTCCGTTCGATGATCCGCACCATCCGCGCCGTGCTGCCCGGCATGCTGGAGCGCGGCGATGGTTCGATCATCAACATGGCGTCGCTGGCGAGCTCGCAGAAAGGCGTGCCGAACCGCTTTGTCTATGGCCTGACCAAGGCGGCGGTCGTCGGCCTCACCAAGGCGGTCGCCGCCGATTACGTCACCAGGGGCATCCGATGCAACGCCATCTGCCCCGGCACCGTCGAAAGCCCGTCGCTGCAGGACCGCATGCATGCGCAGGGCGATTACGAAGCTGCGCGCGCGGCCTTCATCGCTCGGCAGCCTATGGGTCGCCTGGGTACGCCCGAGGAGATCGCCGACCTTGCCGTCTATCTGGCTGGCGCGACCTACACGTCGGGGCAGGCCTACAACATCGATGGCGGCTGGTCCGTCTGAGGCCCGTTATATCGGGAGCATCCGGGCTTGCCGGGGACAGGCTCGATGGCTACGGTCCGCCCGGTTTCGAAAGTAAGCCGTCGTCCTGGGCGAAGAGTTTGCAAAAACGGCCGCTGGCCGCAAGGTGGAGAAAGAAGATGAAGTTGCTGCGCTATGGCGAGGCGGGAAGCGAACGGCCCGGCCTGCTCGATGCGGACGGGACGATCCGCGATCTTTCGGCTCATGTCGCTGATATCGCGGGCACGACGCTCCATCCGGCCGCGCTGGAAATGCTTTCGAAGCTCGATCCGAAATCGCTGCCGGCGGTCTCCGGCAAGCCGCGCATGGGCGCTTGCGTCGCCGGCACGGGAAAATTCATCTGCATCGGCCTCAACTATTCCGACCACGCCGCCGAAACCGGCGCCACCGTGCCGTCGGAGCCGATCATCTTCATGAAGGCAAGCTCGGCAATCGTCGGCCCGGATGATGACGTGCTGATCCCGCGCGGCTCGGTCAAGACCGACTGGGAAGTCGAACTCGGCGTCGTCATCGGCAAGACCGCCAAATATGTCTCGGAAGACGAGGCGCTGGATTATGTCGCCGGCTACTGTGTCGCGCACGACGTGTCGGAGCGCGGTTTCCAGACCGAGCGGCAGGGCCAGTGGACCAAGGGCAAGTCCTGCGACACCTTCGGCCCGATCGGCCCGTGGCTGGTGACCAAGGATGAGATCGCCGATCCGCAGAACCTGAAAATGTGGCTGACCGTCAACGGAAAGACCATGCAGAACGGCTCGACCAAGACCATGGTCTACGGCGTCAAGCACCTGGTTTCGTATCTCAGCCAGTTCATGTCGCTGCATCCCGGCGACATCATCTCTACCGGCACGCCGCCCGGCGTCGGCCTCGGCATGAAGCCGCCGGTGTTCCTGAAGGCCGGCGACGTCGTCGAGCTCGGCATCGAGGGCATGGGCCAGCAGAAGCAGACCTTCAAGGCTGACGTGTAAGACTTTCCCCTTCTCCCCTTGCGGGAGAAGGTGGATCGGCGCGCAGTGCAGAGACGGATGAGGGGTGCTCCAGCGGAGTGCGGCCTCGAAGATTGAAGGAATCTCGGGCGCTTAATTGCGCTGCGACGAGATCCTTCCAACACCCCTCATCCGGCCGCTTCGCGGCCCCCTTCTCCCGCAAGG
>JBFLWR010000157.1:0-5415 GCA_040755925.1 Pseudomonadota bacterium
CGAAATACCGACCGCGCGCGACATCGAGCGTTTTGCCCGGATAGGCGCGATAGCCAGCTTCCAGCCCGCCATGATCTATCCGCGCGATCAGTGGCTCGGAATGGAGGGGCTCTGGGAAGCGCGTGTCGGCTCCGAATCCCTGCCGCGCGCCTTTCCCGTTCGTTCCATCCTTGAGGCCGAGGGCGCCGTCGCCTTCGGGACCGATTGGCCCATCATCGACCTCAACCCGCTCGTCGGCATACGCAATTCGGTGTTGCGTCAAAGCCGGGACCACCAGCCGGAAACCGGCTGGGTTCCTGAGCAGAGGATCACCGTCGCGCAGGCGCTGCATGGCTATACGCTGGGGGCAGCCTTTGCCGGCCATCGCGAAAACGATGAGGGCAGTCTGGCCGCGGGGAAGCTCGCCGACTTCATCGTCCTTTCCGATGATCCGCTGAAGGTCGAGCCGGACACGCTCGCGGACATCAGGGTGCTGAAGACGATCGTTGGCGGAAAATCGGTCTGGGAAGAATCCACGACTTGAAACCGCGTCTGGGGGCGACATGGAAGCGACGGAATTTGACTACATCGTCGTCGGCGCGGGTTCCGCCGGTTGTGTTGTCGCCAACAGGCAGAGCGCCGATCCGTCGGTCAGGGTGTGCCTGATCGAGGCCGGCGGCAGCGACAACAGCCTGCGGGTCAAGGTGCCGGCGGGCATTCTCTCGCTCTACGGCAATCCGAACTATGATTATTGCTTTGTCGGCGTGCCGCAGCCCCATCTCAACGGCCGCAGGATTCCCGTCAATCGCGGCAAGGCGCTTGGCGGATCGAGCTCGATCAACTCGATGGTCTATATCCGCGGCGCCGCCGAGGATTACGACGAGTGGGCTGAACTCGGCTGTTCAGGCTGGGCTTATCGCGATGTGCTGCCCGTGTTCAGGAAGCTCGAGCGCAACCTGGTCGGCCAAGACGCGCGCTATCACGGCGCGGACGGAGAATTGCTCGTCGACAACCCACGCGACCCGAATGCGCTTTCCGGCATGTTCGTCAGGGCCGGCGAACATGCTGGCCTGCCCGCCAACGCCGACTTCAATGCCGAGAGCCAGTTCGGTCTCGGAATCTACAACGTCACCCAGGATCGTGGGCAACGCTTCAGCAGCTTCAGCGCCTTCATGCGCCCGGTCCTCGAACGCAGGAACCTGACGCTGGTCAGCGAATGCGAGGTGATCGACCTTGTCATTGCTGGGGGACGCGCGACGGGCATGCGCGTCCAGCATGAAGGTCGGCAAAAGCTGCTGACGGCCAACCGCGAGGTCGTGCTCTCGGCCGGCGCCATCAACTCGCCCAGGATCCTGATGGCGTCGGGCATCGGCCCGGCGAGCGAACTCTTAAAGATCGGCATAACGCCTGTTCTGGACCTGCCCGGGGTCGGCAAGAACTTGCAGGACCACGTCGACGGCATGATCACCGTGCGCTCCAGCAGCACCAGGACGCTCGGTCTGTCGCTTGCCAACCTGCCCCGCATTGCCGCCGCGCCCTTCCAGTATTTCGCGCGCCGCAGGGGCATGCTCGCCACCAATTATGTCGAGGCCGGCGGCTTCGCGAAAACCAGGTATGCGAACGGTCTTCCCGACATCCAGTTCCATTTCGTCCCGGGCTACCGTAGCCATCGCGGCAGGCTCATCGAGTATGGTCATGGCTACGCGATCCACACCTGCGTGCTGCGGCCGAAAAGTGTGGGCGAGATCACCCTGTCGCGGGATAGTTCCCGCCGGGACGTCCTCATCGACCACCGCTTCTTCACGGATGAGGAAGACGCCAAGGTGCTGGTCGAAGGCATCAAGATCGCGCGCAGCATCCTTGCCGCATCGGAGTTCGACGAGGTGCGGGGCAAGGAAATGCTGCCGGGCAAGGATGTCCGTAGCGACGACGATATCCTCGCCTATCTGCGAGCCGAAGCCCTGACCGTCTACCATCCGGTGGGAACCTGCAAGATGGGTACGGATCGGATGTCTGTCGTCGATCCGGCTACGCTGAAGGTGCGAGGCATCGACGGCCTGCGGGTGGCAGATGCCTCCATCATGCCGAAGCTGATCGGCGGCAACACGAATGCGCCGAGCATGATGATCGGACAGAAAGCTTCGGAGATGATCCTGGGCTGACCTTCACGGTCCGTGAAAGTTCGGAGCTGCTTGCGTCGGCTGTTCCAGCAGCCATCGCCCTGCACGGCGAAGGCGGCTTCTTCTGCTCCGAAACCGCCAGAACCCGTCGCTGTACCTGGGGGTCAGTGATCCTCGTCGATCTCGTCGTGCAGGAGGCCGAGGATGCGGCGCTTGAGCGCGATGAAGTCGGGTTCGAGGATCACGTCCATCGAGCGCGGCCGCGGAATGTCGACCTTGATCTCGGCTTTGATCTTGCCGGGCCGGGCGGTCATCACCAGCACCCGGTCGCCCAGAACCAATGCCTCGTCGATGTCGTGGGTGACGAACAGCACCGTCTTCTGCTGCCGCTCCCAGACGCGCAGAAGCAGCTTCTGCATGGTGCCGCGCGTCTGGCTGTCGAGGGCGCCGAAAGGCTCGTCCATCAGCAGCACGGCCGGGTCGTTCGCGAGCGCGCGCGCGATCGCCACGCGCTGCTTCATGCCGCCCGACAGCTGCGCCGGATAGTGGTCCGCGAACGGCGCCAGGCCGACTTCGTTGAGATACTGGTTGACGATCTGCCTGCGCTGCTCCGCCGGCAAGCCCTTGCGCTTCGGGCCGTATTCGATGTTGGCGCGCACCGTCAGCCATGGGAACAGAGTGTAGCTTTGGAACACCATGCCCCTGTCGGGACCTGGCTCGATCACTTCCCTGCCATCCACCTTGATGACGCCCGAGGTCGCGTCATTGAGGCCGGCGGCGAGATAGAGCAGGCTCGATTTGCCGCAGCCGGAAGGACCGACGATGACGCAGAATTCGTTCTTCGCCACCTTCAAGGAGACATCGTCCAGCGCCAGCACGCCATTGGCCTCGCCGTAACGCAATGTCACGTCTTCGATGGCCATCGTGATGCCGGCCGAACGCGGGTCGCCGGCCATCGAAGCCGTGGCGGCCGGATTGATTGCCTTGGTGGATTCGGTCATTGCCATCCTTGATCCGGCTGCCGTTTGTGAGGTTGCGTTCAAAATCAGGGTGCCCATGGCGCCACCTTTGCCCGCAGGATGCGGAATGCCGTGTCGGTGATGAGACCCAGAAGCCCGATCGCGGCGATCGCCATGAAGATCACATCGACCTGGAAGCCGCGCATCGCCTTGAGGCTGATGTAGCCAAGGCCGCTCGACGCGGCGACGAGCTCGGCCACCACCAGGTAGGTCCAGGCCCAGCCCATGGTGACGCGAAGCGTGTCGAGGATCGCTGGCAGCGCGGCGGGGAAGATGACGTGCCACACGGCTTCCCTGCGCTTCGTGCCCAAGGTGTAGGAGGCGTTCACCAGGTCCCTCGATACGCCGCGCGCGCAATCGGAGATCATCACCAGTTGCTGGAAGAAGGTGCCGAAGAAGATCACCGCAATACGCTGTTCGATGCCGATGCCGATCCACAGGATGAACAGCGGCACGAACGAGGTCACGGGCAGGTAGCGGATAAAGTTGACCAGCGGCTCCAGCGGCGCCTGAACCGCCCGGTAGGTGCCCATCCACAATCCGAGCGGCACGGCGATCACCGATGAGACGACGAAGCCGAGAAGCACCACCTTGGCGCTGGTCAAGGTATGATAGAAGAGGCTGCCATCCAGGCCCATGCGGTAGGTCGTCTGCAGCACCGTGCCTGGCGTGGGCAGGAACATGTTGGGCACGACTCGTCCATAGGACAGCAAAGCCCAGCCGCCGATCACGACCACCCACATCGCCAGCGCGAGCGTTGTCGCCGTGCTGGCGGGAATGTTGGCGAATGGGGTCGTCAGGCGCGTCCACGCCGTCCGCCTCTGTGCCATCGGATGGCCTCCGTGATTTAAAGCGCGAATTCAGGCTGTCGATAAAACGGGGCCGGCCCGGATGGGCCGACCCCGCGATCTCGAAAGCTCACTGTTCCTTGATGAAATCGGTGTCGAGAATGGTTTTCGCGTCGATCGTCATCTTGAGCTTGCCGGCCTTGCCCCAGATGTCCTGCGCGAAATTCACCAGGTCTGCCGCCTCGCTCTTCTGCGGCGTGCCGAAGAACTCCAGATTGCGGTCGCGGTCGTAGTAGCGCACACCCTTGGCGCCGGCCGCGAAATCCTCGGGCTTCTCGAGGTAGCCGCCAATGCCCTTGGCCATGATCTCATAGGCCTTTTCGGGATTGGCCTTGATGTATTCGACCGCCTTGTAATAGCCCTTGATGAGGGCCTTCACATCCTCGGGATGCTTTTCGATCAGGTCGCATTTGAGCGCGATCACATCGACGATCAGGCCCGGAGTGGTGGTGGAATCGATCAGCACCTTGCCCTTCCCGCCTTTGCGGACCTCGGTCAGGTGCGGCTCCCAGGTCACGGCGGCGGGAACCTGGCCGGCTATGAAGGCCGTCGCGGCGTCGTCGGCGGTCATGTTGGTGATGGTGACGTCGTTCTCGGTCAAGCCTTCCTTCTTCAGGAGCACGTTGAACCAGAATTCGGAAATCGAGCCTTCGTTCAAGGCCACCTGCTGGCCCTTCAGGTCCTTGAGCGACTTGACATCGGCCTGCGTGACGACGCCATCTCCGCCGTGGCTGTCGTCGAGCGCCAGCACATATTTGAAGCAGAGTTCGTCCGAGCGATATTTCATCAGCTCGTCCACGGTGGAAGCTGCGCCATCGAGATCGCCGCCGGCAACCGCCGCCATGTAAAGCGCCGATTCTTCTATGATCTTGAGATCGACATCGACGCCGGCTTCCTTGAAGTAACCGAGGTCGCGGGCCAGGAACAGCGGCCCGTAGCCAACCCAGGTCGTCATGCCCAGGCGAATGTTGCCCGCATTGGCAGGCGCGGAGAGCCCCAGGCCAAGCAGGCCTGCGCTGACCGCGGTCAACAGGCAATTCCGGAATGTCTTCATTGTCGTGGTTCCCCTATCGGTGTTGTTGGCATCGGCCTTGTTTGAGTGGCGTATGCCAATGGTTTCGGCAGCCGCTCTCTTGTTATGCGTTGCCTCCCAGGCGGGCCTTGCATGTTCTAGGTGCGGTAAGAGAGCATCCGGGCTGGATCGCAAAAAGAAGTCTTTTTCTGTCCTTTGCTTCGCCGAAACCGAAGTGGCAGGCTGCTTCGGCTTAGTTTCCCCTTGGGTCCGCAGGCGAGCCATTCTCGGAAACAGGGCGACGGTTTGGAACTGGAAGAACGCCGCTCGCGGTGCGTCGCACCGGCCAATCGTGGGCATGACGCATCAGGGAAAAGCGCGGCACCGTCGCGGATTTGTAGCCCGACATCAAGAAGTCGATGCTTGCCGCCGCCGCT
>JBFLWR010000157.1:5425-8627 GCA_040755925.1 Pseudomonadota bacterium
GATCAGTCAGGATGAAGGACGAAACACGCAAGCGGCGCTGGAATTTGCCGTGGGCGCTACCCGCATCGGTGATGCTGCATGTGCTCATCGCCGCGCTCTTGGTCTTCGGCCTGCCGCAACAGGCCGGGCAGCCGCAGCAGGAGCAAGCAGTCAATGTCGCGCTCGTGCCGCCACCCGAGCAGCCCAAGCCAAAACCTGCTCCTGCGCCACCTCCCAAGGAGAACAAGGCCAAAAAACCGCCGGAACCTAAGGTGGAAAACCCACCTGAGAAGGCCGCTGAAAAGCCGCCTCCACCCGAGCAGCCGCGCAAGCCGTCACCGATCGAGATCCTGAAGCCTGTTTTCCAGTTCGGCGACAAGGATGCCGGCCCCAAGAAATCCTTGGATGGATACAGCGCCCAGGACAGTACGCCGGCGCAGGCGAAGGATGACAACCCCAAGGCGCCATCGGCGGACGGGGGCGAGCGGGCGGATCCCACCAAGGCCGGCGAGAACCCGGCAGCCGCCACGAAGGACGCTGAATCTACGCACGAAGAAAAGCAGGCAACTTCAGCCCAGGGCACGGATAAGCAGGAAGCAGACAAACAGGCGGGAGCGCAGGAGGCTGGCAAGCAGACGGCCCCAGCGCCGCCGCCATTGACTTCTGCTGGCGGCGACGGCGAGGTCGAGCTTCCCACCTCGGCCAAGGCGCCGCAGCCAAGACCCGCGAATGCGCCCCAGCCCAGCCCCGCAAAGAACCCGGCTGGAAGCGAAGGCACAAGGAGCGCTGCCGCCAAATCGCAGGGCTATTCAGGTCTTCCTGGTGTCCGCAAGCTCTACTCGCAAGGCGCCACCGGCGATGCGCTGGCTACCACATCGATGGCCGACGTGCCTCGCGATCAGCGAGGCGCGAAACTTTGCGCCAGCGCCTTGCTGCAGGAATTGGTGAACGCTTCCTATTTTCCCGACCTGCTGCCACTTGTGCTCTTGAAGGAGGGCAATGTCATTGACGTCCCGAGAGCTGCCTTCCACGCCACGAAATGGTACAGCGTCAGCTTCCGGTGCGAGTTGGACCCCGGGGCGACGCGGGTCCTGGCCTTCACTTTCAGTGTCGGGGCCGCGATCCCAGGCCCGCTTTGACCTACCTGCTCCCCACTAGGACAGCCACAACAGGACCGTGCTCCCCACTGGCATCCGGTCAACCCACGGCGACCGGAGAAATCAGGTCTCGGCCGATCGCCTGAAACCGTGGCACGCCGGACAGTTTCAGGCCGGTTGCGATTTCGTCGAGCAGGATATCCAGGACCCGCTCCACGCCTGGTTGCCCCTCGACGGCGCCGAACAGCGCCGCCCGCCCGATGGCGGCCGCCGTCGCTCCACGCGCCTTGGCCTTGATGATGTCCATGCCCGTGCGGATACCGGAATCGATCAGGATCGGGACCTGATCGCCTGTAGCCTCCCGTACAGCGGTCACGGCGTCTATGCTCGAAGACGCGCCGTCGAGCTGACGGCCGCCATGATTGGATACCCAGATGCCGTCCGCGCCCTCCGCAACGAGCCTCGCCGCATCAGCCGGGTGCAGAACGCCCTTGACGATGAGTGGCCCCTTCCACCAGTCACGGATCGCGCGGAAGTCATTCCAATCGAAGCCGGCATGGAGATTGCCGCCGACGCGCGCGGCGATCGTCAATCCCGCGCTGGTGTCACCCAGATAGCCGCGCACATTCTCGAATTGCGGCAAGCCGCCGGCAAGCAGACGAAGCGACCATCCCGGGTGCGCGATCCCTTCGACCACATGCCGCAAGGAGGGCCTTAACGGGATCGATATGCCGTTCCTGAGATCCCTTTCTCTCTTGCCGCCCGTCTGGAGATCGACAGTGACGACGAGCGCCGAATAACCGAACTCTTCCGCCTGGCGCACCAGCCGGCGATTGAAATCGAAATCCTTGAGCACGTAGAGCTGGAACCACAGCGGTCCCTGGACGGCCCTTGCCATGCGCTCGACGCTCGTGGTCGCCATGGTCGACAGGGTGTAGGGAATGCCGCGCGCCGCCGCCGCCGCCGCGATGGCTATATCGGCGCCGGGGCGGACAAGCGCGCACGATCCCATCGGGCTGATCACCAGCGGCGTCGGATAGGTCTTCGACCATATCGAGGTGGTCAGATCCGGCTCGGACACATCGGTCAGGATGCGGGGCAGCAACCGGATACGGTCGAAGCCCGCGCGGTTGTCCCGCAAGGTCAGCTCCTGCCCTGCCCCTCCATCGACGAACTCGAAGACGGATTTCGGCAACCGGCCGCGTGCCAGCTGGCGAAAATCCTCCACCGACACCTTGCGATCGAACCGCCCCATCGCATCAGGCAGCGGCCGCGAGCCGATCGCGGAGGGTTCCGGTGATCTCGGCGGTCGATGACTTTCCCTTCAGGTCGGCGCTGAGCAGTCCGCTCGCCAGGCAGGCTTCCGTCACGCGGCGGATTTGCCCGGCGGCTCGCCGCAGCCTGCCGTCGTCATGTCCACGCCCGAGCCAGTCGAGCATGGCAGCCGCCGACAGGATCGTCCCGTAGGGGTTTGCAATTCCCTTGCCGGCAATGTCCGGTGCCGAGCCGTGCGCGGCCTGGAAGAAGCCGTTGGCGTCGCCGATCTCGGCCGACGGCGCCATGCCCATGCCGCCGACCGTGGCGGCGGCGAGATCGGACAGGATGTCGCCGAACATGTTCTCGCTGACGACCACGTTGAAGTGGCCGGGCTTCAGCACGAGATACATGGCCATGGCGTCGACGAGCGCATGTTCGGCGGCGATGTCGGGATAATCCTTCGCCACATCGTCGAAAACCGAGCGGAAGAAGGCATAGCTGCGCAGCACATTGGCCTTGTCGCAACAGGTGACCCGGCGCACGCCGTCGCGGGGCGCGCCGCTCGACTGGCGCGCCAGCTCGAAGGCCTTGCGCACGATGCGCTCGATGCCGGCTCGGGTCTGCACCAGAGTGTCGACCGCCACCTCGCCGCGCAGCAGCGCCCCTGCCCCGCGCGCGGCATAGAGCCCTTCGCTGTTCTCGCGCAGGATGATGTAGTCGATGTCACCGGCCTTCACGCCGACCAGTGGGCTTTGCACGCCCTCGAATAGCCTGATCGGACGGATGTTGGCGTAGAGGTCGAGCTCGAAGCGCAGCCTGAGCGTGAAGTCGAGGCCTGCTTCGGTGCCGTCCGGATACACCACCCCCGG
>JBFLWR010000158.1:0-8397 GCA_040755925.1 Pseudomonadota bacterium
TCAGCCAGCCGGTGTCGGTCAACAGCCCGCTGGAGAGCGCGGCGCCCCGGAACAGCGACATCGGGATGGTGAAGGCGACATAGACGACCAGCGAATGCTCGCCCAGCCAGCGCAGCCACTCCATGGAGGCGAATTTCGACAGGAAGCCGCCCAGCACGCAGAGCGCCAGCGCGCCGGCGACGGCAAGTGCGAGATGCAGCGGCGGCCATGCCGCGAAGCCCATCTGCGTTTCAGTCGGCTGCACGGAATAGCCGGGCGAGTAGACGAGCAGGCCGTTCACGACCGCCCAGGCGAGCAGGCCGGCAACGGCCAGCGCCGGGCGTTCCTGCGTCCACGCGACCAGCCGGAACACCAGCGGTGCGATGACGAAGCCGACATAGAAGAAGACGAAATAGGCGGCGAACTGCTCGAGCGCGTAGCTGTCCGGGCGCGGCGCCCACATCTGCAGACCGGCGGCGATCGGGATGACGACCCAGTGCGGCGCGCGAAGCTCGCGCAGCAGGCGTATGACGATGCCGAACACCGCCAGCATGTAGATGAACCACAACACGCCATAAGGTTCGACGACAGCCCAGGCGAGGTCGTGCAGCATCTGGTCGAGGTCGCGGCTGTAGATGCCGATCTTCAGCCCGATCGAGATGATCGCCCAGAGAACGTAGAAATAGAGGTAGTGGACGACGCGCCGGTCGACATAGCGCCGCAACGGCCGGTCGATCACCTGCGACAGGAACAGGCCCGAGATCAGGAAGAACTCCGGCATGCGGAAAGGCGTCGCGAAGCCGATGACATAATGCAGGAAGCCGACGCCGCCGGTATATTCACCGGTGTTGTAGGCGGCATACATCATCACCACGAGAATGATCGAAAGGCCTTTTGCCGTGTCCACCCACGGCATGCGCGTCGCATTGTTCATGTCGAGCTCAATGAAATCTACCCCACCTAATAGTACCGGACCGGCCGGCATCTCGCAGCATGAAGCTTCGGATATCGTAAACACGACTTTGCCGGCGAGCATGATCAACCGTGTTCCGTGGTGCGAGATGTGCTTCAAGGCGATGGCGCTGCCGCGCTCGCCGCGCGCCGACTGGAGAATGGCAAGAAAGCCGCGGGTCCGCCGGTTGAACTGGTCTGACTGCGGCACGGCGAACTTGCCGATCGTGGCTGTTTTGACTCAAGCCATGCTTTTCTTGCCCGGGCCGCTCGCGCAATCGGGATTTATCCTTCGTTAATCAAGGCGAATCTCTTAGCTTCGCGCGCATGGTCTTTGCCGAAGCCCGCCAAATCTGTGTTGACCGTGACCGAACCTGCCGGTTGCAAGCCGCTTTGCGACCACTTGGGCTCGTTGCGTTGCTCGCCAGCTGTGCGAGCCCGCCACCTTTGACGAATTCCACGGGCACCAGCATGGTGTCTTCCGAAACCGCCTTCGCATATCCCGCCCCGAGCGGGCCTGCCGTTACGGCTGTGCTGGAAAGCCGCTTCGCCAACGCCACGCAGCAGGACATCCTGTTGTCGACCTCGGCCCGCACACCCGGCCAGAACATGCTTCGGGTGCAGATGTTCGGCCCGGTCGATGCTTCTCTGGCAGGCGAGGCGAGGCTGCGCGACGGCTATCTGCCGATCGGCGATGTCGGCTCCGAGATGCGGCAGTTGCTGCCCGGCATCCGCATGCAACGCTCGCCTTTCTATGTGCAGAACAAGTATGGCCCCTTTGGCTACGCCGTCGGCCGCACCGCCTCTGGCGACACCTGCCTCTATGGCTGGCAACGCATCACCTCCACCGGTTCCACCCAGACCTTGATCGGCAACAAGGGCTCCGTCCAGGTGCGGTTGCGGCTCTGCGACCAGAATGCCTCCGAGCAGCATCTGCTCGACATCATGTATGGCTACACGATTTCCGCGTCCTTCAAGACGCGCAACTGGAACCCCTACGGCAATGCGCCGGCGCCGGACGAGACGATCGGCAAGTCCGGTCATCCGATCTACCCGCTCGGCGCCACCCGGTTCGGCACTGTGACGTCGCCACCGGAGGCGGCCAAGCCGGCGCCTCGGATCCCACGCCAGCAGGTCATGGCGCAGCCGACACCGGCAGCGCCTGAATTGCCACAGCCAATCGGTCCCATCGTGCCGGCGCCGCCCGGCGGGCAGACGGCCGGGGCCCAATTGCCCAAGGCCGTGGTGGCGGCACCGGCCGCCGGCTCGCCCAGTGCGGCCACGATCGTTCCGCCGCCGCCATGCGCGCAGGCAGATCAAGGTTCAGGTTGCAGCCAGGGCAAGGGAGAAACAACTCGTTAACCACAATCGCGGCAAAACTCGCCAGGGTTGGAAATCCGGGCGTGCGTTGCGGGTTGTAGCGCGAGCCGGAAATAGCGGTAGCGATCGGGCGAGGGGAGGTCGCTTGAGAATGAGCGGATGACGCGCGGCGGCTTGCGGCCGGTGCAGATTGCAGGAGCAATGGATGCGGAAGTTCCTGATCGTTTTGCAATGGGGCTTGGCTTCGGTCTGCGTGCTCACAATGGTGTCGCTGCCGATCAGCCTGGAAACCCAGCTCGTCGCTTCGATGAGCGTTCTCGTCGCCATGATGATCCTGAAGCTGGTGCGGCCCGACGGCATCTGGCGGCTTGTGGCGCTCGCCTTCGGCACGGCCATCGTCATGCGCTACGTTTACTGGCGCACCACCTCCACGCTGCCGCCCGTCAACCAGCTTGAGAATTTCATTCCCGGCGTGCTGCTCTACCTGGCTGAGCTCTACAGCGTGATGATGCTGGCGCTGAGCCTTTTCGTCGTCGCTTCGCCGCTGCCCTCGCGCCCTTCGCGCGCCAACTCCAACGACCGGCTGCCCACCGTCGACGTATTCATCCCGACCTACAACGAGGATCCGGAACTGCTCGCCAACACCATGGCGGCGGCACGCGGCATGGACTATCCGCAGGATCGCTTCACAGTCTGGTTGCTCGACGACGGCGGCACGCTGCAGAAGCGCAACGCCGATCGCATCGCCGACGCCAACAACGCCGAGCGCCGTCATGCCCAGTTGCAGAAGCTCGCCGCCGACCTCGGCGTCAACTATCTGACACGCGACCGCAACGAGCACGCCAAGGCTGGCAACCTCAACAACGGGCTTTCGAAATCGACCGGTGAATTGATCGCGGTGTTCGATGCCGATCACGCTCCGGCGCGAGACTTCCTGAAGGAGACGGTCGGCTATTTCGATGAGGACCCGCGCCTGTTCCTGGTGCAGACGCCGCACTTCTTCCTCAATCCGGATCCCGTCGAGCGCAATCTCAGGACCTTCGAGAAGATGCCGTCGGAAAACGAGATGTTCTACGGCATCATCCAGCGTGGCCTCGACAAATGGAACGCGTCCTTCTTCTGCGGCTCGGCGGCTGTGCTGCGGCGATCGGCGCTTGTCGAGACCAATGGCTTCAGTGGCGTCAGCATCACTGAGGATTGCGAGACCGCAGTCGAGCTGCATGCGCGCGGCTGGCATAGCGTCTACGTCGACAAACCGCTGATCGCGGGACTGCAGCCGGCAACCTTCGCCAGCTTCATCGGCCAGCGCAGCCGCTGGGCGCAAGGCATGATGCAGATCCTGCGTTTCCGCTTCCCGCCTCTGAAGCGCGGTCTCTCGATTCCGCAGCGCCTCTGCTACATGTCGTCGACGCTGTTCTGGCTGTTCCCGTTCCCGCGCGCCATCTTCCTCGTGGCTCCGCTGTTCTACCTGTTCTTCGACCTGCAGATATTCACCGCCTCCGGTGGCGAGTTCATGGCTTACACGCTGAGCTACATGATCGTGAACCTGATGATGCAGAACTACCTCTACGGCGCCTTCCGCTGGCCGTGGATCTCGGAACTCTATGAATATGTGCAGACCGTGCATCTTTTGCCGGCTGTCATTTCGGTCATCCTCAATCCGCGCAAGCCGACCTTCAAGGTCACCGCCAAGGACGAGTCTATCTCGACCAGCCGGCTTTCGGAGATAGCCAAGCCGTTCTTCGTCATCTTCGGCGTGCTGCTGATCGGTGTCGCAATGACGGCCTACAAGGTCTATGCCGAGCCCTACAAGGCCGATGTCACGCTTGTTGTCGGCGGCTGGAACTTGCTCAACCTGATCATGGCTGGCTGCGCGCTCGGTGTCGTCTCCGAGCGCGGCGAGCGGGCCGCCACGCGACGGGTCAAGGTCAGCCGCCGCGCCGATTTCGAGATCAACGGCAAGTGGCACAAGGGCACGATCGAGAACGTCTCGGCCTTCGGCGCCCGCGTCACGGTGCTCGGCGTGGAACTGGAGGATCTGGCCAAGGACGCAAGGGCCGGCATCCGCTTCAAGATGTTCGCAGACGGCACCGAAGCTGTGCTGCCGGTAACGATCAGGAATTTCGAGCGCACCTCAGACGGCATCGCGGTCGGCTGCCTATACCAGCCGAGTGAAGCGGTACATCATCGGCTGGTCGCCGACCTCATCTTCGCCAACTCCAAGCAGTGGGAGCAGTTCCAGCTTTCGCGCCGGGGCAATCCAGGGCTGCTGCGCGGTACCGCCTGGTTCCTGCGCCTGGCGATTTTCCAGACCTATCGCGGCCTGGTCTATTTCTGGCGCGACCTGAGCGGCAGGGGCAAGCGCGCGCCCGTCGGCCAGCTTGCGGAGAAGCGGCCATGAAGGGCGCCTGGCTGCTGTTCTTGTTGCTCGCCGCATCGCCGGCTGCTGCGCAGACTCCCTTCGACATGTCTGGCGAAAGGCCGCCTGCGCCCGCCCAGTCCGCCACGCCGCCCTTGGTCCAACCCTCTCCTCAAGCCACGCCGCCGGGCGGTACGGCACCGGCTGCCGGCACGGAATTGCCGGCCCAGCCCGAGATACGGCAAGCCACGGCGCAGCCAGCCAAGCGCTACTTCGTTCCGTTCAGCGAACTGGTCTTTTCCGGCGAGTATTCGCAGCGGTCCTGGTCCGTCTTCCTCACGCCCGAGCAAGCGGCCGCCGCGACCGAACTCCATCTCGGCTACCAGAACGCGATCGTCGTGGCGCCGGAAACGTCGCGCATGATCGTTTCGATCAACGGCACCAAGGTCGTCGACCAGCCGATCGCTGGCGCGGACAATGCCGCCGACACGGTTGCAGCCGTTCCGTCCAAGGTGCTGCACGCCGGGCTGAATGATATCACGATTTCGGCCGTGCAGCGGCACCGCACCGACTGCAGCATCCAGTCGACCTACGAATTGTGGACGCAGATCGACCTGGCGCGCACCTTCTTCTCCTTCGATGGCGCCGAGGCCGGCCGCTGGAAGCGGGTCGAGGATCTGCGCGCCATCGGGGTCGACGACAGCGGGGCCACGACCTTCAATCTGATTGTGCCGTCCATGGCCCAGGCGGCGTCGACAGCGCCGACCGTGCGGCTCGGCGAGGCTCTGGCGTTGATGGCCAACATGCCGAACCAGGCGTTCGAGGTTTCCGAGGACGGTTCGCCTCAGGCCGGTCCCGGAGCCGCCAACGTCGTCATCGGCCCTGCTTCCGAGATATCGAGGGTATTGGCGACGGTGCCGGTTGGCGCGGAGGCGGGCCCGATCGCCACGCTCGTCGACGACCCCAAGCTCGGTCCCTCGACCCTGGTCGTCAGCGGCCCGAACTGGCAGGCGATTGATATGGCCATCGACGACATCGCCAGGCAGGTAGACCGCCCTGCCGGCAGCCTGCGCACCAGCCTCGGCACGCGCAACTGGCGCACACCGGACGTGCCGATGCTGGTCGGCGCGAGCAGTCTCAAATTCTCCGATCTCGGCGTGAACACGCTGCAATTCTCGGGCCGCCGCTTCCGCACCGATTTCACTGTCGGCGTGCCGTCCGACTTCTATGCCGGCGCATACGGCCAGGCGACCATCCTGCTCGATGCCGCCTATTCGCAGGACGTGCTGCCCGGCAGCCACATCGACGTCTATGTCAACGACAACATCGCCGCCACCGTGCCCATCACCACGGTCGGGGGTGAAATCCTGCGGCATCTGCCGATCAAGGTGACGATGCGCCACTTCCGGCCGGGCGACAACAACGTCGCGCTCGAGGCGGTGCTTCTTACCCGGGCCGACGCCATATGCGCGCCGGGCGCGGCGGGGCAGGGCGGCCTGCGCTTTGCCGTCTTCGACACGTCGGAATTTGTCATGCCGGACTTCGCGCGGGTCGCACGCACCCCGGATCTCTCGGCGATCAGCGGCACCGGCTTCCCCTATGGACGTGTCGACTATGCGCTGCCGCTGATCATGGACCGGGCACAGTCCGAGACCGTATCGGCGGGCGTGACGCTCATGGCGCGCATGTCGGTCGCCGCGGGCCGCCTGATCGGTGTGGATTCGTCGACCGCCGCCTCCGCGGTATCCGACCGCAACGCCATCTTCATCAGCGCGCTGTCGCAGGTTCCGCCGGCTGTGCTGGCTCAGGTCGGCGTCTCCGGCAACAGTTCCTCGGGCTGGGGCGAGGCGGTCTCCTCCATCAAGCCGAACACCGAAACTACTTTTGACGAATGGCGCCAGAAGCTGCGCGGCAGCGGCTGGCGGGGACAGATCAGCTCCTTCGAGGACTGGATGAACCGCACCTTCAACATCTCGATGGATTCCTTTCGCATCTTCCCGGGGCGCCCACCCGAATACACGCCGCAAGGCAGCGCCAGCCTGCTTGTCGCTCAGGAGGCCAGCCCGATTGCCGGCGGCACCTGGACGCTCGTTACGGCTCCGAGCGCCAGCGCGCTGCGCGAAGGCGTGCGCACGCTGACCCAGCAACGAACCTGGCGGCAGATCGGAGGACATCTTACGACCGTCGATACCGGTGACGACAAAGTCGTCACGCAGCCGGTCACGCATTTCGATTTCGTCGAGACGCAGCCGTTCTCGCTTGCCAACTACCGGCTCATCGCCGCCAACTGGCTGTCGGCGAACGCGCTGTCCTACGCGGTGGCGCTGACGGTGCTGTCCATCTTGCTGGGCCTCGCCACGGCCGGACTGCTCGGATCGCTGGGGCGGCACAAATGAACACTCCGCTCCAGGCAGGTCTTATCGCCATCGCAATGCTCGCCGCGCTGCTTGCGCCGGCCGGGCGGAGCGTGGCTGCGCCGGCGATCGCACCGAAGGAATGGGCTCTCTACAAGGACAAGTTCCTCGATCCGGCTGGACGAATCGTCGACAACGCCAATGGCGGGATAAGTCACAGCGAAGGCCAGGGTTACGGACTGCTCTTGTCCTATCTTGCCGGCAACCGGGGTGATTTCGACCGCATATGGGCGTTCACGCGCACGGAAATGATGGTCCGCGACGACGGGCTCGCGGCCTGGAAGTGGGACCCGGCCGCAAATCCGCACATCAGCGACACGAACAATGCGTCCGACGGTGACTTGCTGATCGCTTACGGCCTGGCGCTCGCCGGCGATGCATGGCATCGCCCCGACCTTTCCCAGGCCGCGGCCGGGATAGCGACGGCGCTCGCGTCCGGCAGCTTGGAAACTGTCGGCGATCTCGTTCTGCTGAAGCCCGGCAATTCCGGTTTTGCCGCGCGCGACCGCGCCGACGGCCCAGTGGTCAACCCATCCTACTGGGTCTTCGAAGCACTTCCCGCCATGGCGGAGCTGGCGCCAAACGGCCCTTGGAGCGAACTCGCCGCAAACGGCAGGGCATTGCTGGTCCGCTCGATGAAGATCGGCCCGTCCGACCTGCCGCCCGACTGGGTCTCGCTGAAGACCAGCCCTGCCGTGGCCGATGGTTTCCCGCAGGAATTCAGCTACAACGCGCTCCGCATTCCGCTCTACCTGGTGCGCGCCGGCATCCACGACCGCGACCTGCTCGCGCCTTTCATGGCCGGCATGCCTGACGATCAGGGCCGTGTCCGCGTCGTCGATATCGCGACCGGGCAGACGCGCCAGGTGCTCGCCGACAGCGGCTACCGCATCATCCCGGCGCTTGTCTCCTGCGTTCTCGACCGCAAACCTCTGGCCGACGACCTGAAGTCCTTTCAGCCGACCGATTACTATCCGTCGACCCTCCAGCTGCTCGCGCTTGCCTATGCGCGCCGCCATCATCCGGAGTGCCTATGAGGCCGACATTTCTCATAGCCGCCGGCACGGCACTGCTTGGCGCCTTCGTGATGCACCAGGGCGGGTATCTCTCGAAACCCGTGGTCTTGCCCGACGCCGGGCAGCCCGCTGGCGCTCAGGCACAGCCGGATGACTCTTCGAAACCTGCGGCCGTCGCGCAGGGCAGCCAGCCATCCGGCGCCGATGCGCCGGCCCCGACGCCGCCTCCGGCATCCTCGTCGCAAAATGTCGACGAGACGGCGCTTCGCTACTTTGCCGCCAAGGGCGACACCAAGCGACTGAACGCCGAGATCGCCCGATTGAAGGCGCTCTATCCGGACTGGACGCCACCGGCAAA
>JBFLWR010000159.1:0-8770 GCA_040755925.1 Pseudomonadota bacterium
CTTTTGCCCGTACATCTGCATGAAATCGGCAAAGACCGGTTGGGTCAGGATCGGCACATGGCCGAAGAAGTCGTGGAACATGTCCGGCTCGACGATGTAGTCGAGCTCGTCCCGCGTCCGCAGCCAGTTGGTCACCGGGAAGCGGCGGTTGGCGAGATGGTCGAAGAACGGGCCGGCCGGGATCAGCCCGGGCACGGCGACTATCTCCCATCCGGTCAGCTTGCTCAGCTTCTCGCTGACGGCATCGAAATCCGGAATCCTGTCGAGCAGACCGAGCGTAGCGACGCCGTCGAGATAGGAACGATGCGCCAGCTTCTGGGTCAGTCTGGTCTGACGGTCGCACAGCGTGCGCCAGACAGCCTGTTCGTCGGCCGAGTAGTCGTAATCCTGCGCCACGGTGAAATCGGCGCGACAGACCGAATAGTCGCCGCGAAGGCCCTGCGCCGCGCAATCGCGGGCATAGTCGGCAACGCTGATGGTCATCATTTCCTCCTCGAGACGGTGATCCGCGGATCGTGACCGGCACTGTACCGGCAGCGCGCGAGGCAATTCAGCCTTGTTTGTAGCTGGATCCCGTATTTTGAGGTAAAGTCTGCTCGCTGGTGATGGTTTAGGAGTGAATATGCCTCATTTGGACGAATTCGAGATCAAGATGCTCGACATCCTGCAGCGTGACGGCCGCAAGCCGGTCTCCGAGCTGGCGCAGGAGATCGGCCTGTCGACCACGCCCTGCGCGCGCCGCTTCGAGGCGCTGCAGGGGGCCGGCGTCATCAAGGGCTTTGCCGCCGTGCTCAGTCGCCGCGCCGTTGGCCTGATGGTCGAGGTTTTCATCCAGGTGCGGCTGGTGAGCCATAGCGACGGCTCGCCGGAAAGCTTCATCGCCGCCGTGCAGCGCATGGACGAGGTCTCGTCCTGCTGGACGATGACCGGTGATCACGATTTCCTGCTGCATGTGATGGTGCCGTCGGTGGACGACCTCAACGCCTTCGTCATGCATCGGCTGATGCGGCTTTCCGGCGTGCGCGACGTCCACACCCAGCTCGTGCTGCAGAACATCAAAGGACCCGGCCACGTGCCGCTCAGCCATCTGCGCAGATGATCAACGTCCCCGAACTTCAGGGCGAGCGAGCTTCAACCTTGCCGGCTTCGGCCGGCCGCGCGCCGTCGGCCAACGTGCCGGCAATCGTCAGGGCGAATGAGATCGCCAGCAGCGCGAGGCCCTGTCGCAGGTACCGCCTTTCCTGCTCCAGCTCTTTCAGCGCCTTCTGCAGCAGCGTCGTCTCCTGTTTGGCAAGGAGCGTCTGGTTTTCCATCGTCAGCTTCAGTTTCGCGAGCTTGATGAGCGTCCCGCGCGAATCGATCGACAGGAACGCCGGCGCGGCCATCAGGATGGCGGCGACGAAGCCGCAGACGCCGCCCCCGAGCAAAAGCCATGTCGCCGAGGAAAATCCGCCCGGATGGCTCATGGATCGCGCTGCTTGGCAGCTGGTCGCGCTTCGCTGGCCTTCGGCCCTGGTTGGGCGGCCGTGGCCGGTGCGGCGGCAGGAGCGGGCACTCCGACGCCAAATCCGACGGACTGCATCTCCCTGGCGAGCACGCTGAAGCTCTCCGGCATGCCGTCCTCGAACATGTCCTCGCGCGCGGCAGTCTTTGCCGCTGCCGGCACTTCAACGTCGATCGCGACGCCGATCCTTATCAATCTTTGATCCGATTGGCTGTCGTCTTGCACCTCGACCACGCTGCCGAATAGCCCGGATGGCATCCGCAGGCAGGTGTCGCGAACATCCACTTTTTCGCCGAATATGGCGTGAAGGAGCTTTTCTTCCGGCGTCAGCGCACCGGCGTCTTTCGCCGTTACTTTCCCGACCAGGATATCGCCGGGCCGGACCTTGGCGCCGACGTTCACGATCCCTCTTTCGTCGAGGTTCTCCAGGGCCTCCTCGGATACATTCGGAATGTCGCGCGTGATTTGCTCCGCGAATTCCGATTCGCGTATCGCGAGTTCGAACGTCCGGATGGGCTTTAGCGGAGCTTCCCTGGTGACCGATTGGGCGGCATTGCGCTCGGCATAGCCCGGTCCGGAGGCGGGCATCTCCGCCGCCTGGTTCTCCAGCGCTAGCTCCAAACCCAGCGACGCCAAAAACGACCCTCGCTCAAGCCGTTCGGCGCCGGACACGGGGGGCGGAGCCTGCGATGCCAGGCCGGTCTCGGCGGCCGCGTCCTTGGCCTGCGCGCTCAAAGCCAGTCGCGCGCCGCAGGCGTCGGCGAAGAGATAGATGAAGTCCAGGGGCGGCAGATGATCCAGCACGCCGCTCTCGACCTGCGAGATCCGCGCCTGGCTGACGCCGAGTTTGGCCGCGATAGCATGCTGGGTCAGCCCGGCCGTCTTGCGCAGATCGCGCAGCAGCGCCGCTGTCTCGCGCGCCGCGCGCACGCGCAGCAGGGGGGCGGCATAGGCGCCGTCATGCTCGATTTCGCCGAGCAGCCTCGAATTGTGATCGTTCACAGGATCCATTCCAATTCCGATCCGACCGACAATCGCCACCTCACCAGATCGAGAAAAGCCGGTTTCGTTGTCTTGCCGCCGTCTGGCCCCGTCGCCCGCTCCGATCCGACGAGGCAAAAATCGAACGTCTCGGCACGTCCGTCGCCCGGAATCGTGGCCGCGATCCGGAACGACAGCGTCTGGAAGGTCCAAACATCCTGGAAGCCTTCCCGCTGCCAGAGACCTCGCCTCTCGATGAACCCGTTTCGCCCGATGTCACCGAGCTCATAGAGGCAACCGATGACCGCCGTGGCATGGTCGCTGTCGATGACCTGGCGCAGCCATTGCTCAATCTCGTTTCCGGCATGGAATCCGGGTCCGCTTCGCACCCAAATTCTCACCCCATGATCTCCGCTAATATAATCCCTGGATTATAAAAAGTCCAGATCGACACATGCAAGGCGCGCACCGCCGGTACGCCGGGCTGGCGGCCCGGGCGAATTTTGCGGAAATGCTGCGTCGAAATTGCTGAACCAAGCCAATCCCCCATCCGCAATGGAAGGCTAGGACCTGCGGACGATCACCGCAAGGGACCCTCGCATGAACATCGTGTTGATCAATCCGCCGCACACCGCCATCGGCAGCCGCGTGCCCGACGATCACCTGCCGCCTCTCGGCCTTTTGGCGATTGGCGGTCCGCTGATCGATTCCGGCCATCAGGTGCGGCTGGTCGATGCCGAGTTCGGCCCGATGCCGCTTCCCGCTCTTATAGACGACGCACTCAGCGACGATCCGGACTTCGTCCTCATCGGCCACTCCGGCTCGACCTCGGCGCATCCGACCGCCCTTCGTATCGCCGAAATGGCCAAGGTCCGTGCGCCGGGCATCATCATCATCTACGGCGGCGTCTTCCCCACCTATCATTGGCGCGACATCCTCGCCGGCACCAGGGTCTTCGACTTCATCGTGCGTGGCGAAGGCGAGGCGACCGTGGTGGCGCTGGTCGAGGCGATTGAGATGCGCCAGCCGGTGGCAAGCGTCGCCGGCATTGCCTATCGCAACGACCTTGGCAGTCCTGTCGCCACGCAAGCCGCCATGACCATTGCCGATCTCGACGCCTATCGTGTCGGCTGGGAGCTTATCGATCACAAGCGCTACAGTTACTGGGGCGGCAAGCGCGCCGTCGTCATGCAGTTCTCGCGCGGCTGTCCGCATCTGTGCAACTATTGCGGCCAGCGTGGGTTCTGGACCCGCTGGCGCCACCGCGATCCGGTGAAATTCGCAAGAGAAATCGCCTGGCTACATCGGGAGCACGGCGTCGAGCTGATCAACCTCGCCGACGAGAATCCGACCTCGTCGAAGAGGTCGTGGCGCGCCTTTCTGGAAGCCATGATCGCCGAGAACGTGCCGGTGTTGATCGTCGGCTCGACGCGCGCCGACGACATCGTGCGCGACGCCGATATCCTGCATCTCTATCGCAAGGCGGGCGTCATCCGCTGGCTGCTCGGCATGGAGAACACCGACGAAGAGACGCTTTCACTGATCCGCAAGGGCGGCAGCGTGAAGTCCGATCGCGAGGCGATCCGGCTGCTTCGTCGGCACGGCATCCTGTCGATGGCGACCTGGGTCGCTGGCTTCGAAGATGAAGGCTTTCGCGATCTGTGGCGCGGCTTCCGCCAGCTCATCGCCTACGACCCCGACCAGATCCAGGCGCTCTATGTGACGCCGCATCGCTGGACGCCGTTCTTCCGCATCGCCCGGAACCGCAAGGTGATCCAGAAAGACGTTCGCCTCTGGGACTACAAGCACCAGGTCTTGCACATGACGCAGCTGAAGCCCTGGATGCTGTTCTTCGCGGTCAAGCTGATCGAGCTCGCGGTCCAGTCGCGGCCGAAGGCGCTGGCGCGCATCCTCTTCCATCCAGACCCCGAGCAGCGGCATTCGATGCGTTGGTACACCAAGATGGGCCGTCGCGTCTGGTTCCGCGAAGTCTGGGGTTTTCTCGCTCGCGACCGTCGCGTGACGGACGGCCCGACGCTCGCCGAATTCTGGGGCGCGCCGCAGGATGACGAGGAGGAATCGATGGTTTCCCATCGTCCCCCGCGACGGCCGGCAATATCCACCATAGCGGGCCGGGCGGCGCCGGAAGCGAGAAGGTTAGCCGGCTGATTAGGGGACGATCAGCGTGCCCGCGCCATGCTCGGTGAACAGCTCGAGCAGCACTGAATGCGGCGTCTTGCCGTTGAGGATGACGACGCCCTCGACGCCGCGCTCGATCGCCTCGATGCAGGTTTCGACCTTCGGGATCATTCCGCCCGACACCGTGCCGTCCTTGATCAGCGCCTTGGCTTCGGCCACCGTCAGCTCGTCGATCAGCTTCTTGTTCTTGTCGAGCACGCCCGGCACGTCGGTGAGGAACAGCAGGCGCGAGGCCTTGCAGGCGCCGGCGATCGCGCCGGCAAAGGTGTCGGCGTTGATGTTGTAGGTGTGGCCGTCGCGGCCGGGCGCCACCGGCGCCAGCACCGGGATCATCTCCGAGCGGGCCAGGAGATCGAGCAGCGTGCGGTCGACCTCGACCGGCTCGCCGACGAAACCGAGATCCAGCACCCGCTCGATGTTGGAGTCCGGATCGATCATGGTCTTGCGCGCCTTTTCGGCGAACACCATGTTGCCGTCCTTGCCGCACAGCCCGATCGCCCATTCTCCCTCGGCGTTGATCAGCGCCACGATCTCCTTGTTGATCGAGCCGGCCAGCACCATCTCGACGATCTCGACCGTCTTCTGGTCGGTGACGCGCAGGCCGCCCTCGAACTTGGATTCGATGCCCATCTTGGCGAGCATCGCGCCGATCTGCGGGCCGCCGCCATGCACGACGATCGGGTTGACGCCGGATTGCTTCAAGAGCGCGATGTCGCGGGCGAAGGCCTTGCCCAACTCATTGTCGCCCATGGCGTGGCCGCCATACTTTACCACCACCGTCTTGTGCTCGTAGCGCTGCATATAGGGCAGCGCTCGCGAAAGCAGCGCGGCCTGCATTTCGGCGTTGGCGGCGATGTCCGTCATCGGTTCGTTCCCAAACTGGCAAGGATGGCGGCGTCTTAGCCGGAATTGTCGTGGCTCGCAAACGGCTTTGCGGTCACGATGACGAAAACGTGCGCGGCTGCCTCAGGCCGGCACCTTGAGCGGCGCGCGCCGCTTGAGCCAGCCCGAAATCTTCTCCATCTGCGCGGCGAGCGAGAGCAGCGTCTCCTCGTCGCCGGGCCGCCCAGCCGCCTGGATGCCAAGCGGCAGGCCGGCCGCGGTGACGTGCACCGGCAAAGCGATCGAGGGCTGGCCGCTGACGTTCTGGATCGCCGGCCAGTGGGTGAACCACAGGCTCTTGTCCATCAGCTGGCCGAACAACGGCTTGATCCTGAGCAGTCTTGTCAGGTGCAGCCTGTCGAGCAGGTTTTCGATGAGTTCGTCCGCGCCCTTCGGGTCCATCGAGCCGCAGGCTAGAGGCGGATGCGCGATCAGCGGCATCAGCACGGCATCGTAGCGCGCGGTCTCGGTTATCAGCTGGCGCGCCTTGGCTTGAAGCCGCTGTACGCCGTCATAGACCTCGCCGGCGGTCAGGATTTCGCCGAGGCGGCTGAGCACGCGTGTGGCGCGCTCGATATCGCCGGTCACCGGACGGCCGATTCTCATCGCCTCGGCCCGCATCGTGCCGGCAACCGCCGAGGCGACGCTCTTGCAGAAATCGGCGATGAAGTCGCGGTCGATATAGGGAAGGTCGATCTCCTCGATGCTGTGTCCGCCTTCGCGCGCCAGCGCCACCGCCGCGTCCAGTGCGGCAATCGTCTCGGCCGAGATCGGCAGGCCGAGCGGCGACTTGCGATAGACGGCGAGGCTGAGCCTGCCGGGATCGCGGGCCGCGGCCGCCGCGAACGAGCCTTTCGGCGCACGCGCCTCGTAAGGAGAAAGAGGATCGGCGCCGTGTGTCAGGTCGAGCAGGAGCGCTGTGTCGCGCACCGATCGGCTGACGGCGTGATCGACGACCATGCCGTACCAGCTTTCGGTGATGAGCGGGGTCAGCGGCACCCGGCCGCGCGAGGTCTTCAGGCCCACCAGCCCGCTGCAGGCCGAGGGCACGCGGATCGAGCCGCCGCCGTCGGAGGCATGCGCGGCCGGCACCACGCCCGCCGCCACCAGCGACGCGGCGCCGCCCGACGAGCCGCCGGTGGTATGGCCGGTGTTCCAGGGGTTGCGGGTGATGCCGAAACGGGCTGATTCCGTCATCAGCCGCAGCCCGTGCTCAGGCGAGGTGCTGGTGGCGATGGGGATCAGGCCGGCCGCGAGATAACGATCGACCATCACCGAGTTGAAATCCGCGGTGAAGGCGGGAATGCGGCTGCCGCCATGGATCGGCACGCCCTTGATGCCGAGGCCGAGGTCTTTCAGCGCGAACGGCACGCCGGCCAGCGGCAGCTTGCGATCGACCGTTTTCGCCTGTGTCCGCGCGGCGTCATAAAGCGGCTCGGCGATGGCGTTGATGTCTGGCCTCGTCGCCTCGGCGCGCACGATCGCTGCGTCGACCAGCTCCTGCGGCGACAGCTCTCCCTGATGCACCAGCTCGGCAAGCCCGGTCGCATCCTGTTCCCAAAGCACACGCTCGACCGACATTGCCACCCCCATTTTGGGCCACCCCCATTTTGGGCCGCCCCGTTTTGCGCAAAAGGCTAGTCCATGGCCTCGCAAATCGAAATCGATATTTGCTTCGCCTGGCTTGGTGCGAGAGGCCGCGCCGCGGGCGCGACTGCCTTTGGTGGACAACGCCGCCTGCACCGTTGCAAATAAACCGCAATCTTTTAACTTGCCTGCATGGCGCCGCAAGACATCAGCAAGCTGATCGTCCGGACTTCGATGAAGGACCGGGCTGCGTTCGATCTGCTCTACAAGCAGACCAGCGCGAAACTTTTCGGCGTCTGCCTTCGTGTATTGAAGGACAGGGGAGATGCGGAAGAAGCGCTGCAGGAGGTCTTCGTCAAGATATGGACGAAGGCGGATCGCTTCGCGGTCTCCGATCTGAGTCCGATTTCCTGGCTGGTGGCCGTTGCGCGCAACCATGCGATCGATCGCATCCGGGCGCGGCGCAGTCCCTCTGCCAACATCGATGTAGCCCTCGACGTCGCCGATCCGACGCCGGGACCTGAGGCCGTGGCTGTCGCGGGCGGCGAGACCGAACGCATCTACCAGTGCCTCGACGAACTGGAGAAAGACCGGGCGGCGGCCGTCCGGGGCGCCTATCTGAGCGGCGAAAGCTATGCCGAGCTGGCGGAACGGTTCAAGGTTCCGCTGAACACGATGCGGACTTGGCTGCGGCGAAGCTTGCTCAAACTGAGAGAATGTCTGGAAAGATGACGCTGGCAGAGGACAACGGACCGGAACGTGGAGGCGACGACCTGCTCGCCGCCGAATACGTTCTAGGCGTTCTGGCAGCAGACGAACGCCAGATCGCCTCCCGTCGCATCGACACGGAGACGCCGTTTGCCCGTCTGGTCGATGCCTGGGAGGTTCACTTCGCGCCCATGGCCGCGGCTTATGTCGCGGTCGAGGCCCCGGCCTCGGTCAAGGTCGCGATCGACCGCCGGCTGTTTGCCTCGTCGGCGGCGACCACCGCCGAACCGCGCGGCGGCCTGTGGTCGAGCCTCGGCTTCTGGCGCGGCGTCGCCGCGGCCGCGCTCGCCGCCCTGGCCGTCTATGTCGCCCTGCCTTATGTCAATCCGCCGGCGCCGCAGCCTCAGACCAGGCTGGTCGCCTCGCTCGCGGCTGACAACAGCAATGTCAAATACCTTGCGGTCTATGACGCCGCCCGCCACGAGGTCGGCCTGTCGCTGGTCTCCGGCGAGCGCGGGACCGGCAAGGACTTCGAGCTCTGGATGATCGAGGGCAAGAACGCGCCCGTCTCGATGGGCGTCATCCCGGCCGGCCAGACCGCGCGTATGGCCGTTTCGCCGACGGTCCAGCAGAAGCTCGCGCAAGGCGCCGTGCTCGCCGTCAGTCTTGAGCCGACCGGCGGTTCGCCGACCGGCCAGCCGACCGGCCCAGTCGTCGCCGCGGGCGACCTGAAGGGCATCTGATCTCCTCGCTCAAAGCGACTCCTCCAAGAGGACTGAAAGTCTATCTGCAAAATTGCGCGGATCGATATGGTTGATCTGCACCATAAATGGACGTGCCGAAAAAATCCGGGAGATCCTCAAAATCTTGAGGCATAGCGAAACTAAGTTTTTATCAGGCCGTATCTCC
>JBFLWR010000016.1:0-12614 GCA_040755925.1 Pseudomonadota bacterium
GGTGCTGTCGGTGAACGACTGAGCTACATCCGCTCAGGGGATCCAACTCGGCCACGCTGGAATCGGTCGCTCCCGCTGGCGACCGGTCGGTTAGCAGCCGGCTAATGGGCCAAGTTGCGCAGGCCCCTTTAGCCGGCTCGAACTTCGCCAAAATGCGGACGCGCGGGGTTCGTGGCCTAAAATCGGCTGACTTGAGCCAGCGACGCCCGTGTCGCCGTAGCGGCCTCCATTCACCTGTCTTTACGCAGAAATTGGTAAGCTTGCCGCCACCGTTCAATATCCACGCGGCTCAGCTTAACGAACCAGCGTCGACTGCGCCTCTCAGCCCCGGTAGCCGAGATATATGCGGTGAAGGTCATCGCGCGTGGCGAGGTCCGGAGCGCTGCCTTCAAGCGCCACCCGTCCGCCTTCCAGTACATAGGCTCGTTTGGCATGGGCAAGTGACAACGCCGCGTTCTGCTCGGCTAACAGGAAGGTCGTGCCCTTTTCTCTATTGAGCCGCACTATGATCTCGAAGATCTCCTGGACGATGCGCGGCGCCAGTCCCATCGATGGTTCGTCGAGCAGCACGAGCCGCGGTTGGGTGAGCAGAGCCCGTCCGATCGCGAGCATCTGTTGTTCGCCCCCGGATGTCAGGCCTGCCTGCGTCCGCCGCTTCTCCTTCAGCCGGGGAAACCATGCGTAGATGTCTTCCAGCTGCCGTCTCAGTTCCCTGCGGCTGGGACGGCGCAGGAAGGCGCCGGTGAGGAGGTTGTCCTCAACCGACAGATGGGCGAACACATGGCGCCCTTCGAGCACATGGACGATGCCGCGCTCCGCCAGCCGGCTCGCGGGTGTGCCGAGAATGCTTTCTCCGTCGAAACGGATGTGACCGCGGCGCACTGTGGCGCGATCGGTCGCGGCGAGGCCGGATATGGCCTTCAGCACCGTGCTTTTCCCGGCGCCGTTCGCTCCGAGCAACGCGACGATTTCACCGGCGTCGACGGTGAGCGATACGTCCGCTACAGCCAGGATCGCGCCGCCGTAGACGACCTCGATGCCGGAGATGTCGAGCAGCCTGCGAGGCGCAACGCCCGTCAATTGAGATGAAGCCGTCATGTCGGCACTCCCTGGGCGAGGCGCGGTATCGCCCGCGCCTCGCCCAAAAGTTCAGTTGGTTTCGGTGTCGGGCGTGCGCGGCGTGATGCCGTGCTCCTTGGCGTAAGCCGCCGCGCCATCCTTGATCAGTGGGTTCAGGAGCTCATGATCCGCCTTGATCCAGTCGGTCTGCAGCACCCATTTCTGTCCGTCCCAGCTCTGGATGCGGGCCGCGCCGCCGCCTTCATGGTCGGTTGGCGTGATCTTGATCGGCTGCAACAGGCCTTCAAAGCCGATCTGCTTCAACCTGGCGTCATCGATCGTCAGATGCTCGAAGGCCCAGCGCCCTTCCTCGCCGTTCAGTGGCCGCGCGCCGAAATGCTTGTATCCGGTGCGCAAGGCCTCCACCGCGAGGGCGGCGTTGACGAGGCCGACATTGTAGTTCACGGCGCCGAAGAGCTTCGGGTCCCTGAGGTCGGACTTGCCCTTGTCGAGGATCTCGGCCTTCAGGCGTTTGTGGATGTCGAAATCCGTGCCACCCGGGTAGGGCGCCAGCGCCGAATAGCCGATGGCCGCCTTGCCGGCCGGGATCACGTCGGATTCGGAACCCGCCCAGACGTCGCCGATGATGTGGTCCGCCGGGAAGCCGAAGCGCTGTGCCGTCTTGATCGCCACGACGGTGGAAACGCCCCAGGTGCGCAGGAAGACCCAGTCGGGCTTCTGCTCGCGAACCTGGCGCCATTGCGGCGACTGCTCGTTGCCCGGATCGGCAACCGGAATCTGGATGTTCTCGAAGCCGTATTTCTTGGCGAGCACGTCGATGGCCGGCTGGCTGGCGCGGCCATAGGCGCTGTCATGGTAGACGGTGGCGATCTTCAGGCCCTTCAGCTTGTCGAAGCCGCCGACTTTCGAGGCGATATAGTTGATGCCCGTCGAGGCCTGGCTGTAATAGCTGAACAGCAGCGGGAAGGCATAGGGGAACACCGTGCCGTCGACCGTCTCCGTCTTGCCGCCGGCCGGGTCGATGAGCGGGATCTTGTCGGCCGCCGCCTTTTCAAGAAGCGCATAGGTCGCCGGCGTGCCGTGGGTGAAGAAGAAGGCCAGCGGCGAGCCGTCTTTTCCGGCCTTGACCCGCTCGTAGACCTCCACCGTGCGGTCGGGGCTCCATTCGGTCTCGAATTCCTCGTAGTTGAGCTTCACGCCCTCGACGCCGCCCTCGACCTCGTTGATGTAGCGGAAATAGTCGCGTTCGCCCGCCCACCAGAGCTCTCCCGAGGAGGCGTAGGCGCCGACGCGGTAGGTCGGCAGCGGTATGTACTGGCTGATGTCGGCGGCCTGGGTCACGGACGCGCCCGAGAAGACGGTGCCGGCAAGAAGCGCGGCGAAAAGCAGTCGTTTCATGGATTTAGCTCCTGGTTTTGAGAGGATGGAAATAGTCGCCGGCGCGCCGGCGGCTTGATGCCGAGCAGGCGCGCAAGACCTTCGGGTTCCTTGACCAGGAACCACATGATGAGCAGTCCGAAGATGCCTTTCTGGATGTTCTGCAGCAGGCCGGCATCGACGTGGCCGCTGAAGAGGTGTTGGAACAGCCAGTCCAGCGCGAGCGGCAGCAGGCTGACGAAGGCGGCTCCCAGATAGGCGCCGCGAATGGTGCCGAGGCCGCCGATGATGATGATGAAAAGGATCTGGTAGGATCGCGACAGGCCAAAGCTCTGCACGCTGGCCGAGCCGAGATAGGCGAACGCCCAGAGCGATCCGGCGATGCCGAGAACGAAGCTCGAGACAGCGAAGGCTTGCAGCTTGGCCCGCGTCACCGGCACGCCGATCACCGCCGCCGCAGTATCCATGTCGCGGATCGCCATCCAGTTTCGGCCGGTCTGGCTGCGCACGAGATTGAAAGAGAGGAGCGTGATCAGCGCCACGGCGCCGAGCGTAAGGTAGTAGCGCCCGTGCGGCGTTTCGGCGCCAAGGCCGAAGAAGGTCAGCCCGCGCGGCAGCGCGATCGTGGCCGAGGAGTTGCCGTCGTAGAACCACGGGAACTTGAGGAACAACCACTCGAAGAAGAACTGCGCCGCAAGCGTGCTGACGATCAGGTAGAAACCCTTGATGCGCGTCGAGGGGATGCCGAAGGCGAGCCCCACGGCGGCCGCGATCAGACCCGAGACGACAAGCGCCAGCGGCAGCGGCAGGTCAGGCAGGCGAAGCTGCAGCGAGAAGGTGGCGTAGGCGCCAACCATCATGAAGGCGCCGGCGCCGAGCGAAAGCTGGCCGGCGTACCCGGTCAGAAGATTGAGGCCGAGCCCCGCGAGCGACAGAATCAGGAAGGGGACGATGATGGCGTTGATCCAGTATTCGGAGGCCAGAAGCGGCGCCGCCAGGATCAGTACGGTCCCGGCGGCGAGACCCGCGGCGCGCAGGCCGGCTGTGCCATTCACGGGGGTGGCGATGCGCAGATCGATCTCGGACATGGCTCAGACCCTCTCGATCTGGCGTTCGCCGAACAGGCCGGCAGGGCGTATGAACAGGAAGAGGAGAGCCAGCGCATAGGCGAACCAGGGGGTGATGCCGCCGCCGACAAGAGGGCCGAGATAGGTCTCGGCAAGGCTTTCGCCGGCGCCGACGACGAGGCCGCCAACGATGGCGCCGGCAATCGAGGTGAAGCCGCCGATGATGAGGACGGGGAGCGCTTTCAGCACCACCAGGGACAGCGAGAACTGCACCCCCTGGCGCGCTCCCCAGAGCAGCCCCGCGACCAGCCCGACGATACCCGCGACCGCCCAGACGATCTGCCAGATGCGGTTGATGTCGATGCCGAGGGACAGGGCAGCGCGCGTATCGTCGGCCACACCGCGAAGCTGGATGCCGATGCGGGTCCGGTTGAAGAGCAGCGACAGGCCGATGCCAAGCGCCAGTGCTACACCGGCGGCTATCAGGTCGAACTGGCTGATCATGATGTCGCCGACGAAGATCGGCAGGTCGTCTATGCCGAGGTCGAGGGCGCGAACCTGCGAGCCCATGATGCCCTGGGCCACGGCCTCGACGAGGTAGGACAGACCGAGCGTCGCCATGAAGAGCGTCATCGGGCTGCGGTTGGTGAGGGGCCGCAACAGCAGCTTTTCGATGGCGATCGCCATCAGCACCAGCAGCGCGATCGTGATCGCGATGGCGCCGAAAGCCGGAACGCCCTGGCCAGTCAGCGAGACAAAAGTGAGCGCTGCAAAGAGCAGGATCGAGCCCTGCGCATAGTTGAAGACGCCCGACGCCTTGTAGATCAGCACGAAGCCGATCGCGACCAGCGAGTACATCGTGCCGGCGAGAAGGCCGCCGATCAGCGTTTCGAGGAACATGCTCATGCGGCGATCTCCGCGCGTTCGGAGCCGAGATAGGCGGCGATGACATCGGGATTGTCGCGGATCGTCTCCGGCGGCCCGTCGGCGAGCTTGCGCCCGTAATCCAGCACAACCACGTGGTGGGCGAGTTCCAGCACGATGCCGATGTCGTGCTCGATCAGCACGATCGTCAGCTGGAGTTCCTTGTTGAGCCGCGCGACGACGGCCGCGATCTCCTGTTTTTCGGCGGCGTTCATCCCGGCGAGCGGCTCGTCGAGCAGCACCAGGCGCGGCTCGGCGACGATGGCCCTGGCAAGCTCGACCTTCTTCTGCACGCCATAGGGCAATGTGCCGACAATGGTCGCCGCGTGGCGGTCGAGGCCGAAGAGATGCAACACTGCCTGTGCCCGCTCGCGGAAGCGACGCTCCTCATTGCGGGCACGCGGCAGCCGGAACATTTCCTCGACAAGGGTCAGCCGAGAATGCCGGGAAAGCCCGGTAATCACGTTGTCGACGACGCTCATGCCGGAAAACAGGGCGTTGTTCTGGAAGCCGCGCCCGATGCCGCGCCGGGCGGCCTCGAGCGGCTCCATGCGCCGAAAGTGCTCGCCTTCGAAGATGATCTCACCGGAATCGGGCACATAGACGCCGTTCAGGATATTCAGAAGCGAGCTCTTGCCGGCGCCGTTCGGGCCGATCAGCGCGCAGATTTCCCGTGCTTCGACCTTGAAACTTAGATCGGAAATCGCTTTGACGCCCTTGAACGACAACGAGACGTTCCTGACTTCCAGGGCAGGGGGCACGGGCGTGGTCATCGAGGTGATGTCCGTCGTTTCTGGTGTTGGGCAGCCATGGCCTCGCCTTTGGGAGCGAGCGAAGTCCGCCACGGCTTGGTCGGGCATCTGGTCCGGGGTAATCCGTTTGGCTCAGGCTGCTTCGCCGGAAGCCGCCGCCGCTTCTTCCCGCTTGACACGTTCGATGTCTCGGAACCGGTGGGCGGGGTGGTTTGCCGGCAGGTACGGCCCTTCGCCGAACAGCTTTTCGCGCAGCGTGCCTTCGCGATAGGCGGTTGCGTAGACGCCCCTCTTTTGCAGCTCCGGCACGACGTAGCCGATCACGTCGGCAAAGGTGTCGTGCGCAAGCGCATAGGCGAGGTTGAAGCCGTCGATGTCGGTCTCTTCCACCCATTCCTGAAGCAGGTCGGCGATGGTCGAGGGCGAGCCGACGAAAAGCGGGCCGAGACCGCCGATGCCGCCCCACTTGGCGAGTTCCTCAATCGTCCAGACCTTGTCGCCCTCTGCCAGATGCTCGACCGCCGAGACGATGGCGTTGGTCTTGACCTTCTTGACGGTATCCGTCGGCCTGTAGTGGCCGAAATCGATGCCGGTCCAGCCAGACATCAGCACCAGAGCGCCGTCATAGGAAGCGTATTTGACGTAGTCCTCGTATTTGGCGCGCGCCTTCTCGTCGGTCTCGTCGACGATGATGGTCGCCATGGCGTAGATCAGCACCTTCCTCGGGTCGCGTCCTTGCGCGGCGGCGCGCTGGCGTATGTCCGTGACATAGGCGCGTGTCGCGTCCTTCAGCGGCGTCGAGATGAAAACGCACTCGGCATGCCCGGCGGCGAACTGCTTGCCGGCTCCCGATGCGCCGGCCTGGAAAAGGACGGGCGTGCGCTGCGGCGACGGCTCGCTGAGATGATAGCCGGGCACGTCGAAATATTTGCCCCTGTGGCCGATCTCGTGGATCTTCGATGGGTCGGCGAAGATGCCGCGTTCCTTGTCGCGGATGACAGCGCCTTCCTCCCAGCTTCCCTCGAAGAGCTTGTAAAGGATCTCGACATATTCGGTTGCCACGTCGTAGCGATTGTCGTGCGAGCGCAGGCCGCCCTGGCCAACATTCTTGGCGCCGCTCTCGAGGTAGGACGTCACGATGTTCCAGCCGACCCGGCCCTTGGTGTGGTGGTCGGCGGTCGAGAGACGTCGCGCGAAAGTATAGGGGTGCTCGAAACTGGTCGATGCGGTGATGCCGATACCGAGATGGGTGGTCGCCAGCGCGATCGGATTGGCAAGTTGCAACGGGTCGTTGACGGGGATCTGCACGCCCTGGAGCAGGGCATTGTCCAGGTTTCCCTTGTAGACATCGTAGTAGCCGACGACATCGGCGATGAAGATGGACTCGAAAAATCCTGTCTCCAGCAACCTGGCCAGATCGGTCCAATACTCGAGGTCCTTGTATTGCCATGAGCGGTCGCGCGGATGCCGCCAGAGGCCGGGGGACTGGTGCCCGACGCAGTTCATCTCGAAGGCATTGAAACGGATTGTCTTGGCCATTGCGCGTCCCGTCCGCGTTGAGGGTGAGCGCAAACCTAGGCGCGGGATCACGGTGGATACAGAAAATCTATATTTTTTATAGACTTTATAGAGAAATGAATTGCTGCACCGCAAAATCCGTGCGCAACCCCTTTCAGACAGGCTAGGCTCGCCCGCTCCCCGCGGAGCCTCGAAACGCAGCAGGCTCGCGTTTTAGGCCGTCAGAGCGGGAGCGACCCGTCCGGGGCTCGCGCGAGCGTATCAGGTCGTGCGGTTTGCTTGCCGAGAAAAAATTCCGAGGCAGGGGGTCGAATTGGAAAAATCTATCTCTACAGATTTAGTAGAATAATGCCCTCTAGAAGCCCTGCTTCGCGGTCACGCCCGTGGGCCGAGGCAATTTGGCGCCAAAGGAACAGACAGGCATGGTCCACGAAACTCCCGACCGCATCAAAGTCCTGTGGTTCCTGCCGACCCATGGCGACAGTCGCTATCTCGGCACCTCGGAAGGGGGCCGGGCGGTCGACCTGCCTTACCTGACGCAGGTAGCGAAGGCGGCCGACACGCTTGGCTATTACGGCGTGCTCCTGCCGACGGGCAGGTCGTGCGAGGATTCCTGGGTGATCGCGTCGGCTCTGGCGCCGCTTACAGAACGTCTGCGATTCCTGGTCGCCGTGAGGCCCGGCCTGCAGTCGCCGACGTTGGCAGCGCGCATGACGGCGACGCTCGACCGCATCTCTAACGGGCGGCTGCTGATCAACGTCGTCACCGGCGGCGACCCGCTGGAGAACAAGGGGGACGGCATCTTCCTGTCCCATGCCGAGCGCTACGAGGTGACGCAGGAATTCCTGCAAGTCTACAAGCGCGTGTTGAGCGGCGAGACGGTCGAGCATCAGGGCAAGCATTTCCGCATCGAGGACGGCCGCCTCCTGTTCCCACCGGTGCAAACGCCCTATCCGCCACTCTACTTTGGCGGCTCATCCGACGCCGGATCGACGGTGGCGGCGCAGGAGATCGACAAATATCTGACCTGGGGCGAACCGCCGGCCGATGTCGCACGCAAGCTCGACGGCGTGCGCGCGCTGGCCGAAAAGGCCGGCCGCAAGCTCTCTTTCGGCATACGGCTGCATGTCATAGCCCGGGAGACCACCGAGCAAGCCTGGGCCGCCGCCGACCGCTTGATCAGCCGGCTTGACGACGCGACCATTGCCTCGGCGCAGAAGGTTTTTGCCCGCATGGATTCGGTAGGCCAGGCGCGCATGAGCGCGCTGCATGGCGGCGACCGCTCGAAACTCGAGATCGCGCCTAATCTGTGGGCCGGCGTCGGCCTTGTACGCGGCGGCGCCGGCACCGCGCTGGTGGGCGACCCCGACACCATTGCCGAGCGCATCGACGAATACAGGCGGCTCGGCATCGACACCTTCATCCTGTCCGGCTACCCGCACCTGGAAGAAGCCTATCGGTTCGGCGAGTTGGTGTTGCCGAGATTGCCGACCGATCACCCGGTCAAGGTCGCCGGATCGTCCGTCAACACCGGGCCATTCGGCGAGACGATCGCCGGTGACCATCGTCCGAAATCGCTCGCCAGCGCCTCGTGAACGCGCTGCCGCCCCGGCCTCGTAGCCATGTCGTCATCCTCGGCGGCGGCTTCACCGGCGCGGCCGTGGCCTGGCACCTTGCCCGGCAGCCTTCGCGCCCCTCCATCACGGTCGTCGAGCCGCGCCCGTTCCTGGGTGGCGGGCTTGCCTATTCCAGCGAGGAGCCGTCGCATCGTGTCAACGTGCCGGCGGCCAGGATGAGCCTGTTGCCGGACGAGCCGGAGCATTTCTCACGCTGGCTGGCGCATGACGGCGAGGCCGAACAAGATCCGGATGCGGTCTGGCGCAACGGCGATATCTTTCCGAGGCGCCGGGTCTTCGGTCGCTACGTTGCCGAACAGCTGGCGCCATATCTGGAAACCGGGGCGATCCGTCATATCCGAGACCATGCCGGGGAAATGAAACGCAACGGCGACGCTTGGACGGTGGCCGTTTCCGGCAAGACGATCGCCGCCGACATTGTCGTTCTCGCCATGACGCACCCGTCGCCGGACGTTCCGACCGCGCTTCAACCGATCGCCGATGCGGACGGCTTCGTTGCCAATGTCTATTCCGGAGATGCGCTGGGCTCCATCGCCGCGCAAGCATCGGTGCTGATCGTCGGCTCCGGCCTGACCTCAGCCGACACTGTCGCCGAGCTCGATCGTCGCGGCCATCGCGGGCGTATACTGGCGGTGTCGCGTCATGGACTGCGCTCGCGCGGGCATCCTCAGGTGCGCGGCCAGCCGTTTGGCGATTTCACCTCGCCACCGGCCACAACCGCGCTTGCGCTACTGGAACGCGTCCGCTCAACGCTGGCCGACGCGGAGGCCGAAGGTTTCAACTGGCAGTCCGTTTTCGATCAGCTCAGGCTGCAGGGTTCGCTGCTGTGGTCAGCGCTTGAACCCGACGAGCGCACCCGACTGGCGCGCGGGCTGCGCGCCTTTTGGGATGTGCATCGGTTCAGGATCGCGCCGCAGGTCGAGGCAGTGCTGGAGCGGCGCCGCGCCGAGGGCACGTTCGACAACATTGCCGCGAGCATTGTCGCCTCGACCGACGATGGAGGCGATCTGGCTGTCGCCCTGCGCCGACGCGGCCAAAGGCAATTCGAGACGATGCATTTCGACGCGGTCATCAACACCACGGGGCCGGCGCATGGCAAGGCGCTGAAGACCAATCCGGCGCTGCGCTCGCTCGCCGATGCCGGGCTGATCCGGATCGACCGTCATGGGCTGGGGATAGAAACCGCACTCGACAATCGCGCCATCGGTCCGGAAACTGAGCCTCTGAACGGTCTGTTTATCGCCGGGCCATTGGCGCGCGGCACTTTCGGCGAACTGATGGGTCTGCCGGAAGTGGCCCGTCACGCGCAGGCGGTTGCCTCGGAGATCGAAAGTCGGCTCGGCGCTCCGTTGCCGATCGCAAACGCGCCCTGAAAATCCACGGCGAATGCGGACATGCAAAATTGGCATTTTCGTTCGAACAGGGCCGCGAAAACAGAAAATCCTACTTTGTATATATAATCAGTAGACTAATAATTTATCACCACTTCCGGCCACGGTCGGAGCAATCGTTGGGACGGGCCAAGCCGGGAGATTTCCATGCCACAATATGATCGCGACGCAGTCAAATTCGCCTATTGGGTGCCGAACGTTTCGGGCGGGCTGGTCATCTCGAACATCGAGCAGAGGACCAATCACTCGGCCGAATATAACCGCAAGCTGGCGCAGATCGCCGAGCAGGCCGGCTTCGACTATGCGCTGAGCCAGATCCGCTTCACCGCCGGCTACGGCGCCGACGAGCAGCATGAATCGGTGGCGTTCAGCCACGATCTGCTCGCCGCCACCAAGACGCTGAAGGTGATCGCCGCGATCCTGCCCGGGCCGTGGAATCCGGCGCTGGCGGCAAAGCAACTCGCAACCATCAGTTACCTCACCAACGGCCGCGTCGCGATCAACCTCGTCTCCGGCTGGTTCCGTGGCGAGTTCCATGCCATCGGCGAGCATTGGCTCGATCATGACGAGCGCTACCGGCGGTCGGAAGAATTCATCCGCGCGCTGCGCGGAATCTGGACCGAGGACAGCTTCACTTTTCGCGGCGATTTCTACCGCTTCAACCAGTATTCGCTGAAACCGAAGCCGCCGCAGCCGCTGCCCGAGATATTCCAGGGTGGCTCATCGCGGGCGGCGCGCGACATGGCTTCACGCGTCTCGGACTGGTACTTCACCAACGGCAACACGCCGACCGAGATCGCCAAGCAAGTCGACGACATCCAGGCGAAGGCCAAGGCCAACAATCATTCAGTCAAGGTCGGCGTCAACGCCTTCGCCATCGTGCGCGAGACCGAAGAAGAGGCGAAAGCGGTGCTCGCCGAAATCATCGCCAAGGCCAATCCCGAGGCGGTCAATGCCTTCGGACATGAGGTCAAGAACGCCGGCAAGGCTTCGCCGGAAGGCGAGGGCAACTGGGCGAAATCGTCCTTCGACGATCTGGTGCAGTACAATGATGGTTTCCGTTCGAACCTGATCGGCACGCCGAGGCAGGTCGCCGAGCGCATCGTCGATCTGAAGCGCGCTGGCGCGGATCTCATCCTGCTCGGCTTCCTGCACTTCCAGGAAGAGGTCGAGTATTTCGGCAAGCACGTCATCCCGCTTGTGCGCGAGCTGGAAGCAAGGCAGGCGGAAACAGTTCTCGCCGCCGAATAGCCAACCGTCACTAGCCGGGAAGCCGGCCTCGCAATCGCGATTGCCCTGCACGCCCGATCCTTTGGGCGGCAAAGGCCTTCGCGCGCCCTAACCGCCGAGGACACTCGTAAATGCCGATAGCCAACTACGCCTTTGGAGTGGCCGAGGCTTCGGTCTATGCGCCGGAGATCCTGGCGCGAGGGGTGTCGGACGGGCAGCCGGCGCAGAAGGACGCGCCGGTGTCAGCCGAGGCATCGTCGGCGCTGTTTGCGCTGGAAGGCATCGGCCTGTCGTTCGGCGGCGTGGTGGCGCTGGCCGATGTCGATCTTTCCGTGCGGCCGGGCGAGATCCGCGCGATCATCGGGCCGAACGGCGCCGGCAAGAGCTCGCTTATCAACGTCATCAGCGGCGTCTACCGGCCGGATCGCGGCCATGTCACGCTGCACGGCGCGCGCTACGCCCAGGTTCCGACGCAGCGCCTGGCGCGGCTGGGCGTTGCCCGCACCTTCCAGAATCTTGCCTTGTTCAAGGGCCTGGATGTGCTCGACAATGTCGCGTCGGGCCTCGCCTACAGGACGAGGTCCAGCTTCGCCGGCCAGATCCTTGGGCTCGGCCGGTCGCGCCGCGAGCGGGCCGAGCAGCGCGGTCGAGCCGAGCAGATTCTCGAATTCCTACAGCTCAGCGCGGTCCGCGACCGGCTTGCCGGCACCTTGCCCTATGGGCTGCAGAAGCGGGTCGAGCTTGCCCGCGCGCTGGTCGCCGAGCCGCGGCTGCTTTTGCTCGACGAGCCAATGGCCGGCATGACGGCCGGCGAGAAAAGCGAGATGGCGGCCTATGTGCGCGCCGCGCGTGATCGCTTCGCCACCACGGTGGTGCTGATCGAGCACGATGTCGGCGTTGTCATGGGGCTGTCCGACCGCATCGCGGTTCTCGACTACGGACGCAAGATCGCCGACGGCACGCCCGACGAGATCCGCAACGATCAGCGCGTCATCGACGCCTATCTCGGCGTCGCCTCCGACAATGAAGACGGGGCAGGCATATGATCGGCGACTTCGACTACCAGTTCTTCCTCGAAGTGCTGACTGGCGGCCTGCTGTCGGGCGTCATGTACTCGCTGGTCGCGATCGGCTTCGTGCTGATCTACAAGACGTCCGGCGTGCTCAACTTCGCGCAGGGCGCGCTGCTCTTGTTCGCGGCGCTGACCTTCGTCAGCCTCGTCGAGCGCGGCGTCCCGTTCGCGCTGGCGCTGGCGGCGACCTTCGCCATCATGGTGGCGCTCGGCATCGGCATCGAGCGCGCGGTGCTGAGGCCGCTCACCAACAAGCCGCCCATCACCCTGTTCATGGCCACGCTTGGCCTCTCCTACATCATCGAGGGCGCCGCCCAGCTCATCTGGGGCACACAGGTGCACGGCCTCGAGCTCGGCATCGAGGACGTGCCGCTGGAAGTCGGCGGCGTGCTGATCAGCCAGTTCGACATCTTCGCGGCGGCCGTGGCCGCGGTCATGGTGCTGCTGTTGTCGCTGTTCTTCCGCTACACCCGCATCGGCTTGAGCTTCCGCGCCGTCGCCGACGACCAGTTCGCGGCCCTTGCCGTCGGTCTCAGGCTGCCGCTGATCTGGGCAAGCGTTTGGGC
>JBFLWR010000160.1:0-7196 GCA_040755925.1 Pseudomonadota bacterium
GAGCAAAGCGAGCGCGGCGATCGACAGCCGGGTGATCGTCGAGACGCCGAACAGCACCGTGAAGGCGCCGAACATCGCGACGAAGCCGAGCATGATCTTGCCGGCATGATCGCGGATCGGGTGGCCGGCGAGCCAGACGGCGACGCAGATGGCGCCGATGCCGGGCGCCGAACGCAGCAGGCCGAGACCCCAGGGGCCGAGCTGCAGGATGTCGCGCGCGTAGACCGGCAGCAGCGCCGAGGCGCCTGAGAGAAGCACGGCGAAAAGGTCGAGCGAAATCGCGCCGAGCACGATCTTCTCGCTCCAGATGTAGCGGAAACCGGCGAACAGCGTCTGCATGGTCGGCTTGTCGGTCGCCGTCTGCTGCGCGGGCTTCGGAATGGTGAAGATAAGCACGGCGGCGACGAGCATCAGGGCAGCGGCGGTCGCATACGCCGCTTCCGCCGAAAGACCGTAGAGCAGGCCGCCCGCGACCGGCCCGACAATGGTCGCCGTCTGCCAGGCCGACGAGTTCCACGCGATCGCGTTGGCGAAATCCTCTTTCGGAACGAGATTGGCGAACAGCGAGGACGAGGCCGGCCCATAAAAGGCGCGGGCGATGCCGAACAGGACCAGCACGGCGAAGATCGGCAGCGGGCCGGTAAGGCCGTGCAGCGTCAGCGAGAGAAGGGCGAGGGCGCAGCCGCCCTCGACCAGCGTCGCCAGGGTCATGATCAGCCGGCGGCCAAAACGGTCGGCGACAACGCCGGTCACCAGAACCAGGAGCAGCGACGGCAGGAACTGCACGATGCCGACGATGCCGAGATCGAAGGGCTCGCGCGTCAGGTCGTAGACCTGCCAGCCGACCGCGACGGAGACGATCATCGTCGCGAACGTGGTGAGGAAACGCGCCGTCCAGTAGCTGAGGAACGGTCGGTGCCGGAAGGCGGCGTAGCGCTGTTCTGGGGAGGTTGCTTCGACGGTCATGGTTTGAGGCCCCGTTGTGACATCGGCCGGCGGGGCACTTCCACGATAGGCGCTGGTCCGGCCGGAAACCCTTAGCCCAGTTCGTCTTGCGGCGCGCGCAAAAAATCCACCGCGGATGAAGCAAATCCGGAATTGTTATCCAAGATCGAAGGAACTTCAGCGTCTCAGCGCGGCCGAGATGGCTTCCAGCCCGCCACGCAACTCCGCTTCCTTCGGCCAGCCGAAGCCGACGCGGAAGAAGCGTTTCGACATCTCGAACCAATGCCCCGGTCCGACATAGGTGCCGTGCTCTTCCAGAAGCCGCGTATAGAACCGGTCGAGGTCGAAGCCGGCATCGACGTTCAGCTTCGGGAAGCCGACGACGCCGCCTTGCGGACGCACCCAGTCGACCAGCGGCTCGCCGTCGATCCAGGCCTGGACGATGTCGCGGCGCTTGGCCATTTCGGGCAGAAGCGAAGACAGGAAGGGGGCGCGGCGCTCGAGCATGGTCCGGGCGATCGCCTCGTCGATGACGCTGCCGCAGATGCCGATCTGCTCCTTGGCCGCGAGAAAAGTCTCCTGCAATACAGGATCCCGCGTCACCAGCCAGCCGATGCGGATGCCGGGAATGCCGTAGGCTTTCGACAGCGAGGAGACGCTGATGGCGCTTCGGCTGAGCGATGCCGCCGTGGGCAGGCGCTCTCCGTAGGACAGATCGCGATAGGTCTCGTCGACCAGGAGCCGGCAGCGGCTGCCCTCGGCGAGCGCGATCAGCGCATCGAGGTCGGCCCGGCTCATCATCGTTCCGGTCGGGTTGTGCGGGCAGGTGACGCTGATCAGCCTCGTGCTCGGCCGCACCGCCGCCTTCACCCGCTCGATTTCGACGGCAAAGCCTGCGTCGAAATCGAGGTCGACATAGGAGATGGCGCAGCCGATCGCCTTGGGCGTCTCGATGTTGGTGGCGTAGTTCGGCCGCACGACGACGAGATGATCGTGGGCCGACAACAAGGAAGTGGAAATGATGAACAATGCGCCGGCGGCCCCGGCGGTCACCAGTACATCGTCAGGCGAGAGCCCCTCGTCCTGCGCGGCGATCAGCGCGCGCAGTTCCTTGTCGCCGCGATGCTCGCCGTAGAACAGCGTAAGATCGGGCAGCGTGAGGCCGATGTCTGAGAGCTTCTGGTCGGCGATCGAGCTTTCGGAAAGGTTGTAGCGGATGCGGTCGTAGCCGTATTCCTCCGGCGCCTCTTTCTCGATCACCATCCTGGCGTAGTTCATGGTCGTGCTCCCCCCAAAAATATGGAGCGGCAAAACCGCTCCGAGCGCATATTTTCCCGCAATTCCGGGCGGAAAACCGTTCCACGTTTTCCTGGAATTGCCTCCCTTATCCAAGCCACAAAAGCACGAAGCCTGCCAAGGCGTATCCCTCGACAGGCTTCTCAAAACCGTTGGTGCAGCGTGGGTCTGCGTCAGGCCGGAGCCTTGGCCTTCCTCCCCTTGGCCGGCTTCACCGGCTCGGGCTCCGCCTTGCGGCCGAGGCCGATCGACTTTGCAAGCTGCGAGCGCGACGCGGCGTAGTTGGGGGCGACCATCGGATAGTCGGCCGCCAGGCCCCATTTGGCGCGATAGGCTTCCGGGGTCAGGCCGAAATGCACGCCGATATGGCGCTTCAGCGATTTGAACTTCTTGCCGTCCTCGAGGCAGATTATGTAGTCCGGCGTCACCGACCGCCGCGGGTTGACCGCCGGAGTGGGCGGCGGCGCGGCAGGCGCCGGCGGCTGGTTCAGGCCGCCGATCGAGGCGGCGACACTGGCGATGAGTTCGCTCAGGCCGGAAGCCGGCAGGCGATTCTTCGCGACATAGGCCGACACGATGTGAGCGGTAAGCTCAAGCAGGTCGGCTTCCTTGGCTGTGTTGGTGTCCTCGTCCACGTCGTTCCCTCCGTCTATGCCGCTTGACGCCACTGCAGCATCACTTGCGCGTCGGAAGGACGGTCGGTGCCGCAGGCTGGCGAATTCCTAGTCGGCAAATCTGCGCGGCGCAATAATCCTTCACGCCGCTACACGTTATTTTGATCAACTATACTGAAATGTAATAATATCAGACGACCAGCGCCTTGTCGCGCCACAGTCGAAATCCACCTTCGAAGGCGCGAGTGTTGTCGCCGCGCCTGGATTTCTCGGGCAATTCATCGAGCTTGTCGACATTGCCGCCGCCGATGACGATATAATCCGGCTGCAAAGCGGCGCTAAGCCTGTTGACGACATCGAAAACGTGCTTGCGCCATTTCTTCTTGCCGTTCTTCACCAGGCCACGTTCGCCGACATAGTCCTCGAAGCTGTGACCCTTCTTGTAGGGAAGGTGGGCAAGCTCCATAGGCTGGCCGACATGGTGGATGATCATAGCGGCGCCCAGACCGGTGCCCAGGCCGAGGAAGAGCATGCGATCGCCTTCATAACTGCCGATCGCCTGCATGAGCGCGTCGTTGACGACCTTCACCGGCTTGCCGAAGGCGGTGGCGAAATCATAGCCGTTCCAGCCCTTGCCCAGATTGAAGGGATCGAGCGAGGGCTTGTTGTCGCGAACCGGTCCAGGGTAGCCCATCGAGATGACGTCGTAGCTCAGCCCCTCGGCCAGTTTCGTCACCGAGGCAACCACCTGTTGCGGCGTCAGCCCCGGGCCGGAATCGACGCGGCGGGGCTCGCCGCCGGTGCTGGTGAGGATCTTCACATGCGAGCCGCCGACATCGATGGTGAGCACGGCCTGCTCACCTTTCATCGCGGCCGGCTTTGCCGTCTTGGCCATAACGTTCCCTCCTCGATGCCTATTTCGTCGGATTGATCCAGCCGTCCGGCGGGCCGAAGCCGTTCATGGCGTCGGCCGGCCCCCAGGTCTTCGGCTCGTAGATTGCCGGGGACGTCGTGTCGCCGAGCACCGGTCCGACGATGCGCCAGGCAAGCTCGGCCGCGTCCTGGCGCGTGAACAACTGGCTGTTGCCGTTCATGGCGTCGCCAATCAGCCGCTCGTAAGGCGGCATGTCGCCCCTGGTGTCGTCGAGCGCGGTCAGTTCGACCTGCTCGCCGATCATGTCGTCGCCAGAGATCTTGCGCTGGGCGCCGATCGAGATCGCCACCTGCGGGTCGATGCGGAAGCGCACATAATTGGCGTCGGCGGGCTTGATCGGATCGAAGACGTCGAGCGGGGGGCGCTTTAGCCGTACGATCACTTCTGTCGCGTGCACGGGCATGTTCTTGCCGGCGCGGATGAAGAAGGGCACGTCCTGCCAGCGCCAGGTGTCGACCAGGAAGCGCACCGCGGCGAAGGTCTCGACCGGGGAGTTCGGCCGCACGCCCGGTTCCGCCAGATAGCCGTCAAACTGGCCGCGCACGACATCGTCCTTGGTGAGTGTGCGGATCGCGCGCAGCACCTGCACCTTCTCGTCGATCAGGTCGTCGGCCGAGCGGCCGACCGGCGGCTCCATGGCCAAAAGCAGAAGGATGTTGAGCAGATGGTTCTCGATGACGTCGCGGATACAGCCGACATCGTCATAGAACTTGCCGCGTCCCTCGACGCCGAAATCCTCCGCCATCGTGATCTGGACGCTCTCGACGAAGTTGCGGTTCCAGATCGGCTCGAGGAAGGAATTGGCAAAGCGGAAGTATAGCAGGTTCTGGATCGCTTCCTTGCCGAGATAGTGGTCGATACGGAAGATCGACTGCTCGTCGAACACCAGGTGCAGCACGCGGTTCAGCCAGCGCGCCGACTGCAAATCATGGCCGAACGGCTTTTCCACCATCAGCCTTGCGCCGCGCGCGGTGCCCGACTGCTCAAGGCCCTGGACGACCGTCTCGAACATGGTCGGGGGCACCGCCATGTAGTGCAGGGGCCGTTGCGCCGAGCCGAGCGCCGTCCTCAGCTTCTCGAAGGTCGCGGAGTCGCGATAATCACCGCTGACATAGCGCAGCAGCGAGGCAAATTTGCCGAAGACCTTGTCGTCGACGCTGCCAAGCGCGGTGACGATGCCGTCCCGGGCACGGTCGACCAACTTGGCCAGGTCCCAGGGGTCGAAGGCAACGCCGATCACCGGCTCGGTCAGCGTCCCCTTGGCGACCATCTGGTAGAGTGCCGGGAAAATCTTCTTGTGGGCTAGGTCGCCGGTCGCCCCGAAAAGCACCAGCGTATCGGATCTCTCCTGGCTCATGCCGCCTCTCCCCTCAAGCGCCGGTCTTCTTTTCGAGATGTCCGCCGAACGCGTAGCGCATGGCGGACAGGAGCTTGTCGGCGAATTGGGATTCGCCTTGCGAGGAGAAACGGTCGAACAGCGCCGAGGACAGCACCGGCGCCGGAACGCCGGTGTCGATCGCCGCCTTCAGCGTCCAGCGTCCTTCGCCGGAATCGGAGACACGGCCGCCGAACTGGGCAAGCGTCGGATCGCTCTTCAGCGCGCCGGCAGTGAGATCGAGCAGCCAGGAGCCGATGACGCTGCCGTGCCGCCAGACCTCGGCGACCTGCGGCAGGTCGATGTCGAACTGATAGTATTGCGGGCTTTCGAGCGGGCTGGTTTCGGCGTCCGCCGTGCGCTGCCGCTTGCCGGCATTGGCCGACTTCAGGATGTTCATGCCTTCGGCATAGGCGGCCATGACGCCATATTCGATGCCGTTGTGCACCATCTTGACGAAATGGCCTGCCCCGCTCGGGCCGCAATGCAGATAGCCGAAAGCCGCGGTTCCGGCCTCTTTCGACGGGTTGGCGCCGGCATCGGCGCCGGGCGCGAGGCTGGCGAAGATCGGGTCGAGATGCTTCACCGCATCGTCGGGACCGCCGATCATCAGGCAATAGCCGCGCTCCAGGCCCCAGACGCCGCCGCTGGTGCCGACATCGACCAGGTTGATGCCCTTGGTCGCCAGCTTGGCGGCCTGGTCGACGGCGTCGTGATAATAGGAATTGCCGCCGTCGATGATGATGTCGCCCGGCTCCATCAGCGCCGCCACCTGGTCGATGATCTTGCCGGTGATCGCCGCTGGCAGCATCAGCCAGGCGCAACGCGGCTTGGCGAGCTTGCCGACGAACTCTTCCAGCGAGGCGGCGCCGACGGCGCCGTCCTTGACCATGCCGACGACGCTTGCCGAGTTGATGTCGTAGACGACGCATTCATGGCCGTCGTGCATGAGGCGCTTCACCATGTTGGCGCCCATCCTGCCCAGTCCCATCATTCCGATCTGCATGGTGTCATCCCAGTCGTTGGAGGAAAGAAGAAATCCTACTGGCTGTCCGGCGCGTCGATGCCGACGGTGAAGTCGACATTCTCCCAACGCATCGCTTCGGGCCAGAAAAAAGTGAAGACGATCGTGGATCCCGGCTTCAGGCGGTTAACGGGCAAGTCCACGAGATGGACGCCGAAGGCGTTTTCGGCCGTCTTGTCGTCCCGCACCGTCAGCCATTTGTCGCTGCTCCAGTGCACCACGCCGGGCGCCGCAAGCTCGACGCGCAGCATCTTGCCGGCGGGAATGGAACGGATCTTGTTGTTGAACCGCCAGATCCTGAACGGTGACACGGTCTTGCCCTTGATGTAGCGCTCGACGCCTTGCGGCGGCATGTCGAAGACGGCGCCGTCGCGCAGCGAACGCAAGAGTTTGATGTGCTCTGCGTGCGCCCAAACCAGCGGCATGGCGCTGCCGGACGGTGCGCCAAGCGACAGTTCGCGATCCGGCTTATCAGCGCCGTCCCAGACCTGTTCCGGCAGAAGTCCGCCTACGCCCGCCGAGCGCTCGAAGGTTTCGAGCAGTTCGGCGGCCCGCTCCGGTCTTCCGGCGGCCAATTCGTAATGCGCACGCTCGCCGGTGAGCAGCGGCCATGGCCGTCCTCGGCCCGTGCCGTCGAAGGGCGAGCCGTCTTCATGCTCGCCATAGCCGTCACCAGTATAGCGGTACCAGACCGGGCCTTGCGGCAGGTCGGAGCGCAAAAGTGCGTCGATGGCTTTGACGGTGTTCAGGATGCGGGGATCGTCCGGCGCCCTGAGCCCGAATCGTACAAGCGCCAGGGCATCGGGGCTGATGATGGCTTCGGCCGGCTTGTCGGTATCGGCCGGCGGGCGATTCTTGATCGGCACGAAGCCGTCTTTCGGCGAGGCAGCCCCGGCATCGTCGGGCGGGGCGATGCGGACGTAATAGCCTTCGACGCCATCCCTGCCGCAAAGTTCGGTGCCGGTAACATAGGTCCAGCGCTCGATCTGGTCGTTCCAGCAGTCGGCC
>JBFLWR010000161.1:0-7599 GCA_040755925.1 Pseudomonadota bacterium
TGGGCGCGCCCATCGCCTCGCCGATCAGGCGAAAGTCGTGTTCGCTGATCTCGAACAATCCGAAGCGGAGCTGGTATCCCCAGTTCGGCTTGCCGGCGGTAAAGTCCAAACGCTCCAGCAATGGCTTGATCGGGGCATCCTCCCCGTCGGCCCAATCGACATCGCGCCGCGCCGGCGTGAACCCGCCGCCCATGACACCCTGGTAAACCTCGCCCTGCCGTACCGTTCCGATGGCGGTGAAAGACTGCAGCCCGTCCTTCTCGCCCAACTTCGTGCTGGGCGAGTAGTAGCAGACGCCGTCACCGGGCCTGATGCGGCGAAGCGGCGCCGCCTTGCCGTGGTTGACCTGCATGAAGCCGGCCCGGCGGCCGATCCGCACATGCTCGGCCGATGCGACCGCAATCCAGCACGCGCTCATCCCTGCGCTCCCTCGAACGGCCAGTAGACACGCAGGCGGTGGTTGTCCGGGTCCAGCGCGACGAACGTGCGCCCGAAATCCATGTCGGTCGGCGTCTGCAATATCTTCAGGCCGCGTTTTGCCCAGTCCGCATGATTGGCGTCGACGGCGGCCGCGTTCTCGACAGCCAGCACCAGCTCAGCGCCGCCACCCGTTCCGGCAGCCGCTGGCTGAACGGTGTGGCGCGACCAGAGGCCGAGCTTGAAGCCCTTGTCGAGCACGAACATCTGGAAGGTCGGCGAGGACTCCACCGGCTGGCGTCCGAGCAGCCCGGCATAGAAAGCACCGCTCTTTTCCGGGCTGTCGACGTAAAGGATGACGAAATTGGGCGAGGACATATCTGATCTCCAAGGAGTTTGAGCCTCGGAAACCATAGCCTCTGCTGCTGTCAGATTCTGGCAGCAGCAATCAGGCGACGGGATCCTTCGCGATCTTCTGCCCTGGCTTGTCGAGTGTCGCCCGCCATTCCTTGAGCATCGCCTGGCGGCGGCGAGGATATCGAATGTCAGTCGCCGTCAGATCGGTCATACGATCGGCACGGAAATGGCGGAAATCCTCGCGCATCTCGCACCACGCCACCATCACTCGCACCTTGTCGAAGAAGCCGAGCGCGAACGGCCAGACCAGGCGTTGAGAGGCTGCCCCATCGGCGTCGCGGTAGAGAAAGCCGAGCTTGCGCTCGTCGCGGATCGCCTGCCTGACCACGCCAAGGTCGATGGCCTCGACGCTGCCCGACTGTGGCCCGACGAGCAGAGTGGTGGCGTCGAGGTCCTCGCGCAGATCGTCCGGCAGCACCGCCGCGATCTTGGCAAGCGCATCCGTCGCGGCGACCGCCAGCCGCTTGTCCGGCTGCTTTGCCACCCAGCGCGAGCCGAGCACGATCGCCTCGATCTCTTCATCCGTGAACATCAGCGGCGGCAGCATGAAGCCGGGCTTCAGTACATAGCCGAGCCCCGCCTCGCCCTCGATCGGCGCGCCCTGCCCTTGCAGCGTCGCGATGTCGCGGTAGAGCGTGCGGATCGATACACCCATCTCGCCAGCAAGTATCTGGCCACTCACCGGCCGGCGGTGGCGGCGCAGGATCTGTATCAGGTAGAGCAGGCGTTCGGAGCGGGACATCTAAATCCAGTTTAGGGCCACAAGGGCGCAGCCGGAAGCCGCGCCATCGCGCGGTAAGGGCAGCAGTACTGTCCTGGGTCTCGTCAGCCTTTGTTGCGCCGATGGGTTGAGCTGTGGCAGAAGCGGGCCGAACCGCCGGAGATGCTCTTTCTTGAAATCTTTTCGGGACAAACGCCGAGATGGCCGCCCGCGTTCTGCCAGGGACGAGCCGCCACGCCAGCGCGAAGCGCCTCCGGCCGGACGACCTCTGTCGAAGCCTGCCGAGCGGCCCGAATCAAAGCCGGCGGAACGCCAGGAGGCGAAACCCGCGCCCCGTGTTCTTGCGCGTCGCGAGGGCACGATGCCCGCGGAACGGCTGCCGCTGATCCTTGAGGTCGCGCCCAACGCCGACTATGCGCTTCTAGATAGCGGGGCCGGCGAGAAGCTCGAGCAATACGGCCCCTATCGCATCGTGCGCCCTGAGGGCCAGGCGATCTGGCAACGCGCGCTTCCGGCAAGGGAATGGGAGCGCGCCGACGCCATCTTCACCGGCGACACCGACGAGGAAGGCATCGGCCGTTGGCGCTTTCCAAAGGCGCCGCTCGGCGAAACCTGGCCGATGAAGCATGACGGCATCGACTATCTCGGCCGCTTCACCTCGTTCCGCCATGTCGGCGTCTTCCCCGAACAGGCCTCGCATTGGGACCACATGGCTGCGCTGATCGCGGCTGCCAGGCGCCCGGTGAAGGTGCTGAACCTCTTTGGCTATACCGGCCTTGCGTCGCTTGTCGCGGCCCGCGCGGGCGCGGAAGTCACACATGTCGACGCATCGAAGAAGGCGATCGGCTGGGCGCGCGAGAACCAGGAAATGGCCGGCCTCGCCGACAAGCCGATCCGCTGGATCGTCGAGGATGCCATGAAATTCGCCGAGCGCGAGGAGCGCCGCGGCAGCCGCTATGACATCGTGCTGTTCGATCCGCCGGCCTACGGCCGTGGACCCAAGGGCGAGGTGTGGCAATTGTTCGAGGACCTGCCGGCACTCACCGATCTCTGCCGCTCGATCCTGACGCCGAAACCGCTTGCCGTGGTTCTTACCGCCTATTCGATCCGCGCCTCCTTCTTCGCCATCCACGCCTTGATGCGCGATACATTCGCAGGCATGGGCGGCACGGTCGAATCGGGTGAACTTATCATCCGCGAGAAATCCGCCGGCCGCGCGCTGTCGACCTCGCTCTTCTCGCGTTGGGTGGCTTGAATGACGGTACATGACGGAGCCCGCCCGGTCGGGCAGGTCAAGGAAGTCACCAGCCTCGCGAATCCGCTGGTCAAGGACATCAAGGCGCTGGCGCTGAAGAAATTCCGCGACCAGCAGAACGCCTTCATGGCCGAAGGCCTGAAGCTGGTCATCGACGCGCTCGACCTCGGCTGGTCGATCAAGACGCTGGTCTTCGCCAAGGCCGGGCGCGGCAATGCGGCCGTCGAGAAGGTCGCGGCGCGCACGGTGGCCGCGGGCGGCACGGTGCTCGAAGTCTCGGAGAAGGTTCTGGCGGCGATCACCCGCCGCGATAACCCGCAAATGGTCGTCGGCGTCTTCGCGCAGCAGACCGTACCGCTGAAGGACATCCGCGCCGGGGACGGCGACGTCTGGGTCGCGCTCGACCGCGTGCGTGATCCCGGCAACCTCGGCACGGTGATCCGCACCGCCGACGCCGTCGGCGCCAAGGGCGTGATCCTGGTCGGCGACACCACCGATCCGTTCTCCCTGGAAACCGTGCGCGCCACCATGGGCTCGATCTTCGCCGTGCCCGTGGCGCGGGCGACCGAGCAGGCCTTCCTCGCCTGGCGGCGCGACTTTCCGGGCCTGGTCTGCGGAACGCATCTCAAGGGCGCCGTCGACTACCGCTCGGTCGACTTCTCCAGGGGCCCGGTGCTGTTGCTGATGGGCAACGAGCAGCAGGGACTGCCTGACAGTCTGGCCGAGAGCTGCGACCGGCTGCTCAGGATCCCCCAGGCAGGCCGCGCCGATTCGCTCAATCTCGCCGTCGCCACCGGCGTGATGCTGTTCGAGATCCGGCGCGGCGCGCTGAAGCTCGACCCTGCCACCGACAAGCGATGAGGACTGCCCGATCGTGAAATCATGGTCCGCCTATGCCGTGCTGGTCGTCGTCGCAATCGCGCTCGACCAGTGGATCAAACAGCTGGTCGAGAGCGGCCTCGCATTCCAGGAGAAGGTCGATCTCCTGCCTTTCCTGGCGCTGTTCCGCACCTACAACACCGGCATCGCCTTTTCGATGCTCTCATCCTTCGGCGACACCGGGCTGGTGGTGGTCGCCGTGGCCGTCGTCGCCTTCGTGCTCTACCTCGCGACACGCACGCCGGCCGGCCACGTGATCGCCCGCACCGGCTTCGCCCTGATCATCGGCGGTGCGCTCGGCAACCTGATCGACCGCGCTGTCTACGGTCATGTCATCGACTATATCCTGTTCCACACGCCGGTCTGGTCCTTCGCCGTCTTCAACCTCGCCGATGCCTTCATCTCGGTCGGCGCCGCGCTCGTGGTCTTCGATGAACTCATCGGCTGGCGGCGCGAGCCGAAGCCCCGGGACCCAGGCAATTGACCTCGCGCGGCGAGCGCCGCAAAGTCCGTTCCGAAGCAATTCCGGGAAAACCGCGCAGCGGTTCTCCATCCGCAATCGCACAATAGGCAGATCGCCAGCGCCGGGGAGAAAAAAGTGTCCGATACCTTCAAAGCCATCCTCGTTTCGCGCGATGCCGAGAAAAAGCAATCGGTAGATGTCGTCGACCTGACCGAAGCCGACCTGATGGAAGGCGACGTCACCGTTGCCGTAGAGGCGACGACGGTGAACTACAAGGATGGGCTCGCCATTACCGGCAAGGCGCCTGTCGTGCGCCGCTGGCCGCTGGTGCCCGGCATCGATTTCGCGGGCACGGTGACCGCTTCGACCCATGCCGACTGGCGCAAGGGCGACAAGGTGATCCTCAATGGCTGGGGTGTGGGCGAGACGCATTACGGCGCCTATGCCGGACGCGCCCGCGTCAAGGGCGACTGGCTGGTGCCGCTGCCCGACGGTATGAGCGCGCATGACGCGATGGCCGTGGGCACCGCCGGCTATACGGCGATGCTCTCCGTCATGGCGCTTGAGCGGCACGGCATCGTTCCAGATCGAGGACCGGTGGTGGTGACTGGCGCCGTCGGCGGCGTCGGCTCGGTCGCCGTCTCGATCCTCTCCAGCCTCGGCTACCATGTCATCGCCTCGACCGGCCGCAATGCCGAGAGCCCCTATCTGATCGACCTCGGCGCCGCGGAAGTGATCTCACGCGAGGAACTCAACCAGCCGGCAAAGCCGCTCGCCAAGGAACGTTGGGCGGGCGGCGTCGACTCCGTCGGCAGCCAGACGCTGGCCAATGTGCTGTCGATGACCTCCTATGGCGGCGCGATCGCCGCCTGCGGCCTTGCCGGCGGCATGGATCTACCGGCAAGTGTCGCGCCCTTCATCCTGCGCGGCGTATCTTTGCTCGGCATCGATTCCGTGATGGCGCCGAAGCAGGTCCGGCTCGAGGCATGGCGCCGCATCGGCGCCGATCTCGACCTCAAGAAGCTTTCGACCTTGTCGCGGACGATCGGCTTCGATGGCATCATCGGCGCCGCGCGCGACATCGTCGAGGGCAAGATCAGGGGCCGGGTGGTCGTGGATATGTAGGTCGCAACCTTCGGAATCCGCGCCGAACGCTAAAATTCGAACGATCCCCCGCAATCTTCCATAATGTCTGTCTGGCAAGGATTTCCGCATGATCGCGGACTCCGACTTGAGGCAGGACAGCAATACCGCAGACGGTGGCTACGGCGCGGGCACTGACGCGCCGAAGCGGCAGGTGCTTGTCGCGCCGCCTCTGGCGCACGAAATGCCACGGGCCAGCCGCGAGGGCCTGGCTTTCCTGACCATCGTCGCCATCGCCGTGCTGGCGGCGCTGTCGCATCTGACCGGCGCTCCCGCCTTCATCAGCATCGGCTTGCTGGCAACCAGCCTCGCTGGTCTCGCCATGCATCTGCGCAGCCGTCGCGCGGAACGCCACAGCGCGGCTCTCCTCGACGAGACCGCTGCCCGCAGCCGCGCCGAGATCGAGACGCTTGCCGACCGCATGTGGGAGATGCAGGAGAGCGAGGAGCGTTTCCGCGGGCTGATCGACGCGCTCGGCGACCTTGTCGTCCATCGAGACCGCGATGGCCACATCGTCTATGCCAACAAGGTCTTTGCCTCGCTCGTCGATGCCGATCAGCGCGATCTCGCTGGCAAGACGCTTTCCGAACTTGGCATCGATGTCGGCATCGTTCCTGACGCCGCCTTCTCCGATCATGAATGCCTGAGTTCCACCGATGTCGCCATCCGCTCGCCGACGGGGCCGCGCTGGTTTTCCTGGATCGAGCTCTCGGTGCGCGACAAGGACACTGGCTCGGTATCGCACCGGGCGATCGCCCGCGATATCACGGCCCGAAAGCGCGCCGAATCGTCGCTGATCACCGCCCGCGAGCGCGCCGAATACGCAAGCCAGGCCAAATCGCGCTTCCTTGCCACCGTCAGCCATGAGATTCGCACGCCGATGAACGGCATCATGGGCATGGCGAAGCTGCTTGCCGACACCAACCTCTCGCCCGAGCAGCGGACCTATGTCGGCGCGGTCTCCACCTCGGCAAGCGCCCTGCTCGCCCTGATCGAGGACCTGCTCGACTATTCCAAGATCGAGGCCGGCCGTTTCGAACCGGAGCCGCAGCCGACGTCGTTGCGCGAGATCGCGGACAACATCATCGAGCTTCTTGCCGCGAAGGCCTTTTCCAAGGGCATCGGCCTCGGCTGCCATGTAGAGCCCGACGTGCCGCAAATGATCACCGCCGATCCGGGTCGTGTGCGCCAGGTGCTGCTCAACCTCATCGGCAATGCCGTCAAGTTCACCGATGCAGGCGGCGTTCTTCTCACCTTGGCGCGTGCCCGCACCGAAACCACGGACCGCATCTGCTTCACCATCACCGACACCGGCCCCGGGCTGCGCGAGCAGGACATGGAGCGCATCTTCGAGGAGTTCGAGCAGTCCGACGGCACCTCGACCAGGGTCCATGGCGGCGCCGGGCTGGGCCTCGCCATTTCAAAACGGCTGGTGATCGCCATGGGCGGCACGATCTCGGTATCGAGCCGGCTCGGCGAGGGGTCCGAGTTCGTCTTCGACATCCCGGCCACCGCCGCTACCGATCAGCCGCGGCATCGCAACAACATTCTTTCCGACCGGCGCGCGGTGATCGTATCCCAGAACGCAATCGAAGCGGACGCGATCGCGCGCACGATCCGCGCCTATGGCGGCTCGGTCGAGATCGCGGCGACACCCTCCCAGGCCGCTCCACATGCCGCGGGCTGCAACGCGCTGCTGATCGATGCCGCGCTCGAAAATGGCGATGGCCGCCTGCTCAAGCGCCTGCGCCAGGGCGGCTTTGCCGACTGCGAAGCCATCACCTTGATCGCGCCGACGGATCGCGGCGCGCTCGGCGAATTCCGCGCCAGCGGCTATGCCACCTTCCTGGCCAGGCCGGTGCGCGGCGAAACCCTGCTGCGCGTGCTCCTGACCAGCCACGTGCCTGTACCCGCCCAGCCGCAGCCCGAACAGCGCGGCGCCTCGTCCGGCCGCCGCCGCGATCAGGGCCTCTCGGTGCTGATCGCCGAGGACAACGACATCAACGCGATGCTGGCGCGCGCCACGCTGCTGAAAGCAGGACACCGGGTCAAGATCGTCGGCAACGGCAAGGCGGCCGTCGAAGCCGTCACCGAAGCCGGCCTCAAGCATCGCTTCGATGTGGTGCTGATGGACCTGCACATGCCGGTGATGGATGGGCTGGATGCGATCGCCGCCATCCGGCGCCATGAGGAGGCGACGGCAGTACCACCGATCCCGATCATGGTGCTTTCGGCCGACAGCCAGGAAAAGACCCGCCACGCCGTGCTAGCGCACGGCGCCAGCGGCTTCGTCACCAAGCCGCT
>JBFLWR010000162.1:0-8920 GCA_040755925.1 Pseudomonadota bacterium
GCCTGGCGTGAGCTTTTTTGAGATCCGCGGGGGCGGATGCCGGGGCTTTGGAACCTGGCCAGGGGCTCGTCGGTGCGGTGCGGGAGATCAATCCCGGCGTCCCGCACCGACGAGGCTTTGCTATTGTTTCCCACTACCCACCAATCGAATGCCGGCCAAAGCAGGAACCAGTCCGTGAACGCCGAAGATCGCATCCGTGACCTTCCCTGCTGGACAGGCAGTGTCGAGATCGAGCCGCTTCCGGGTGGGCTGAGCAACGCCAACTACGTGGTCAAGGACGCGGCCGGCCGCCATGTCGTGCGTTTCGGCCAGGACTATCCATTCCATCACGTCTTTCGCGAACGCGAGGTGATGACGGCGCGGGCCGCGCATGCCGCGGGCTTCGCGCCGGCCGTGCACTATGCCGAACCCGGCATCATGGTGACGGCGTTTCTCGGCGCGCGAACATTCGTCGCCGAAGATGTGCGCGCCAATCCCGGCCGTGTCGCGGCATTGCTGCGTTCTTTCCACCGCGAGATGCCGAACCACGTTTCCGGCGCCGGCTTCATGTTCTGGGTGTTCCACGTCATCCGCGACTATGCGCGCACGCTGGACGAAGGCGGCAGCCGCAAGAAGGGTGAACTGCCGCGCTACCTGACGCTCGCGGACGAGCTCGAGCACGCGCAGAAGCTGTTGCCGATCGTGTTCGGCCACAACGATCTTTTGCCGGCAAATATCCTAGACGACGGCACGCGGCTGTGGCTGATCGATTTCGAATATGCCGGCTTCAATACCGCTATGTTCGATCTTGCCGGGGCGGCATCCAATGCCGGCATGAACGACGACGAATCCTTCGCTTTCCTGACCGCCTATTTCATGAAGGAACCGGACGTGGAGGTCCGCCGCTCGCACGCCGCCATGCAATGCGCCTCGCTGCTGCGCGAGGCGATGTGGAGCATGGTCTCCGAGCTGTACCTCGACGCGCCCGGGATCGACTATGTCGCCTATACCGAGGAAAACCTGGCGCGGCTCGATGCGGCGCTGGACAGCTACCGGACGAAATACGGAACAAGATCATGACCTTGCCCAGCCATGCCGGGATCGTCGTCATCGGCGGCGGCATCATCGGCTGCTCGACAGCCTATCACCTGGCGCGCGACCACAAGGCCGATGTGGTGCTGCTCGAACAAGGCAAGCTGACCTCGGGCTCGACCTGGCATGCGGCAGGGCTGGTCGGGCAGCTACGCTCCTCGGCCTCGATCACGCGCGTGCTCAAATACTCTGTCGAGCTCTATAAGGGGCTCGAAGCCGAGACCGGCCTTGCCACGGGCTGGAAGATGACGGGCTGTCTCAGGCTGGCGACGAACGCCGACCGCTGGACGGAGTTCAAACGCCTTGCGACAACGGCGAAGAGCTTCGGCATGGACATGCAACTTCTTTCGCCCGCGGAAGTGAAGCGCATGTGGCCGCTGATGGAAACCAGCGACCTCGTCGGCGCCTCCTGGCTGCCAACCGACGGCCAGGCCAGCCCTTCCGACATCACGCAATCGCTGGCCAAGGGCGCGCGCATGCACGGCGCCAGGCTGTTCGAGGACGTGCGCGTCACCGGCTTCGAGATGAAGGAAGGCCGCATAACGGCGGTGAAAACCGAGAAGGGCGACATCGCCTGCGACAAGGTTGTGAACTGCGCCGGGCAATGGGCAAGGCAGGTCGGCGCGATGGCCGGCATCAACGTGCCGCTGCAGCCGGTCAAGCACCAGTACATCGTCACCGAGAAGATAGATGGACTGGCGGCCGACGCGCCGACCATCCGCGACCCCGACCGCCTCACCTATTTCAAGGAAGAGGTCGGCGGCCTGGTCATGGGCGGCTATGAGCCGAACCCGCAGGCCTGGACGACCGGTCTTCCTGGGGGCGACGTGCCCAATGATTGGGAGTTCCGTCTCTTCGACGACGACTTCGACCATTTCGAACAGCATATGGCCCAGGCGATCGCGCGCGTGCCGGCGCTGGCCAATGCCGGCGTCAAGCAGATGATCAACGGGCCGGAAAGCTTCACGCCAGACGGCAATTTCATCCTCGGCGTCGCGCCGGAATGTCCCAACATGTTCGTCGGCGCCGGCTTCAACGCCTTCGGCATCGCGTCGGGCGGCGGCGCCGGCTGGGTGCTGGCGCAATGGGCGGTCGACGGCGAGGCGCCGCTCGATCTCTGGGTGGTCGACATCAGGCGCTTTTCCGGCTTGCACCGCGACCGCGGCTGGGTCCGCGACCGCACGCTGGAAGCCTATGGCAAGCACTACACGATCGGCTTCCCGCACGAGGAGTATCTTTCCGGCAGGCCACGCATCGTCTCGCCCCTCTATGAGAGGTTGAAGACGCATCGCGCGGTGTTCGGCTCCAAGCTCGGCTGGGAACGACCGAACTGGTTCGCGCCGGAGGGCGTCGAACCGAAAGACGTCTATTCGATGGGCCGGCAGAACTGGTTCGCCGCCGTCGGCGACGAGCATCGCCATGTCCGCGAAAAGGTCGGCATCTTCGACCAGTCGTCCTTCGCCAAATACGAGATGACCGGAGCCGACGCCCAGAAGGCGCTCGACTGGATCTGCGCCAACGATGTCAGCAGGCCGGTCGGCCGGCTGACCTACACGCAGCTTCTCAACACGCGCGGCGGCATCGAGGCCGACCTCACCGTCGCGCGTCTTGCCGAAGACAGGTTCTACATCGTTACCGGCACCGGCTTCCGCACGCATGATCTGTCCTGGATCTCCGATCATATCGGCCATGGACTCGATGCCAGGCTGAAGGATGTCACCGAGGATTTCGGCACGCTGTCGCTGATGGGGCCGAAGGCCCGCGACGTATTGTCGGCGGTGACGGATGCCGACGTCTCCACTGCCGCCTTCCCCTTCGGCCATGCCCAAGAGATCGAGATCGCAGGCCATAGGGTACGGGCGCTACGGGTCACCTATGTCGGCGAGCTCGGCTGGGAACTGCATGTGCCGATCGCGGCGACAGGCGAGGTCTTCGACGCGCTGATGGCGGCCGGAAAAGACCACGACATCCGGCCCGTCGGCTACCGGGCGCTGGAATCGCTCAGACTGGAAAAGGGTTACCGCGCCTGGGGAGCGGATATCACCCCGAACGATACGCCACAGGAAGCAGGCCTCGGCTGGGCGGTCAAATTGAGGAAGAACACCGATTTCCTGGGACGAAAAGCCCTGGAGAGGGCGGCAGGCAAGCCGCTGACCAAGCGCCTCGCCGGTTTCACGGTGGACGATCAGCAGACCGTGCTGGTCGGCCGCGAGACGATCCTGCGCAACGGCGCACCGGTCGGCTATCTCACCAGTGGCGGATTTGGCTACACGCTGGGCAAGAACATCGGCTACGGCTATGTGCGCAACGCCGATGGGGTCAGCGACGATCTTCTCGCCTCCGGCGACTACGAGCTGGTGGTGGCGATGGAGCGCAAGCCGGCAAAGATTCATCTTGAGCCGATGTACGACCCGGCAGGGGCGAAGATAAAAGCTTAAAGCGCGTCGCGCCGAAGCGGATTCGGGTGACGCGCTTTAAGTCCATGTCTTGATGCATGTCGTTCTCCCAAAACCGCTGTGCACTTTTGGGCGACATGCATTAGCTCAGCCTACGCGCAGCACGAGGCCACGGCTCGGTACGGTGCCTGCTTCTCCGGGCATCGAGGCGTAGGGCGGCGTCTCCTCGACAACGGCAATCTTACCTTGCCTCACGAGATCGGCGATCCGCCGCTCAAAGCCGGCCTGCCACAACGTGTTCTTCACCGTCAGCACCATGACGCCGCCGGGCCGGCAAATCCGGATCAACTCATCCAGGCCTTCGATCCCGACATGGCCCGAGGTGAAGACGCCAGCCGAGACGATTCCCGCATAGGCGCCGTCCGCGAAGGGCAGAGGGCCGCCGAGCGCGAGTCGATGCAGCGCTGCGTAGACGCCCTTGGCGGCCGCCTTGTCCAGCATGCCTTGCGAGATGTCTAGCGCTTCGACCCTCGGATAACCGGTGATGGCGAGCCATTCACCGATCAGGCCGGTACCGGCGCCGGCGTCGAGGATCGGCTCGGCGCCGTGCGGCAAGTGGCGGGCAAGCAGGGCCAGGCAGATCGTCGGATGACGATAGCCGGCTACGGACATCTCGGCATCGTAGGTTTCCGACCAGCTGTCATAGATCGCGGCGACTTCCTCCGGCCGCTTCGCGGCGTAGGCTGCGCTCAGCGTGCTGTTGTGCCTGTCGTCCGCCATCGCTGCTGCTCTCAGTACCGATTCCCTTTGGTCGGATGATAGCCAAGCGGCGAAAACTGTGGAACCGTCAGCTCGCAACAATGGCGTGGAAAGGGGGCACGACATGACCGACGACACGCGAACGGCGCTGGCGGCAATTCCCATGCTCGCCAACTATGACGGACCGCTGGAGCGGCTCGGCGGCCTCACCAACATGGTCTACAGAGCCGGCGATGTCTGCGTCCGAATTCCGGGCAAAGGCACGGAGGAATACATCAACCGCGCCAACGAGGCGGTGGCGGCGCGCGAAGCGGCGAGGGCCGGCGTCAGTCCGGACGTCCTCTACGTCGATCCTGCGACCGGTGTGATGGTGACGCGCTTCGTCGCGGGGGCCGAGACCATGTCCCCAGAGGCTTTCAAGACACGGCCAGGCAGCCCGGCGCGCGCCGGCCAGGCCTTCCGAAAACTGCATGCGTCGGGCGCGTCGTTCCCGCTTCGCTTCGAACTGTTCGCCATGATCGACGACTATCTAAAGGTGCTGTCGACCAAGGACGTCGCGCTGCCTCCGGGATATCACGATGTGGTGCGGGAGGCCGACGCCGTGCGCACGGCGCTCGCCGCGCACCCGATCCGACTTGCAGCCTGCCATTGCGATCCGCTCTGCGAGAACTTCCTCGACACTGGCGATAGGATGTGGATCGTCGACTGGGAGTATTCCGGCATGAACGACCCGCTGTGGGACCTGGGCGATCTCTCCGTCGAAGGCAGGTTCGACGCGGTCCAGGACGAGGAATTGATGCGGGCCTATTTCGGCGGCGAGGCGCGAACGGCCGAGCGTGGCCGCGTCGTCATCTACAAGGCCATGTGCGATCTGTTGTGGACCTTGTGGGGGCTGATCCAACTGGCCAACAACAATCCGGTCGACGATTTCCGCGCCTATGCCGACGGCCGCTTCACCCGTTGCAAGGCACTGATGGGGACGCAGGAATTCTCCCGCCATCTGGCGGCGGTGCGAGCGGGCTAGCTACGCCCCTAGAGCATGATGTCGCCCGAAAATCGCTTCACGCTTTTGGGCATCACGCTCTAGTTGACACCCTTCGGCACGTTCTCGGGCGGGACGACGGTTTCCACCACCTTCTGACGGTGGAAGATAAAGAGACCGGCGAGCACGACGATGGCCGAGCCGACCAGGATGCGGGAACTCGGCACATCGCCGAAGAAGGCCAGGCCGAAGATGACCGCCCACAGCAGCAGGCTGTAGTGCAGCGGCGCCAGAGTCGAGGCCGGCGCCAGCTTCAACGCCCTGGTGATCATCAGGTGCGCCGCGCAGGAAACGACGCCGAGCAGGAGCATGGCGCCGAGATCGAGCGCCGACGGAGTGCGCCACGCGCCGATGGTCAGCACGCCACCGACCAGCAGCGTGCCGATGGTCTGCCAGGTGACCAAGGTCGTGTCGGTCGTGCCGCGCAGGCGACGGTTGAGGATGATGGCGAAAGCGAAGGCGATGCTGCCGATCAGCGCGAAGGTCGAAGACAGCGAGAACGCCGCGGTTGACGGCTTCAGGATGATGAGCACGCCGCAGAAGCCGACCAGGATCGCCAGCCAGCGGCGCCAGCCGACCTTCTCGCCGAGCAGGAGGTGTGACAGCGCCGCGACATAGATCGGCCCAGCCATGTAGAAGCTCATCACGTCGGCTAAAGGCAGGTAGACGACGGCGGCATAGAAAAGCCCGGTGTCGAGCGTGGTCGCCACGACGCGCAGGAACTGCAGCAGCGGGCGTTCAATCTGGAGCAACTTTCCGGCACTCTGGTTGACGATCATCGGGCCCAGCACGATGAAGGCGCCGATCGAGCGGATCAGCACGACTTGGCCGACAGAGAAGCTGGTAACCAGCCATTTCCCCATCGCATCGTTGAGCGCGAACATGAAATCACCGGCCAGCATCAAGAGTATGCCGGCAAGCAGCACGTTCCTGATCGTGAAATTGCGGGCAAGGGATTGGGCCATGCCGCTCCCTAGCCGCACGCAGCCAGTTTGACGAGGGGAATTCCGGCGGTCGGTAAGCCCAGCCGCGGGAAATCGGCTGGCTCTATGCCGATTTATGCCGCCGGTTCACCTGTGCCGGCCGGCCGGCGATCGACAGTCTGGTTTCCTGCTTCGTCCGCTCCGCCACCACCTTGCCCCTGGCGATGACGCAGAGGCGCTCGGGGCGCAGGCGTACCGCCTCGATCGCGTTGCCTGCGTCAAGCACGACGAGGCTGGCGCGCTTGCCGACCGCCAGGCCGAGATGGTCGAGCCCCATGATGGCGGCGTTGACGTTGGTGACCATGTCGAAGCAGCGCGCCATGTCGGCGGGGCTCGACATCTGGGCGACGTGCAGGCCCATGAAGGCGACGTCGAGCATGTCGGCCGTGCCCAGCGAGTACCAGGGGTCGAGCACGCAATCCTGGCCCCAGCCGACGCGGATGCCGAGCGCCTGCATCTCCTTGACCCGGGTCAGGCCGCGCCGCTTCGGGAAAGTGTCGTGGCGGCCCTGCAGCATGATGTTGATCAGCGGATTCGGGATGGCCGAGACGCCGGCTTCGGCAATCAGCGGCAGAAGCTTGGAGACGTAGTAATTGTCCATGGAATGCATGGAGGTGAGGTGCGAACCGGCCACCCTGCCCCGCAGACCTAGCCGCTGCGTCTCATAGGCAAGCTGCTCGATGTGCCGCGACAATGGATCGTCGGTCTCGTCGCAATGCATGTCGACCATCAGGCCGCGCCTGGCCGCGATCTCGCAAAGCTCCGTCACCGAGCGCGTGCCGTCGGCCATGGTGCGTTCGAAATGCGGTATGCCGCCGACGATGTCGACGCCCATGTCGAGCGCGCGGATGGTGTTTTCGCGCGCCGTCGGCGAGCGGTAGAGCCCGTCCTGCGGGAAGGCGACCAATTGCAGGTCGATATAGGGCGCGACCGTCTTCTTGACGTCCAACAGGGCTTCTACCGCCAGCAGGCGGTCGTCGCAGACATCGACATGGCTGCGGATGGCGAGCAGGCCCATCGACACAGCCCAGTCGCAATAGGCGAGCGCGCGGTCGCGCACCGCTTCATGCGTCAGAAGCGGCTTCAGCTCGCCCCAGAGCGCGATGCCCTCCAGCAGCGTGCCGGAGGTGTTGATGCGCGGAATGCCGTAGGACAGTGTGGCGTCCATGTGGAAATGCGGGTCGACGAAAGGCGGGGAGACAAGGTTGCCGCGTGCGTCGATCTCGGTGCGGGCGGTGCCTTGCAGATTGGGTTCGATCGCCGCGATCATCTCGCCGGCGACGCCGATATCGGCAATCCCGCCGTCAGGCAGCGTGCCGCCGCGCACGATGAGGTCGAAATCCATCTGTCATCATCCCCTTTTGTAGAATCAGCAATTATCGTGGCCGAAAAGACAGCCCACCGCAGCCTCTTTCCTTACCTTACGGCGAAAGGTTCCCTCGGGCGGCAACTCGCTCTATAAGCCGCCTCTCGCCTTCGTGGCGAATCCGAAGTTCGTGCGGCCAGGCATGGGATAAGCCGATTGTTTCGCTTCTTCCGCTCCACGGAGAACCAGCGCCTCATCGCGCGACTGGTCAGGGAATCCTTCCAGGAGCACAAGTTCGGCTATGGCGCCGCCATCCTGTCGATGCTGGTGGTGGCCGGCACGACGGCTGCCAGTGCTTACATGCTGCGCGAGATCACCAACGAGTTCGTGGTCTACAAGAGGATCGGCCACGTCAACATGATCGCGGCCGCGACCGCGGCGATTTTCATCCTCAAGGGCATCGCCAACTACGTCCAGGCCTATTTCATGAGCCGCGTCGGCAACGCCATCATCGCCGACCGGCAGCGCAAGATCTATGACCGGATACTCGCGCAAGGCATCGAATTCTACCATTCGACCTCGTCGTCGGACCTGATCACGCGCATGACCAACAACGCGCAGGCGGCGCGCAGCGTGCTCGATCTCGTCGTCACCTCCTATGTGCGCGACCTGGTGACCCTGGTTTCCCTGGTGGCGCTGATGGTCTGGCAGCAGCCGGCGCTGTCGCTGATCTGCTTCGCGGTCGGACCCTTTGCCATCTATGGCGTCAACCACATACTGAAGCGCGTCCGTAAGATCGCCCAGATGGAATTCCGCTCGCTTGGCCAGATCGTGCTTGTGATGCAGGAGACGGCGATCGGCGTGCGCGTGATCAAGTCCTTCAATCTGGAAGGCGCGATGCGCAAGCGCATGTACAAGGCGGTTTCGGACGTGGAGAACCGCGCCAACAACATCGCAACACTCGAGGCGGCCACCAGCCCGGTGATGGAGACGCTGGCGGGGCTCGCAATCGCCGGCGCCGTCTTCGTCAGCGGTTTCCTTGTACTACAGGGTGGCCAGATGCCGGGCAACATCATGGCATTCATAGCGGCACTGTTGCTGGCCTACGAGCCGGCTAAGCGCCTGGCTCGCGTGCGCATATCGCTTGAGACCGGCATCGTCGGCGTGCGCATGATGTTCCAGCTCGCGGACCGGCCGCTGACGCTCGCCGAAAAGCCGGATGCAAGGCCGTTGCGGCCAGGGCCGGGCGAAATCCGCTTCGACAATCTGAGCTTCGCCTATCCCGAGAGCCAGCCGGTGTTCCAAGGCCTCAACCTCACCTTGGCGGCCGGCAAGATGACGGCGCTGGTCGGACCCTCCGGCA
>JBFLWR010000163.1:0-3257 GCA_040755925.1 Pseudomonadota bacterium
GCCCGAGCGCGCGATGGTACCCAGCGCCTCCGCCATCTCGTCGCGGCCCATGCCGATGCCGTTATCCTCGATGGAAAGCTGCTTGTTGTCTGGATCGGCCGAAATGACGATGCGCAGCTTGGGGTCGTCGCCCAGCAGCTCGGGGCGGTTGATCGCCTCGAAGCGCAGTTTCTCGCAAGCGTCGGCCGCGTTGGAAATCAGCTCGCGCAGGAAGACGTCCCGGTCGGAATAGACCGAATGCACCATCATGTGCAGCAGCCGCGAGACGTCCGCCTCGAATGTCCTGGTTTCGGTTGTCTTTCCTGGTGTCTCGATGTCTATCGCCATTCAGCAATCCTGCGCCTTGTCTCTCATTTCTCTCGAATGCCTCACGTTGCGGCCCTCGCATAATGTTGTTGTGCCTGCCCAGGCGTCGACCGTTTGCCCCGGCGCCGGCGAATAGCCTGTCCAATATCCACGCGCTTGGGCGCGAAACCAAGAACCGTTACCCCGGTTTCGGGACCAGCCACAGTGGAACCGTTTGGTGAGCTTGTCCTATGCTTACAACCATCCGGCAACGGGTCGAAGCGTGTGGGATGGCCACCCCGGCTGTGAGCCATCTGGCTCGGCGCATGGTCAATCTCATGGGCGGGCGGCGTCGCAATTCAGATATCGTCTCCGCCGATTGGATCGCTCTTGGACTGGTCAACCCCGGTTGGACGTCTCCGCCGATACATGCTGCGCTGCCAAAAACATCAGCGTTGCGGCAACAGTACGCCGGTTCCATCCCGCCGATTCGGCGGCATCGACCAAGTTTGCCAGCAATGGCTTCAGCGCGTCTCGGCATTCGGCCTCGTAGGCGAGGAACTCGCTTGCCGAATGCGCGGGTGGTGAAACCGATCCACTTGTCATGTCCATGACCCTCTCCCATTTTCCAGGCTATCGAAAACGCCCGCTCCCCGGCCGGGAGCGGGCGACATTGCATCTTAGAAGTCCATTCCGGCGCCGGCAGACATGGCCGGTGGCGTTTCCTTCCTGGGCTTATCGGCGACCATAGCTTCTGTGGTGATAAGAAGGCCTGCCACCGAGGCCGCATCCTGCAGCGCGGTACGCACGACCTTGGCGGGATCGATGACGCCTTGGCTGTAGAGGTCCCCATACTCACCGGTCTGAGCGTTCCAGCCAAAGGCGAAGTCAGATTTTTCCCGCAGCTTGCCGACAACGATTGAGCCCTCGGAACCCGCATTCTCGGCGATCTGCCGGGCAGGCGCCTCGATCGCGCGCCGCACGATGTCGACGCCGTATCGCTGGTCGGGATTGTCAACGGCAACGGCGTCGAGCGCCTTGGCCGCCCTTAGCAGCGCAACGCCGCCGCCGGGCAGGACGCCTTCCTCGACCGCGGCGCGCGTGGCGTGCAGCGCGTCGTCGACGCGGTCCTTCTTCTCCTTGACCTCTATTTCCGTCGCGCCGCCGACGCGGATCACCGCAACGCCGCCGGCAAGCTTGGCCAGCCGCTCTTGCAGCTTCTCACGGTCGTAGTCCGAAGTGGTTTCCTCGATCTGGGCTTTGATCTGCGCAACGCGGCCCTGGATCTCCTCCTTCCTACCGGCGCCATCAACGATCGTGGTGTTCTCCTTCTCGATCGCGACCTTCTTGGCGCGGCCGAGCATCTGCAAGGTGACATTCTCCAGCTTGATACCGAGATCCTCGCTGATGGCCGTGCCGCCGGTCAGGATGGCGATGTCCTCCAGCATGGCCTTGCGGCGGTCGCCGAAGCCCGGAGCCTTGACTGCGGCGACCTTCAGCCCACCGCGCAGCTTGTTGACGACCAGTGTGGCCAGAGCCTCGCCTTCGACATCCTCGGCAATGATCAGCAGCGGTTTGCCGGACTGGACCACGGCCTCGAGGACGGGAAGCAGCGCCTGCAGATTGCCGAGTTTCTTCTCGTGGATCAGCACATAGGGCTCATCGAGCTCGACGCGCATCTTGTCTTGGTTGGTGATGAAGTAGGGTGAGAGATAGCCGCGATCGAACTGCATGCCTTCAACGACTTCCAGCTCCGTCTCGGCGGTCTTGGCTTCCTCTACGGTAATGACGCCTTCGTTGCCGACCTTTTCCATGGCCTCGGCAAGGAAACGGCCGATCTCGGAATCGCCGTTGGCCGAGATGGTGCCGACCTGCGCGATCTCGTCGTTTCTTGTGATCTTGCGGGCATTCGTCTTGAGTTCGGCGACGATTGCATCCACCGCCTTGTCGATGCCGCGCTTCAGGTCCATCGGGTTCATGCCCGAGGCGACGGCCTTGGCGCCTTCGCGAACGATCGCCTGGGCAAGCACAGTGGCCGTCGTGGTGCCGTCGCCGGCGAGGTCGTTGGTCTTCGAGGCGACTTCGCGGACCATCTGGGCGCCCATGTTCTCGAACTTGTCTTCGAGCTCGATTTCCTTGGCGACGGTGACACCGTCCTTGGTGATGCGCGGGGCCCCGAACGACTTGTCGATGACGACATTGCGGCCCTTGGGCCCGAGCGTCACCTTCACCGCGTCGGCGAGGATGTTGACGCCGCGCAGCATGCGCTCGCGGGCATCGGAATGGAATCTGACTTCCTTTGCAGCCATTGGATCACTCCTTTTAGGCAGTTTTTCGTTGACTGGATTTGCGGTTCGGTTGAAGCCCCGCTCAGGCGGCTTTCTTCAGCGTCGCGACATTCTCGATCACACCCATCACGTCGCTTTCCTTCATGATGAGCAGGTCCTCGCCGTTGAGCTTGATCTCGGTGCCGGACCATTTGCCGAACAGGATGCGGTCGCCGACCTTCACGTCGAGCGGCACGAGCTTGCCGTTCTCATCGCGGGCGCCCGCCCCTACCGCGGTCACCTCGCCTTCCTGCGGCTTTTCCTTGGCGGTGTCGGGGATGATGATGCCGCCGGCGGTCTTCTCCTCGGCTTCGATGCGGCGTACCAGTATGCGGTCATGTAATGGACGGAACGTCATATCGTTCTCCTTCAGGACAAACAGATTTTTGAGGTTCCTCCGCTCCGGACCGGATGGACCGGGGCGGGGCTCGCGCGACCCTTTCGGCGTCGCGCGCATGTCGAGCTAATTTCGCACTTTTCGACTTTCAAGAGGTCGCCAGAAAAATTTTAGCACTCGCCGCAGGCGGCTGCTAGCGACATGATAACATACAATTAATCGGGGCCGGGAGGCGATTTCGGGACTTGATTTCGAAGCCGATGCGAACAAAATTATGCGCGCCGGCGCGCCGCCGGCGTGGACCAAAC
>JBFLWR010000164.1:0-2403 GCA_040755925.1 Pseudomonadota bacterium
TTTCGGGCGGCGGCGAACAGGGCAAGGGGGAGGAGGCCAACCAAAATGTCGAAACGAGAAATTGGAACATCCCGTTCGCTCGGGATGCGTGTCGCCGATCTGAGAGCCAGGATGCAGGACGCCAGGATCACCGAGCACGAAATGAAGACCTTCCAGAAGGTTGCGGCCATCATGGGGGGCGGCGAGGGCTCCCTACGCATTGACGCGGACGACCTGATCGCCGCGTCCTTCCTCACCGAACCGCTCGGCGAATCGTCGTTGAACTGACAGCGGCCCCTCCGTCATCCGATACCGCTTCCTCGCCGCACCCGCTTGTGGACGGCGGCGAAGAACGTTGCGCATCGGCCACACACCGGCGCTCGCAAGCCTTGCGACCGGGGTCGGGCCGATTGACAATGGTTCGATCGCTGCCCGATCCTGCATGACGGGAACAGGCAACAGGGGGTGCGGATGAAGAAGGTCTACGAAAAGCCGGTGCTGGCCAGGCGCCAGAAGCTGGGCGCGGTGACGGCGGCTGTTCCGGTGTCGCAGCAGCGGGGCTGACGGTCCGGTCCTCGCGTCGGCGGCTCCGGGCCGGGCATTGCGCTTGCGCAACTTGTCGGCGGCAGGATGTGCCTAGCGTCGATCCTTGGCCTAGCGTCGATCCTTGGTTGACTTCGACCGGTTCTTGCGTAGGTTGCCACAACCGAAACGGGTGTAAGGGGTTGTGGTATGAAGAAGATCTATGAGAAGCCGGTGCTGACCAAGCGCGAGAAGCTGTCCGCGGTGGTCGCGGCGCCTAGCTCGATAAGGGCCTAGTACGATAAGGAAATCGTCCGGCGGACCGCTCGCCGGCTTGAACCGAAAGCCTCTCGCATCGCGGGGGGCTTTGTCGTTTTCAGTGCCGGTGAATCTTTTCAGTGCTGGACCTGGCCCTCGCGCCTGGCTCTGACGCGCCTGACCCTGGCGTCGCGCAACGCCGCCACCGGGTCGACACCCGTCCATACGATGCCGGCGCCTGCCGCGAAGCTGAGGAAGGCGCGCCGCGCCGCTTCGGGCTCCATCGTGCCGGCCCTGGCGGCCTCGCAGGCGCGCACGGCGGCGTCATGGAGTTGGCCCCGCGTGGCTCGCGGCCACTCCTTCAGGAAATTCTGCATTTGGGCGAGCGAGGCGATCTCGCGCCTGAAACCGGCCCCGACGGCGATCGCCACCGGGGCGCGGAGCTCGATGTCGCTCCTGACGGAACCTTCCTTCATGTGTGGGCTCTTTCTGCATTGCCAAAGTCTTTCAATGCAAAGCCGCGGCAAGTGTTCCGCCCCGCAAGCAATATCAATTAGGCGATGCTGACGGAACAAGAGCCCGGCGCGGACGTTTGCCCCGGGAGCTCGCAAGTTCGACCTGTCGTTGTTTCCGCTGTGCGGAGGCAGGGCGGAGCTCGCAAAACAAAACAGGAGACTTACAATGAAGACCACTCTCATTCCCGCTCTCGCCGGTCTGGCTCTGATCGCCGGCGTTGGTTTCGCGGCCGCTGACGAAGTGATCGTCACTCCCGAGCAGCAGACAGTCGTGAAGGAATATGTGCACAAGCATCCGATCGCCTCGGTCAACGTGCTCGGCCTCGAGCTCGGCGTTGGCTCGACGGTGCCGGATACCGTCGAATTGCAGCAGGTGCCGGACGTCCAGTACAGATACGCCGTCGTCAACGACCACACCGTGCTGATCGACCCCCACACGCGCCGGGTCATCCAGGTGATCCAGTAAGCCAGCGCTTGTGAGCCTGATCCTCCCGCCGGTGGGCGGGAGGGTGTCGGCTTATCTGCGTGCCGTCCATGTAAAGCGTGATATACTGCGGATGGCACGCAGAAGGCGCCCGGAAGGAGGCGGCCATGCATCATCCGCATGTCGAAACACCCAACATAACCCAGCATGTCGATAGGCTGCTGGCCGAGCACAGGACCGGCATGCTGTCGATGACGCAGGCGATCGCGCTGCTGCGCGAGCGCTGCGGAACCGACCGCTCCGACGCCGATCTGGCCGGGCTTATTGCCAAGAAGGCGGCGCATCTGGGAGTGGCCGTCGTCTCGGACGGCCACTGAGTGAGGTTGCCGCATCCTGCCTCTCCCGGCGTCGCTCCAACCGCTGAAACGCGCGTCCAGCACCCCGAGACGGCGCCTGAAAATTCGGCTAATGTCCGCGCTTCGGGGGATCGGTCCCAACCTTAGGAGGCGACAGTGACGGACGACAGGCAGGAACGCATTCGCCGGCGGGCGCATGAAATATGGGAAAAGGCCGGCCGGCCCGAAGGCGCGCACATGGACCATTGGGACCAGGCGACTGCCGAGATCGACGCCGAGAAGCCGAAGGCCAAGGCCACCAGGAAGGTCGCCGCCGCCAAGGCGGAGAAGCCCAAGCCCGCAAAGGCGG
>JBFLWR010000165.1:0-3168 GCA_040755925.1 Pseudomonadota bacterium
AACGTGATCCTGGTCGCCGAAAAACGCATCGCGATCCTGGTAGGCCAGCCGCCCCGCCTCGATCTCCAGATGCAGGCGTTCGGCGCCGTCGGGATCGAGCTTGCCGAGGTCGAAGCCCGACAGCACATTCAGCATCAACAACGCGGTCAGGCCCTGATTGTTGGGTGGCATCTGATGGATGTCGTGGCCGCGATAGGACGTGCTGATCGCCGTCCTGTAGTCGCCCTTCGTTGCGGCGAAATCATCGGGCGTATGCAACCCGCCAAGCGCGCGAAGCCGGCTGACCAGATCCTCGGCCACGGCGCCCTCGTAGAAACCGGCCCGTCCCTTCCGCGCTATGATACGCAGCGTCTCCGCCAATTCCGGCTGGCGATGGACATCGCCGGCCCTTGGCGGCTTGCCGCCCGGCAGGAAGATGCGCGCCGCCACCTCGTCGGCCGACAGATCGGTTTCAGGGTCGTGCCAGTCGAAGGCGACGCGGTCATGCACGACATAGCCGTTCTCAGCATAGCGGATGGCCGGGGCAAGAGCGTCGGCGATCCCCTTGCGGCCGTGGTCCTCCAAGAGCCGGCACCAGGCATCGACGGCGCCCGGAACGGTCACCGCATGCGGGCCCTGTTTCGGCAGTTCGCCGAAACTCTTGTCCAGATACCAATCGACTGTCGCAGCCTTGGGCGCGCGGCCTGAGCCGTTGAATGCCAGCACCTCGCCCTGCCCCTTGGGGCAATAGAGGACAAAGCAATCACCGCCGATGCCGGTCGATTGCGGCTCGACCACGGCCTGGACAGCGGCCGCGCAGACGGCGGCGTCCATAGCGTTGCCGCCGGAGCGCAGCATGTCGATGGCGGCAAGCGTGGAGAGCGGATGCGAGGTCGCGGCCATCGCCTCGGTGGCACGGACCGGCGAGCGGCCGGGAAACTGAAAGTCACGCATGCGGTTCTGAGTATCCCTGTATTTCAATTTCGGCGGCCGAAAAGCTGGGCGGCTGACAACAAGACGATCGATAGCACGATCAGGCAAGTCGAGATGGCGGCAATCGTCGGATCGATCTGGTCGCGCAGCGCATTGAACATGCGGCGCGTCAGCGTCGTGGTCTCGCCGCCCGAAATGAACAGCGAAACCACCACCTCGTCGAAGGAGGTGATGAAGGCGAACAGCGCGCCGGAAACCACCGAGAAGCGTATCTGCGGCATCGTCACCTGGAAAAATGCCGAGAAGCGCCCGGCGCCGAGGCTGCGCGCGACCATCTCCTGGTTCATGTCGTAGGAGCGCAAACCCGAAAGCACCGTCAGCACGACCAGCGGCAGAGCCTGGACGGTGTGGGCGATGACGAGGCCGGTCAGCGTGTTGTTCAAGCCGATGCGTGCGTAGAGGAAGAAGGTGCCGATGCCGATCAGGATGACCGGGATGATCAGCGAGGCGGTGAGCAGCGCGTTGATCGCGCCGGTCAGCCGCAGCGTCCCGACATTGATGGCGTAGGCGGCGGCGGTGCCGAGCAAGGTCGCGACGATCGCCGTCATCACCGCCACTTTCACCGAGACCATCGTGGCGTCACGCCATTCGACCGAGCCGAAGTAGCTTTCATACCAGCGCAACGACCATTCCTGCGGCGGGAACTGCAACAGCGTCGATCCGGAAAAGGACATGATGACGATGATGACCGACGGCGCGATCAGGAACAGCATGACGAGGCCGCCCAGCAGATAGAGCCAGAGGCGTTGCCAATGGGTGATGGGCAGGCTGTTTTCCATGCTCATCGCCGGCTCCAGACACCGGTGGCGCGGGCGCCGAGCAGCCGCTGGAACAGGCCGAGCAGCGCCAGCGTGACGGCAAGCAGCACGACGCCGAGCGCGGCGCCAGCGCCCCAATTGGAATAAAGGCTGGTGGTCTGCTCCATGCGCATCGCCCACATGATGACCTTGCCACCGCCCATCAGCGCCGGCGTGACGAAGAAGCCGAGGCAGAGCACGAAGACGATGACGACGCCGGAGGCGAGGCCAGGCAACGACAGCGGGAAGAAGACCTGCCGGAAGGTGGCGGCTGGACTGGCGCCGAGATTCATGCCGGCGCGCAGGCAGTCGGCATCGATCGTCTTCATCGAGGCATAGAGCGGCAACACCAGGAACGGCAGCATGATGTGCGTCATGCCGATGACGACGCCAGTGAAATTGTTGGCGAGCGGCAGCGGCTGGCCGATCACGCCGAGGTCGATCAGCCAGTTGTTGATGAGTCCCTTGCGCTGCAGGATGACCAGCCAGGCATAGGTGCGCACCAGCACCGAGGTCCAGAACGGCAGAATGACAAAGACGAGGCAGATAGAGGCGGCGCGGCGCGGCAGTTGCGACAGCATGTAGGCCAGCGGATAACCGAGCACCACGCAAGCGCCAGTCACGACGAATGCCACCTTGAAGGTGGTGACGAAGGTCTTGATGTAGGACGCCTGCTCGAAGAAGCGCGCATAGTTGCTGGCGCTGAGGGCGCCGGTCTCGTCGAACAGCGAGAGCCAGAACAGCCAGCCGATCGGCACGATGATGACGGCGAAGACCAGAAGCAGCCCGGGCGACAAAAGCGCCAGCAGCCCGAACGCTTGCCGTCGCGCGTCAGCGTGCAGCGCGTCGGCGTTTATCGCGCCAGCTGGCGTGGCGGCATGGTCAAGGCTCGCGGACCCGATGCTCATTGGTCCGCCACCAGAACGATATCCTGCGCATCGATGCCGAGGGTGATCGGCTCACCCGGAGCCGGCAGTTTCGCCAGCACGTCGGAGCGGCAGTAGTCGCGCAACGTCACCTGCCGGCCATCCTTCAGCGTCGCGTAGCAGACGAAGCTGTCGCCTTGATAGATGACGTCGCCGACAGTCGCCGGCAGCACGTTGGCGTCACCCGTCTGTTCGGCGCCGGCGACGACGCGCAGCTTCTCGGGCCGCACGATCATGAGGTGCCGGCCCGCTGACGGCGCGGCGGCCGCCATGCGCAGCCTGCTCCCCTCATACCACACAGCGCCATCGCGGCATTCGACCGGGATGAAGCTGGACTCGCCGATGACGCCGGCGACGAATTTCGTCTTCGGCCTGGCGTAGAGCGCCTCCGGCTGGTCGATCTGCTCGATGCGCCCGGCATTCATGACGGCGATGCGATCCGACATGGTGATCGCCTCGCGCTGATCATGCGT
>JBFLWR010000166.1:0-5868 GCA_040755925.1 Pseudomonadota bacterium
TTGCCGGCGAATGCGAGCGCCATGGCGTCGTCTTGCGCTTCCTGTTCCAGCATCGGCGTTTCGGTCGCCGTCGGGTAGACGATCGTGAAGCTGACGGGACTGCGGCGTTCCTCGATGGCTAAAGCGTGGTGGAAGGCGCGCAGGGCATGCTTTGCCGCGGCGTAGCTCGCAATGCCCGGGAAGGGCAGGAAGGCGACCATGCTGGCGACGGTGACCAGGTGACCGGAACCCTGCGCCTTGAAACGCGGCAACGCGGCCAGCATGCCGATCGCCGCGCCCATGAAGTTGGTGTCGAGCGTGTGGCGGTGCTTCTCGACCGAGACGTTGGCGGCAAAACCCGTGTGGACGATCGCCGCATTGTTGATCAGCACGTCCAACTGGCCATGCTCCGACCAGACCTCGTCGAGAACGGCATTCCAGTTTTCTTCCGAACGGATGTCGAGCCGCTTGGTGGATGCGTTGGAGCCGATTCCAGCCGCCATCGCACGCGCTGCGGGCTCATTGATATCGGCGAGAATGACCTTGTGGCCGTCTCGCGCGGCGGCCTCCGCCATTGCAGCCCCGATGCCGCTCGCCGCGCCGGTGATCAGCATTACCTTGGCTTTTGGTTTCCTGCTCATTGAGGAGATGCCTTCGTTCGCGTCGGTCAGAAATAGGTCCGGATCGAGCCGGTGATCCGGTAGGAAGGATCGACGAGATGGATGACCCGCCATTTGTCGAAGGTCAGGCATGGGTGCGAGATGCCGAAGCCGATCAGGTCGCCGACCCGAAATGGCGAACTGGCCGGCAGCGAAAGATGGCAGTGCTGATCGTTCAGCCTGGTGACGACATGGCCTTCCGGCACGGGAAGCGGCTCGCTCATGCTCCCGTCCGGCCGGTACCATTTCAGCGCCACCGGCAGGTCGTCATAGGAGGTGTCCCGCTTGCCAAACCCGACGATTGCCTTTTCGGCTTCCGGGCGCGACTGCACATAGGCCCATACCTCGAGCGCGGGCTCCAGGCCGCCATGCGCGTCGGCGAGCGCCTGGTTGCGCTCGCGCATGGCTTCCATGGCATGGACGTAGAGCACCGAGTCATGGGTGATGTAGCAGCCCGAGCGCAGCAGGATCCGCGTTTCGTGGTTGAGTTTTGCCGAGGACAGCCGGGCTGCGACGACATCGAAGAAGGACGATCCTCCAGCCGAGAGCAGCACCGTGCCTTCGGCGAACAACTGCTCGGAAGCGCATTTCTCGGCCAGCTCGACCATGGAGCCGAGCAGGCTTTCCACCTGCGCCAGCGTTTCCGTGTTGGAGGTCCCACGCAGCAGACCCTCGAACCCCTCGATGCCGGCCAGCGCCAGGCTGCCTGATGCGTGAACCGCCCGAGCAAGGTTCAGCGCCTGCTCGACCGTACGGCATCCGGTCCGACCGCCAATGTAGCCGATCTCGACCAGGATCTTCACGGGCCGGTCAAGACCTGCCGACCTGGCGGCCGCCGCCAGCGCCTCGACATTCGACAGGTCGTCCACAAGGCAGAAGAATTCGAAGGCTGGATCCCTTGCCAGTTCGCGCACGACATAGTCGATGGCGCTTCTTCCGACCAACTGGTTGGCGAAGAAGATACGTGAATAGCCGAATGCCCGGGCCACCTGAAGCTGATGCGCCGTCGCGACGGTGATCGCCCAGGCGCCGTCGTCGAGCTGCATATCGAACAGTGCAGGGCTCATCGTCGTCTTGCCGTGCGGGGCAAGGTCCACGCCGCGATCCTTGAGGAAGGACTTCATCCATTCGCGGTTATGGCGCAGCGCGTCGCGCTTGATGACGGCCGCCGGCAGCGGAATGTCTTCCCGCAGCAGGTTCCACCCGCGATCGCCCACCGCTTCGATCGCGACCTCGGAGATGGTTCCCGGCACGCCTTTGTCCAGCGGATTGAGCGGCGGATGAGCGGCCTTCTTTGTTGCCGAAACTGTCATGTGTTCTGATCCGGTGGCTATTTTGATATATCATATTGCAAAATTGCCAAACGTTGCAAGTGCCGGCGCGGCCTTGAGCGAGCGGGAGCGAGCCGACGCTTCCGCCAGGCGTGACGCGCCAGCGAGCTCGCCGGTAGCCGGCGACTATGGATCGCGGCGGTTATCGTGACGCTTCGGCTCTGCGCATCTCTGCGATGAGCGATGTGCGGTTGCCGACATCGAGCTTGGCGAACAGGTTCTGCAAATGGGTCTTCACCGTGGGCAGGGAAATCGCCAGTTCCTCGCCGATCTCCAGGTTCGTCAGGCCCTTTCCGACAAGGTCGGCGATCTCGAATTCCCGCCTCGACAACAGGAACTCTTTCGCGAGCTTGGTTCGTGCCCGCTCGCGCATCACCCGAGGATGCAGCGCAAGGCTCGCTTCGACATAGCGCTGCATGCTCTCGGCCAGCCTGCAGGTTTCGGGTGAAACGCAATCCTGATCATCCCTGGCCACCAGGCCTAGCCCTGCAACCGCGCGGCCGTCGTGCCAGAAGACCATTTCCAAAGCGTCCGTAATGCCGCTCAGGGCCATGTACGGGCGGTACAGCTCGATAGCCTGGTTTTCAGTGCAGGCGCGCTTCAAGGTCTTGGTGCGCGCCTGCTGGCTGATCATCCGCGCCGGACTGCAAGGGTCGTGCTCGTAGTAGGTCGACTGGTAGATGTTGAGCCGATCGGGGTCGACGGCTTCGCTCGCCACGATCTGCATGCGCAGGTTCTCGTCGATCCAGTAGAAGATGGACGAAGGTATGCGCGTTGCTTCCATCGCGAACCGGAGCAGTTCGACGATTGGCATGGTCTCCTCGCTGCTTGAGGCAAATTGGGTTGCGGTCATCTTGCGCCTGCATCCAGTTTTCCTGATGCGAAGGTGCGCTCGATCATAAGTCAATTCAATATTTCGCTGCGATCGGGAGTGGGCTCGAGGAAATCATCCTTTCAGACGATTGACCCCTCCACCCCACTCAGTGCCAGGATGCGGCATTCGAACGACGGCTTACGCCGGGAACCCAACCCTTCCGCCCGAAAGCAACCTGCGCCGTCGAGGTTATGCGGGGAGAGATGAATTTGGCTATCGCGCCGCAGACCGTGGACTTGCCGCCCAACGTCTTTCGCGGCGACATGACGTTCCGCAATTCGGATGCGGCCATTCTGCGCTTTCCTTTCCCGTTCAACTCGGACCGCTTCGAGATGAGGGGGGTGGGCATCGAGCCTCAGGATCGAAGGGGGCCGACCGCCGCCTACCGGTCGCTCTTCGATATCGATGAGCACTATCTGGACGAGGTCGCCGAGCGCGCCTTCGTCCTCGATCACGACCTCTCGCGCTACGCCATGCTGCCGCACATGCAGCAGGCGCAATGGGAGGCGACGGATTACATCATGCGCGCCATGGCTCAGGATTTCCCCGAGAGCTTCTCCTATCGGCGCGAAGGCTCGAACTGCCGATGGGAAAATCGCTTGCTGGAACAGCACCAGGAGTTCGTCTTCGGCCGGGACGAGACGCTTCCCTGCGCGGCATTCGAATACATCACCCGCCAGACCCAGGGAGACTTCGTTCTCATGGATCAGCGCCAGGGCACGCTGTGGGTGGACGGCGGCATGGTGACCGCTTCGTATGGCTGGTCGTTTGATTTCATCCTGGGAATGAACTGGCACGACTGGCATGGGACGCTGATTGGAGCGGCGGCCGAAAGCCGCGTCATCGATCAGGCACTGCGCATGACGATGATGCTTGCGGCCGAGACGCCTCAAAGGCGCGTCACCTGGGTGCATTCGGCCCGGCCGCGCCTCGACAAATCACTGGAGAACAAGATCGTCTGGCAGCATGACATCGAGGGTATCACCGCCGACTCGGTGCCCGACGACATCTTCGTGCGCAGCGAGTTCCAGCAACTCTACCGCCTGCCGAGCAGCAACGCGATCATCTTTGGCCTGCGCAACTATCTCCTGTCGCTGCGCGACGTCTCGCGCGTGCCGAAATGGGCGGCGCGCCTGCACCGTGTGCTGCGCGATCTCGATCCCGGGCTTGCCCGGTTTTCGAACATCCACTTCCGGCAGGAATGCGTCGATTGGCTGGAGCGCTTTGATGATGGCCGATCGCTTTCGCCGGGTGCCGGCCCCGACACCGATCGGCTGGAGCCTCATCCTTGACCATCGGCATCGAGAGTTCGACGAAGCCTGCCTATGGCAAGCTGGCCTGGAAGCCCGCGCAACGGCACATCGTGGTCTCGGACGAGGCTGGCCTGGTCGCGATCGAGCGTCTCCTGGCGACCGCATGCCCGACAGGCGCCGATCCCATCCGCGTTTACATTCTGGGCCGCGAACATCGTACCGGCTCGCTGTTGCGGGCGGCGCCGGCAAGCCTTGAGGTGCATGCCCAGGAACCGGGTTTTTCCGCCGCGCTTTCAGCTTGCATGGATACCGCTCCGGCGGCGAGCCGGCTTTATGTAGCCGGCTCCGAGCCCTTCCTTTCCCTCGTTCGCCGGTTGGCGCGCGATCGCGGCTTTGCCGCTGACGCCATGCTTGCGGAACTGGCTGGCTCCGGCGCACGTCGTGCCCAGTGCGTGCATTGCAAGACGGTGTATGACGACATCGCCCGCCGCGCCTTCGATTGCACTCGCTGCCAGGTGACCTTGATTGTGCGCGACCATTACTCGCGCCGCATCGGCGCCTACCAGGCCGTTGTCCTCTATCCTTCGGATCCCAACATTCCAGCCTTGCGGCAAGAGCTTTTGTGATGGACGCCAAGGGGTTTCTGAGGCTGAGGCTGGCCGGCATCGAGATCGTCGCCGACGGCGTGAAGAGCTTTGCTTTCGGGCATCCTCATGGACTTGATCTGCCAGCCTTTTCGCCCGGCTCGCATCTGGTACTGCTCCTCGACACCGGCGGACGAGTTCGGCGCAACGCCTACTCGCTGACCGGCGATCCTGATGATCGGCGCCGGTACACGATCTCGGTTTTGCATCAGCCTGATGGTCGGGGCGGATCGAAATTCCTGCACGAACATCTGCGCGTCGGTGACGAACTGACCGTGCGCCGGCCGTTGAACTTCTTTCCGATCGACCGGATAGCAAGACGCCATCTTCTGATTGCCGGCGGCATAGGCATTACGCCGTTTCTGAGCATGGCATCCGAACTGGACCGCGAGGAAGCTGCGTTCGAACTGCACTACGCAGTCCGCTCAGCCGGGGCCGCGCCCTTCGTCGCGCAGCTCCGCGCCCGCTACGGCTCAAGGGTGCGTATTCACGACAGCACAGCAGGCACCCGTCTCGATATCTCCGCGCTGCTGAGCGCCCAGCGGATCGGCACCCATGTCTATGTCTGCGGGTCGCCGAAGATGATGGACGCGGCGATTGAAGCGGCCCAGGTCCTGGGCTGGCCGCCGTCATGCCTGCACTTCGAGCGGTTTAAGGTGACGACGGTTGGAGGCGTCCCGTTCTCGGTCGTGCTGCCGGGAAAGGAAAAGCGCGTCATCGTGGTTTCGTCCGACCTATCGATGCTCGAGGCGCTGGAGGATGCGGGCGTCGAGATCGATTCCATGTGCCGGGTTGGAGCGTGTGGCAAATGCCGCCTGAAGGTGCGGAGTTGCACTGGCAGGATCGTCCACAACGATCATGTTCTGGACGCTCAGGAACGCGCGGAGGGAGCCGCTATGATGCCCTGCGTTTCAAGAGTGCAAGGGGGGCAGGTGACCGTCGAGGCATGATCCGCGCGTCACGAGGCGGCAGGCGGCAACGGATCGAAATGATGGCCCTCGGGGAGCGGCCTTGGCTTTCCGACAGCGGTCGAAAGCGCGAAAAAAATCGGCTAAAAATCGCTCCAGCACCGTAGCAAACCAAGAGGATATATCTTATCAGAAACCAGCGTCGAATATCGGCCCCGGG
>JBFLWR010000167.1:0-6852 GCA_040755925.1 Pseudomonadota bacterium
AGACGCCGACGCCCTTGGAGCGGATCAGCCGCACCACCTGCTCGACGCGGTCGATCAGCACCTTCGGCGCGTCGTCGAACAACAGATGCGCCTCGTCGAAGAAGAACACCAGCTTCGGCCTGTCGAGATCGCCGACCTCGGGCAGTTCCTCGAACAGCTGCGACATCAGCCACAGCAGGAACGTGGCGTAGAGCCTGGGGTTCATCATAAGCCTGTCGGCAGCCAAGACGTTAATGGCGCCGCGGCCCTCGCGGGTGGTGCGCATGATGTCGGCAATGCGAAGCGCCGGCTCGCCGAAGAAATGCGCAGCACCCTGCTGCTCGAGCACCAGCAGCGTGCGCTGGATGGCGCCGACCGACGGTTTCGTGATGTTGCCGTAGCGGGCGCTGAGTTCGTCGGAGCGGTCGGCGATGTTGGCGAGCAGCGCCTGCAGGTCCTTCAGATCGAGCAGCAGCAGGCCTTCCTCGTCGGCGATGCGGAAGGCAATGTTCATGACGCCTTCCTGGGCGTCCGTGAGGTTCATCAGCCGCGAGAGCAGGAGCGGCCCCATTTCGGAAATGGTGGCGCGGATCGGATGGCCCTGCTCGCCGAACAGGTCCCAGAAGATGACCGGGAAGTCCTCGAACCGATAAGGGTCGAGCTTCACCTGCTCGGCGCGCTTGACCAGGAAATCCTTCGCCTCCCCCGGCATGGCGATGCCGGAGAGATCGCCCTTGATGTCGGCGCAAAAGACCGGCACGCCGGCATTGGAGAAGCCTTCGGCCATCACTTGCAGGCTCACCGTCTTACCCGTGCCGGTGGCGCCCGTGACCAGGCCGTGGCGATTGCCGTAGCGCAGCAGGAGCTCCTCGGGTCGCTGATAGGAATCATCCGGCTTGCGGCTGGCGCCGATGAAAATGCTGGTTTCTTCGGCCATCAGGTCCGGTCTCCGCAATCTGTTTGGTCAAAAATGCTCAAAGCCTCTTTGCGAGGTATAGTAACGCCGTTGCCGAGCGACAATGGCGAGCGCGGAATTTGCGCTTCGAAGCTTGCGGATCGCGCGCATGTTTGGCAATCGGTTGGCTGGCGGCAAGGCGATGGGAGCGGTTGCCGCATTGTGATATCCGACCGGGGGCCCTAGATTGGCTGGACCGGCTGATGCGGCCGAGAAGACGAGGACAGCGATGGGCGCCGGCGCCTTGACCAGGGATGTCGACCTTCCGAACCCGGAGGCCAAGCGCTGGCTGGCGCTGGCGGAAAAGGCGCTTGCAGGCGCTTCCTTCGAGGAGAAGCTTGTCTCCCACACCGACGATGGCATCCGCATCGAGCCGCTCAGCGAACGCTCGACGGCGGCCGAGCCGCTGCTGCGGACCAACCCGAAATCGCCCTGGATCGTCAGCCAGCGCGTCGACGATCCCGATATCGCGCGCGCCAGCGCCCAGGCGCTGGAAGACATCGCGCAGGGCGCGACCGGCCTGTCGCTGGTGTTCGAGGGCGCGCCAAACGCCTTCGGCTACGGTCTGCCGAGGACGGCGGAGGCGCTGGAAACGGTGCTTGACGGCGTGCCGCTCAACCGCGTGCAGGTGCGCATCGACGCGCATCCCTGGAGCCGCGCGGTCGCCGACTGGCTGCTTGCCTTCCTTACCAGGCGCCGCTCCGATCCGACAAAGCTCAACCTTTCCTTCGGCATCGACCCGGCGGCGATCTTCGCCGGAACCGGCCGGCTGCGCACCTCGATAGAGGCGCTGCAGGAATCGATGCCGCAATCGCTGGCGCATTTCTTCTCGATGGGCGTGCCCGGTGTGCTGCTCGAAGCCGACGGCCGTGTCTTCCATAATGCCGGCGCGACCGAGGCGCAGGAACTCGGCACGATGATCGCCTCGGCGGTCTCCTATCTGAGGATGTTCGAGAAAGCCCGACAGCCGCTGGTCTATGCCGCGCCGCATATCGGCTTCGCGCTCAGCGTCGACCAGGACCAGTTCCTGTCGATGGCCAAGGTGCGGGCGCTGCGCAAGCTCTGGGCCCGTATCCAGGAGACCTGCTCGATCCCCGCCACGACGGCGAACGTCCATGCCGAGACCTCCTATCGCATGATGACCATGGCCGATCCCGAGACCAACATCCTGCGCACGGCGATCGCCGCCTTCGCCGCCGCCACCGGGGGCGCCGATTCGATCTCCATCCTGCCGCATACGATCGCGCATGGCTTGCCGGCCGGTTTCGCGCGCCGCGTCGCCCGCAACGCGCAGCTGATCATGGCGCATGAAAGCCACCTCTATCATGTCGCCGATCCGGTCAGCGGCTCGGGCGCCGTCGAAGCGCTGACCAATGACCTGTGCGCCGCGGCGTGGCAGGAATTCCAGCGCATCGAAGCCGAAGGCGGCGTGCTCTCCAGCCTGCAGCAGGGCTATATCCAGAACCGTGTCCAGACCGCCGCTGCCAAGCGCAACGCCGGGTACCGCGCGGGCGAGCGCGGCATCGTCGGCACGACGCTCTACCGCACAACCAGCGAACGCCCGGTCGAGACCCTGCCGGCGGAGCGCAGACCGGCGCTGATAGAAGGAGTGGCGACCTGCGAGCCGCTGTTTCCGGTGCGCATCGACCAGTCGATCGGAGCCGGATCATGATCCCGGATTTCAGCCAGATCGCATGGTCGGCGCCGCGCCGCGCACCGGTCGACCTCAAGGGCCAGCGGATGACGCCGGAAGGCATCGCCGTGAAGCATCTCTACGGCCAGGCCGACCTCAAGGGGCTCGCCGATCTCGACACCTATCCGGGCATGCCGCCTTTCGTGCGCGGCCCCTACCCGACCATGTATGTCCAGCAGCCCTGGACGATCCGCCAATATGCCGGCTTCTCGACGGCTGAGGAATCCAACGCCTTCTACCGGCGCAACCTCGCCGCCGGCCAGAAGGGCCTGTCGGTCGCGTTCGACCTTGCCACCCACCGCGGCTATGACAGCGACCATCCGCGCGTCGCCGGCGATGTCGGCATGGCGGGCGTTGCGATCGATTCCATCCTCGACATGCGGCAGCTGTTCGACGGCATCCCGCTCAACGAGATGACGGTATCGATGACCATGAACGGCGCCGTGCTGCCGATCCTGGCGCTGTTCATCGTGGCGGCGGAGGAACAGGGCGTCGCGCAGAAGGATCTTGCCGGGACCATCCAGAACGACATCCTGAAGGAGTTCATGGTCCGCAACACCTACATCTATCCGCCGAAGCCTTCGATGCGGATCGTGTCGGACATCTTCGCCTACACCTCCAGGCATATGCCGAAGTTCAATTCGATCTCGATCTCCGGCTATCACATGCAGGAAGCCGGAGCGACGGCCGACCTCGAGCTCGCCTACACCATTGCCGACGGCATCGAATATGCGCGTGCCGGCGTTGCGGCCGGCCTCGACATCGACCGCTTCGCGCCGCGTCTTTCCTTCTTCTGGGCGATCGGCATGAACTTCTTCATGGAAGTGGCCAAGCTCAGGGCGGCGCGCCTCTTGTGGTCGAGCCTGATGAAGCAGAATTTTTCGCCGAAGGACGAGCGCTCGCTGTCGCTGCGCACCCACTGCCAGACCTCGGGCTGGTCGCTGACGGCGCAGGATCCCTACAACAACATCACCCGCACGATGATCGAGGCGATGGCGGCGACGCAGGGGCATACGCAGTCGCTGCACACCAATTCCTTCGACGAGGCGATGGCGCTGCCGACCGACCATTCGGCGCGCATCGCCCGCAACACGCAGCTCATCCTGCAGAAGGAATCCGGCACCACGCGCATGATCGACCCGTGGGGCGGCTCGGCCTATGTCGAGCGGCTGACGCATGACCTGGCAGCCCGCGCGCTCGCCCATATCGAGGAAGTGGAAAGCCTCGGCGGCATGGCGGCGGCGATCGAGAAGGGCATCCCGAAGCTGCGCATCGAGGAAGCGGCGGCACGCACCCAGGCACGCATCGATTCCGGCGAACAGGTGCTGGTCGGCGTCAACGCGCATCGGCCGGAGGCCGATATCGAGGTCGATGTGCTGAAGATCGACAATGCCGAGGTGAAGGCCAGGCAATTGGCGAAGCTGCAGCGGCTGAAGGGCACGCGCGAGGTGGCGGCGCTGGAAGACGCGCTGGCGGCGCTGACCCGCGCGGCCGAAGGTGGCGAGAACCTGCTGGAATTCGCAATCCGCGCCGCGCGCGCCAATGCGACAGTCGGTGAAATTTCACTGGCGCTGGAGAAAGTGTTCGGCCGCCACGCGGCCACGGTGCAGACGATTTCCGGTGTCTATCGCGACGCGCTCGGCGACAATCCGACGGTTGATCGGCTGAAGGAAAAGATCGAAGCGTTCGAGAAGAAATCAGGCGACAAGCCACGCATCCTTGTCGCCAAGATGGGCCAGGACGGCCACGATCGGGGCCAGAAGGTGATCGCCAGCGCATTTGCCGATCTGGGCTTCGACGTCACGGTCGGACCGATGTTCCAGACGCCGGACGAGATTGCGAAGCTGGCGGTTCAGCACGATGTCGACATCATCGGCGCATCCTCGCTCGCGGCCGGACATCTGACGCTGATCCCCGAACTGAAGGAAGCGCTCAGGAAGATGGGCCATGGCGACATGCTGATCGTCGCCGGCGGCGTCATCCCGCCGCAGGATTTTGATGCGGTGCTGCAGGCAGGCGCGGCTGAGATTTTCCCGCCAGGCACAGTCATTCCGGAAGCGGCGGACCGGCTGATGGATCGGTTGCTGGCTGATCAGTGAAAGCTTGCCTAACCGGTCACAAGGTTGTTCTATCAAGACAGACACAACCAAGGCGCGACAATGATCAAGACGATCATCCATAGGCTCAAGGACGGATCAGGAGCCGTGATCGTGCCACGCGAAATGCTGGACAGCTTGAACCTTCGCATTGGCGACCAGCTTCAGGTCATCGAAACTGCCGACGGCGTCATTCTAAGGCCAGTCGACAGCAACGTCGAACGGCAGATGAACGCCGCCCGTGATGTCATGGACAAATACGAAGCCGCACTGCAGAAGCTGGCAAAGTAGAGGCTTCGACTAGTTCTCGGCCTTGTCCGAGAGCTTGGTGATTTCCCACTCCTTGCCGTTGACGGTGGCGACGTCACCGACCTTCTTGCCGAACAGCGCAACCGCCAGCGGCGAGACATGGGAAATGCTGCCCTTCGTCGGATCGGCCTCGTCCTCGCCGACGATCTTCCAGTGCACCTTCTTGCCGTCATCGCCTTCCAGGGTGACGCCCATGCCGAAGCGCACAACGTCGCTGCCGGGTTCGGGCACCGAAAGCTCGGCATTTTCCCGTCGCGCGGTCCAGTAGCGCAGGTCGCGCGACACCACTGCCAGACGCTCCCGATCGCCCTGGCGTTCGGCCTTGGCCAAAATATCGCGCAGGTCGGCCAGGTTGTCCTCGATCATTGCCAAGCCGCGCTCGGTCACCAGATTGCGGTGCTGGCTGACCGGACGTTCGCCAACGCCAGCAATGGCGTTTTCGCTGTCTTCTTCGCGGGTAAAAGCTCTGCTCATCACATGAACTTAGGGCGGGCACGGCGACTGCACAAGCGATTTGGCGATGAACCGTCCCTGGCACGATTCCTGCGACAGGCCACGCGAACGCCAGGACCTGTGCCGATGTTGAACAGACGAACCCTGCTTGCCCAGACCGCCGGCCTCGCCGCTGCCGGGCTTTGGCTCGGCAAAGCCTCGGCCAAGGCGCTGCCCGGCATCGAGATGGCGGCAATGCGCGGCTCGATCAACGCTGTCGAAATCGGCGTGCAGCCGGGCGCGCTCGACGACCAGAGCAAGGCTTTCGCCAAGATGCTGGCCGAGGCCAGCGACCGAAACGCGCCTCTGTTCCTGCCGCCCGGCACCTATCTGGTCTCCAACCTGAAGCTGCCGGCGCGCGTGCGCCTGTCGGGCGTGCCCGGCGCCACCCGCATCGTCTATGGCGGCAATGGACACCTGATGATGGCCGAACAGGCCGAGCATATCGAGCTCAGCGGGCTGGTCCTCGACGGAAGCAACCGCTGGCTGGCCGATTACACGCAGGGCCTGCTCGATCTGCGCCGCGTCGCCCATCTCGTGATCGACAATTGCCAGCTGACCGGCAGCGGCAAGAATGGCCTGGCGCTCGAGCATATTTCCGGCCGCATCGGCCGCACCGACATTTCCGGGGCCGCGGATGCAGGCATCTATTCCGTCGAGGCCGGCGGGCTGGAGATTTCGGACAATACGGTTTCGGACTGCGCCAATGGCGGCATCCTCGTGCACCGCTGGCAGACTGCGGAAGACGGCACCATCGTCAGCGGCAACCGCGTACAGCGGATCGGCGCCCGGAGCGGCGGCACCGGCCAGAACGGCAACGGCATCAACGCCTTCCGCGCCGGTAATGTCATCATTTCCGGCAATGTCGTCGCCGATTGCGCCTTCTCGGCGATCCGCGCCAACAGTTCCAGCAATCTGCAGATCACCGGCAACACCTGCTCGCGCTCGGGCGAGACAGGGATCTATTCGGAATTCTCCTTCGAGGGCGCGATCCTCAGCAACAACCTGGTCGACGGCGCCGCGAACGGCATCTCGATCGTCAACTTCAACGAAGGCGGCCGCATGGCCGTCTGCTCGAACAACATCGTGCGCAACCTCACGACAGTCGGCCCCTACACCGCCGACCCGCCTGGCTTTGGCGTCGGCATCAGCGCGGAGGCCGACACCACGGTTTCAGGCAATGTGGTCGAGAACGCGCCGCTCTATGGCATGCAGCTCGGCTGGGGCCCCTATTTGCGCAATGTCGTGGCGACGGGAAACATCATCCGCAAGGCCGGCACCGGCATCGTCGTTTCCGTCGTCGAAGGTTCCGGCACGGCGGTCATCTC
>JBFLWR010000168.1:0-15295 GCA_040755925.1 Pseudomonadota bacterium
GGTACGATCCGGAAGGGCTCCGCAAAATCAACATCATCCTGCGCGACTGGCGCCGCAACGAGCCCACCAAGATGGATCCGCGGCTGCTTGACCTGGTGTGGGAGGCTTACCGCGAAAGCGGCGCGACCGATTACATCCAGGTGGTCTGCGGCTATCGTTCGCCCTCGACGAATGCGCTGCTGCGCAGCCGCAGCCGCGGTGTCGCCGAGAAGAGCCAGCATATGCTTGGCAAGGCGATGGACTTTTTCATTCCAGGCGTGCCGTTGAAGAAGCTGCGCAACATCGGTCTCAAGATGCAAGGTGGCGGCGTCGGCTATTATCCGAGCTCCGGCTCGCCTTTCGTCCACATGGACGTGGGCAATGTGCGCCACTGGCCAGGCATCAGCCGCCAGGAACTGGTCAGCCTGTTCCCGAACGGCAAGACGCTGCATGTGCCGAGCGATGGCCGGCCGCTGCCGGGCTATGAGCAGGCACTGGCCGCCTACAAGGCGCGCGCCGGCTCTGGCACGCCGAACATCGAGCTGGCCAGTGCCGGCGGTACGACCAAGCGGTCTGGTGGCTTGTTCGCCTGGTTCGGCGGCGGCCAGGACGAGGCCGATGACGAAGCCGATGACAGCGCGCCTCAGGCGAAAGCCGTAAAACAGGTACAGATCGCCACGGCCCGCACCAGCACCTCCTCGGCCATCGCGATTGTGGCGCCGCAGGACGCCAAGCGCGCCAACATTCCGCAGATCGCGGACGCCAGCGCCGACGATTCGCAGGATACGCCTTCGCAGGGTACGCCGGAGACGATCATAGCCGCCTTGCCGCCGAAAGAAGTGCCGGTGCCGGCTTTTGCGCCGCGTCCGAAGGTCGATGTCGGCCAGCAGACGCCTGAGAACGTGCCGTTCGCAACGGCCGATGCCTCCGCCGCGACCGAACAGGCCGTGGCGACCGCACAAGCGCCTGGCAAGGTTCCTTTCGGCACCGCCAATGCCGCCGACGACGCGGCCGCCGATCCGGCCCAGGTGGCGATCAACAATGTTCCGTTGCCGACCTGGAGACCCGACCGCTCGACGCCGGTTGAACTGACGGCAAAGGACAAGAACGTATTGCTGGCGCTTGCGGACACCGCCGCGCAGGACAAGAGCGCGACCGATGCGTTCTCGGTGCTGCCGACGGCGCGTCCCGACACGAGCAAGCCGGATGAGATCAAGGCCGTTCTCGAGCAGGCCAGCGCCACGAGCACGGTGAGCGCCAACAGTCCGGAATATCAGCTGGCGTCGCTGACCGAGCCGCAGCAACCCCGCTCCGCCTTCAACGATCCGTCGGGCGTGGACGCGGCGTCGCCGCGTGAAGCCATCGCCGCGCGTCCCGCGGGCACTGACCCAGCGCAAGCAATCGGCGCCGGCGTGAAGACCACGCCCAAGGAGTCGAGGGCTTCGGCTCGCGACATGAAGCCCGGACCGAAGGCGACCGTAGTGGCAGCGCCGCCGCAGGCGGCGCGCTGGGCGCTGGGAAGCGGCGAGAACATCGCAACCGTTTCCAGCTCGACGACCGCGCCGCGCTTTGCCTACAACATCGTGCATACGCCGCCGAGCGAGGTCTATACGGCCGGCTTCCAGACGGACGCCGAGACGCCCGACGCAAGCCGCTTCACCGGCAACGCCGTGAAGTTCCTTTCGGTCGCCCGTTTCCAGACGAAATAGCGAGCCGCTTGAGGATACCGAAAGCCGCGCCGGGCGACCGGGGCGGCTTTTTTGTTTTCGGATCGAGCTAGACCGGCTGTCGTGTTGGCGACGGCATTCTGGCCGGACCGGATCGAACTCACACCCGGCTGAACTTGTCGTGAAGGCGGAACGCTCCGCTCCTTTCGAAGGTTAAGGATCGTTCGTTCCAACCTGAGGATATCATGAAGAAAATTCTTTTGGCGTCAGCATTGGCGGTGGCGGCGGCATCAGCGGCAATCGCTCCCTCACAGGCCCAGACAATGGTCGTCAGGCCGCACCACCGGCACCACTGCGAGACAAGGCTGGTCACGCATTGGCGGCACCATCACAAGGTGATCGAGAAAGTCAAAGTCTGCAGGTAATTGGGTTACACCCACCTTGCCCGGTCGGCCTAAAGCCGGCCGGGTTTTACGACCGGCAAGTTGGCTAATCGACCTCCAGCGCCGGCGCTTCGCCCCTTGATAGAAGCCGCGCCGCATCGCGCGCCGGAGGCAATCCGAACTGGCGGGCATATTCCCGGCTGAATTGGGACGCGCTTTCGTACCCGACGGTGAAGGCGACACGCGCCGCGTTGCCCGGCTGCGCGATCAGCAGGTGGCGGGCCTCCAGCAGGCGGACCTGCTTCTGGTACTGGATCGGGCTCATCGCCGTTGCCGCCTTGAAGTGGCGATGAAACGCGGCATTGCTCATATTGGCGAGCCGGGCCAGTTCCGTCACATCGATCGGCTCGTTGTAGTGCCGGCGGATCCACGCGGTTGCGCGGCGGATCTGTGACAGGCGCCCATCGGCGCGCGCCAGTTCGCGCAACTTCTCGCCTTGCGGACCTTGCAACAGCCGGAAGGCTATCTCCCGCTCCAGCATCGGGGCGAGTACGGGAATCTCGGCCGGTCGGTCGAGCAAACGCAGCATCCGGCGCCATGCATCGAGCAGATCGTCACTGGCGGGGCAGGTCGCAAAGCCGTCGCTGCAAAGCGCAGGCTCGTGGTCGATGATCAGCGTGGCGATCAACTCTGCGTCGACGGCAAAGGCGATGGCCAGATAAGGGCGGACCGCGCTGGCCTCGATCAACTGGCTGGTGGCGGGCGTCTCGACCGCATAGACGAAATAGCTGCCGGGACCATAACGAAGCGTGCGGTCGCCGAGCAGCACCGATTTCTCGCCTTGCAGCACGAACAGCACGGTGGGCTGACACAACTCGGGCAGCGGCGGTGTCGGAACCTCGCTGCGGCCGATCGTGACACGAGGCACGGCCGTCCTCGTCCGCCGTCCGCGTGCATGGCGGCTGGCGATCGCGATCAGTTCCCGCAGCGCTTCGCTCATCGTTCCAGCATCGCCGATCCCGGCAGGCCAGGCAACCGAGTGGGCGCACACGTGACGCGCAAGCGCGCACGTGACGCGCAAGCGCGCACGTTGGTGACGCGCACAGTGCGCGCACCTAGTGACGCCAAAAGTGCGCGCACCTAGTGACGCGAAAAGTGCGCGCGCCTAGTGACGCGAAAAGTGCGCGCACCTAGTGACGCGTGCGCGCACCTGAGAGGATTAGGCAAGAGCAAGAAAGCTTCCGGCACGCGAAGCCGATCGTTCCAGGTCATCTTCCAGATCACGAAAAAGGAGACATGGATATGACGGCACGGAAGAGCGCGCTGGTGACCGGGGCAAACAAGGGCATCGGGCTGGAGACCGCCCGGCGGTTGGCGACGATCGGCTACAAAGTCTGGCTCGGCGCTCGCGACGCCACGCGGGGCGCCGCCGCGGCGGCGGCATTGCGCGCCGAAGGATTGGACGTCGAATGGCTTGAGCTCGACGTCACCGGTGACGCCAACGTGGCGGCCGCCGCCCAGACCATCGCGGCGCAGGCGCCCAGCCTCGATGCATTAGTCAACAATGCCGGCATCGCTCCAGGATATGTCGACGCACTCGGTCCGGACGGGCGCTACGAGCGGCCGCCGAGCCGGGAAACAATTGTCGACATGAAAGCCACCTACGATGTCAACGTCTTCGGTCCGGTTCGTGTCACCCAGTCTTTCCTGCCGCTTCTCCTGGCGGCGCCGGCCTCTCGTATTGTCATGGTGAGCAGTTCTCTCGCTTCGATGGCGCGCGCTGCCGGCGGCCAGTCGCCCAATGTCATGGGTTATGGCAGTTCGAAGACGGCGCTCAACGCCATAACGATAGCCTTCGCCAGGGAGCTTTCACCGCTCGGCATCATGGTCAACGCCGCCGCTCCAGGCTACACAGCGACCGATCTCAATGCGCATAGGGGTGGCCGTACGGTGCGGCAGGCGGCCGGGATCATCGTGCGCCTGGCGACGCTGGAGGCCGGTGGGCCGACAGGCGGTTATTTCGACGAGAACGGTCCGCTGCCCTGGTGAGCGCGGCGCAACTACCTGGCCAACTTGCTCGCTTCACGCGCCAGCGTTTCGATCTCGTCCCACTTGCCGGCCTCGACAAGATCGTCGGGCGCTACCCATGATCCGCCGACGCAGATGACGTTGGGCAGGGCAAGATAGTCGGCGGCATTCTTGCCGGTGATGCCGCCGGTCGGGCAGAACTTCACGTCGGCAAGCGGCGAGGCGAAGGCTTTCAGCGAAGCGATACCGCCCGACTGCTCGGCGGGGAAGAATTTCAGGAAGCGCAGGCCGGCTTCGCGCGCGGTCATGATCTCGCCGGGCGTGATGGCGCCCGGCAGAAGCGGCACGGCGCTGTCCTTCGCGGCGTCGAGGAGTTGGCTGGTGACGCCGGGGCTGACGATGAACTTCGAGCCGGCTTTCGCCGCTTCCTCGAACTGCTTGGCGTCGAGAATGGTGCCGGCGCCGACCACCGCTTCCTCGACTTCGGCCGCGACACGGCGGATCGCCTCCAACGCATCCGCTGTGCGCAGCGTGATCTCGATCGCCCTCAGGCCGCCGCGCGAAAGAGCGCGGGCGAGCGGCACCGCATCGGCGACGTTGGCGATCTTGAGCACGGGAATGACCGGCTGGCCGTTGAGGAGCGACAGGAGCTTTTCGGTCTTGCTGGTCATTCGCTTGTCTCCGGTATCGTGAATTTCAACCGATTAGCAGAGCGGGTACCTCAAGTCCACGAATGGGAGCGTGTCGCGATGTCACGCGGCCTCGGGCGACATCGGCGCGGAATGCGCGTAACCGCTCTGCCTTGAAACGGCTTTCAGCACGGTTTAGTGGCATGGCCATGACAGATACCGTTCAAACCCGGCCGGTCCGCGTCGCCGCGCTTTACAAATTTGCCCGGCTCGACGGCTTCGATGCGTTGCGCGCGCCGCTCGCCGCCTTTTGCTGCGGACGCGGCATCAAGGGCACGCTGCTTCTGGCGCATGAAGGTATCAACGGCACTGTGGCCGGCAGCGAAGACGCGATAGCCGAGCTGATCACCTATCTCCAGGCGATCGATGGTCTTGCCGGCCTAGAAGTCAAATACAGCGCCGCCGCCGAGATGCCTTTCCGCCGCATGAAGGTGCGGCTGAAGCGCGAGATCGTCACCATGGGCGTGGAGGACATCGATCCGGCGGCGAGCGCCGGAACCTATGTCGCGCCGGCGGACTGGAACGCGCTGATCTCCGGGACCGACACCATCGTCATCGACACGCGCAACGCCTATGAAGTGTCGATCGGCACCTTCAAGGGCGCGGTCGATCCGAACACCTCGAGCTTTCGTGAGTTTCCGGCCTGGGTCGAGCAGCATCGGGATGAACTCGAAGGCCGCAAGGTCGCGATGTTCTGCACCGGCGGCATTCGCTGCGAGAAGGCGACCGCCTATGTGAAGGCGCTCGGTTTCAAGGACGTGTTCCATCTCAAGGGCGGCATCCTGAAATATCTCGAAGAAGTGCCGGCCGCGGAGAGCCTGTGGCAAGGCGAATGCTTCGTCTTCGACGAGCGCGTGTCGGTCTCGCATGGGCTGACCGAAGGCGAAGCCGAACTCTGCCGCGCCTGCCGGCACCCGCTGACCGCCGAGGACCGGCTGTCGCCGAAATACGCTCCCGGCATTTCATGCCCGCATTGTTTCGACGCGCGCTCGGATGAGGACCGCGCGCGCTACGCCGAGCGGCATCGCCAGGTTGAGCTGGCGCAGGTGCGCGGCGACCCCCGTCATATCGGCAGCTAGAGCGGTTCGGCGTCTCACGGAAACGCCGAACCGCTCCACCTCTTTGTTTTACGCAATTCCGGACGGAAAACCGTTACACACTTTTCTGGAATAGCTCTAAAACGCCACGGCATACCGATCGATGGCCCAGAGCCAGGTTCCGTCGCGCTGGCGGCGGGCGACCTCGGCCGTGATGCTGCCGTCGGGCAGCCTCGTCGACGTCAACGCCAGATCGCCGTTTATGAGGTGGCAGGGCGCTGCTCCCCGCGCTGGAACTTTTTGCCCGTGGCCAGGCCCTCTTCGAAGAGCACCCGGATGGCTTCCCGGCCGCGAACCAACTCTTCCCGCCGCTGTCGACAACGGCGTCGAGCTCGACAGCGCCAGCATTCCCTCGATGTCGCCCGCCCATTGCCGATCGATCAGCAGGCGCTCGAGGTCCTGGGGATCCCGCGCCGGCTCGCGGCTGGTTGCATCCGGCATTGCCTTGCTCCTTCAGAGTTCACCGCCGATCCTATCCGAAGCGCGGCCGGGTTTCGACACACGGGTCGCGCTTTTGGCGTGCGGGCATCGGGCGACAAAGCGTCCGCCCGTCATTGTAATGTCCATGCATCGGTCCTACCTCATGCCGGTCCGAAACCCTGCCCGGGCGTGTTCGGCCGGGCCCATTCTGGAGGCATTGATGCTCGACCCCAAGAAGCTGCTCGACGACCTTCTCGGCTCGCAAATTCCTGGCACGGGATCGACGGTCCGCGACAAGGCGGGGCAGGCGGTGCAGATGGCAAAGGACAATCCACTCGCCGCCGGCGCGCTGGCCGCGGTGCTGCTCGGCACCGGCACCGGGCGCCAGGTAACGGGTGCGGCCGTCAAGCTAGGCGGGTTGGCGGCTATTGGCGGCCTCGCCTACAAGGCCTACCAGAACTACAAGAATGGCGCCCAACCGGCGCAGGCGCCTACCCCGACCGAGCCGGAGCTGCTGCCGCCCCCGGCTGATACCGCTTTCCACCCCTCCCAGGCGCCGCAGGGCGAGGGTGAATTCACGCTCACCCTGGTGCGCGCGATGATCTCGGCGGCAAAGGCCGATGGCCATGTCGACGACGATGAACGCAAGAAAATCGCCGACAAGCTCAAGCTCGCGGGCGTAGGTTCGCACGCGGAAGAGTTCCTGATGGCCGAACTCGAACGTCCGCTCGATCTCGACACGCTGGTCGCGGGCGCCAAAACGGACGCGCAGAAGCTCGAGCTCTACACGGCCTCGCGGCTGACCATCGATCCCGACACGCGCACGGAACGCGGCTATCTCGACCTGCTGGCCGGCCGTCTCGGATTGCCTGATGCGTTGATCGACCATGTCGAAGCCACCGTGTCGGCGGCGAAGGCGCCGGTTGGCACCGCGCCCAACCCGCGTTGGTAGGCAACAAGGTTAGCGCGCCGGATTTGCCGTTAACTTTTCGTTAACCCAGCAAGCGCATCATTCTAACCAGTCGGACCGGCTATCCTCCTCCCAAGCACGGTTCAGATCAGGGCGGTCGCCAATGACCGCCCTTTTTGTCGGCAACAGCCGCTTGTCATAGTCCCCGTCATTTGCGATGCCACGTCTTCTTCCAGACGTGACCGGGGAGGACGGTGATGACAGCCATGACAGAGAAAACCGCCATCGTTACCGGCGCCGGCACCGGCATCGGCAAAAGCGTCGCCACGGCGTTGCTCAAGGGCGGCTGGAATACGGTGTTCTGCGGCCGCCGCAAGACGCTGCTCGACGAGGCGATCGCGGAGGCTGGACAGACGAAGGCAAGGGCGCTTGCCGTTGCCTGCGACATCAGCAAGCCGGCCGAGGTCGACGACATGTTCGAGACGGTGGTGGAAGCCTTCGGTCGCGTCGACCTGCTCTTCAACAATGCCGGCATGGGCTACAAATCGACGCCGATCGACGAGATCCCGATCGAGGTCTGGAACGATGTCGTCGGCGTCAATCTCACTGGCTCGTTCCTGTGCGCGCGCGCCGCTTTCGGCGCCATGCGCCGGCAGAGGCCGATGGGCGGCCGCATCATCAATAACGGCTCGGTGTCCGCCTATGCGCCGCGCCCGGGCTCAGTGCCCTATACGGCGACCAAGCACGCGATCACCGGCCTGACCAAGACACTGGCGCTCGACGGCCGGCCCTTCGACATCGCCTGCGGCCAGATCGACATCGGCAATGCGCTGACCGAGATGGCGCAGCCGATGACCGTCGGCGTGCCGCAGGCCAACGGCTCGATCGCCGCCGAGGCGGTGATGGATGTCCAGCGCGTCGCCGACGCGGTGCTTCACATGGCGAGCCTGCCGCTCGACGCCAACGTGCTGTTCATGACCGTGATGGCGACCAAGATGCCGTTCGTCGGGCGCGGATAGGGATCACTTCGCCAGGAACGCCTTGATCCGTTCCAGCGCACGCAGGATGTTCTCTTCCGAATTGGCGTAGGAAAGCCTGATATAGCCTTCGCCGAGCACGCCGAAGTCCGGGCCGCCGATCAGGGCGACGCCGGCATCCTCCAGCAGCGCCGAAGCAAGCTTCTTCGCCTTCCAGCCGGTCTTCGACACGTTGGGGAAGGCGTAGAAGGCGCCCTTCGGGGTGATGCATGAAATGCCGGGAAGCGCATTCAGCCCCTCGACGACGATCCTGCGCCGATTGTCGAAGGCGCGCATCATCTTGTCGACGTCGTCCTGCGGGCCGTCGATCGCCGCGATGCCGGCGAACTGACTCGGCGCGTTGACGCAGGACCAGCAGTTCACCGCCAGCTTGCGCACCTTGTCGTAGAGATGCGCGCCCTTGTCGCCGTTCGGCCAGATCGACCAGCCCATGCGCCAGCCGGTCATCGCCCAGGTCTTCGACCAGCCGTTGAGCACGATCAGCCTGTCGCGGATTTCCGGGTAGTTGAGCAGGGAGTGATGGGTCTCGCCGTCATAGGTCATGACGTCGTAGATCTCGTCCGACAGGATCGCGACGTGAGGATGCTTTTCCAGTCCCTTGACCAGCTTTTCGATCTCGGCGCGCGGCGTCACGCCGCCGGTCGGATTGGCCGGTGAATTGAGGATCAGCAGCCGCGTCCTCGGCGTGATCAGCGCAAGGGTTTCCTCAGCCGAGAAGGCAAAGCCGTTCTCCTCGCGGATCGGCACCGAGACAGGCGCGGCGCCGGTGAACTCGATCATCGAGCGGTAGATGGGGAAGCCGGGATCGGGATAGAGGATCTCCGCGCCCGGCTCGCCGAACATCAGGATCGCGGCGAACATGGTCGGCTTGCCACCCGGCAGGATCATCACATTCTCAGGCGACACCTCGACGCCGGTGGTGGTCAGCGTGCGGCGCACTACCGCCTCGCGGGTCGCGAGCAGGCCGTTCGCCGGCGTATAACCATGATGCCCGTCGCGCAGCGCCTTGATCGCCGCCTCGACGATGTGCTGCGGCGTCTTGAAGTCGGGCTGGCCGATGCCGAGATTGACGATATCGCGCCCCTCATGGGCAAGCGCGGTTGCGCGCGCGAGCACCGCGAAGGCATTTTCCTCGCCAAGACGATCAAAAGCCGCGACCGTGTGGAGCATTTTTCCCGTTCCTGTGGTTCTTTCTGTGGGCGAGCGTTTTTGTGAGCGTTCGCTGCTAAAAGTCAAACGGATTGGAGTTGCCGGTGTCGGAGAATCTGAAGAATTGGCAGCCGCGTCCGCGCCCGGAACGCAAGGCGCTGGAAGGACGCTATGTGCGGCTCGAGCCGCTGAGCGCGGCAAAGCATGGCGACGGTCTTTACGAAGCCTCGTCGGTGCCGGACGTCGACGGCCGCTTTGCCTGGCTGCCGGACTATCCGCCGGAAAACCGCGCCGCGTTCCAGCCTTGGTTGGACAGGGTCGAAGCCAGCGAGGACCCGCTGTTCTTCACCGTCATCGACAAGGCAAGCGGCAAGATCGCCGGGCGCCAGACGCTGATGCGCATCGATGCCGCCAACGGCGTCATCGAGATCGGCAACATCTATTGGGGACCGCTGATCTCGCGCAAGCCGGCGGCGACGGAAGCACAGTTCCTGTTCACGAAATATGCGTTCGACGAGCTCGGCTATCGCCGCTACGAGTGGAAATGCAACAACCGCAACGAGCCGTCGAAGCGCGCGGCCGAACGCTTCGGCTTCAAGTTCGAGGGCATTTTCCGCCAGCATCTTGTGGTCAAGGGTGAAAACCGCGATACGGCGTGGTATTCGATCATCGACAAGGAGTGGCAGGCGCTGCGCAAAGCCTATGAGGCTTGGCTCGATCCGGCCAATTTCGATGGCGAAGGCCACCAGAAGCGGCGGCTCGAGGATTTCCGTGCCGAGTTCGGCGCGTAGACCATGACCTGAGACGTGGGAGCCCGGTTTCCGACAGGATCATGGTCAACCAACAGGAGTTGCGCGATGGCGCATGACCATGGCTCGGACGCGCACGGCTCGCATGGACACAGCCATGGCGCCGGCCACGTGCATGGCTCGACCGACAAGAAGCGTGTGCTGATCGCGACCTGCCTGACGGCGGGCTTCATGGTCGCCGAGGCGCTCGGCGGCCTGTTCACCGGATCGCTGGCCCTGCTTGCCGATGCCGGCCACATGCTGGCCGATGCGATCGCGCTCGGTCTTGCCTGGTATGCCTTCCATCTTGCCGGCCGGCCCGCGACCGGGCGCCTGACCTATGGCTTCGGCCGGGTGAAGACGCTGGTCGCCTACACCAACGGCATCGCCATCTTCGTCATTGCGCTGTGGATCGTCTACGAGGCCTGGGGGCGGGTGCTGAACCCGGCTCCGGTGCTGGGCGGGCCGATGCTGGTGGTGGCTATCGCCGGCCTTGTGGTCAACATCGCCTCGTTCTTCGTGCTGCATGGCGGCGACCGCGAAAGCCTCAACATGCGCGGCGCCATCCTGCATGTGCTTGGCGACGTGCTGGGTTCCGCCGCGGCCATCGTCGCGGCACTCGTCATCATCGCAACCGGCTGGACGCCGATCGATCCGATCCTCTCGGTCGTGGTGTCGCTGCTCATCCTGTCGACGGCATGGTCGCTGATGCGCGAGGCCGCCCATGTGCTGCTCGAGGGCGTGCCCGCCAACCTCGACCGCGATCTGATCGCCAAGGATCTGGAAGGCGCCGTCAAGGGCGTGCGCGAAGTGCATCACATGCATATCTGGTCGCTCGACGGCACCAGCAACATGGCGACGCTGCACGCCTGCCTGAACGACGGCATCGACCCCCATGTCGCCGTCAGCGCCATCAAGCAGCGGCTTGCCACCAAGCACGGCATCGATCATGCCACGGTCGAGCCGGAGTTAGGCGATTGCACCGACGGCCATGGCGGCCACCGCCATGACCACGACCACATGGACGATGCGCCTCGCGATCGTCGCCACTATCACTGACGAGTATCTGATGATGACACTGAATGGCCTCGGACTGGAGGATGCCTCCTGATGGATCGCGAAACGCGCAATACGGCTATCGCGGCAGGCTGCATCCTGCTTGTATTCGGCCTCTCCGCCTATTTCCTGCCGACCATCATGCTTGCGGCCGGCCGCATCTCGCAGGTGCTCGCCGTCCTGGTCGCCGTAATCTTCATGGTGGGCCTGTTCGCCGTGCTCTGGCTGCGCGGCCGCAGCCAGCGCAAGAAGGGTCTCTAGAGATGAGAATTCTGATCACCGGCGCGGCCGGCATGGTGGGCCGCAAGCTGATCGCGCGGCTGGCCAGGGACGAAAGGCTGCGCGGGCGCAAGATATCGGCGCTCGACCTGCACGACATCGTGCCTGCGCAGGCGCCGCCATTGGATGGCGTCGATGTCTCCATCCAGACGGGCGATCTTTCCGCGCCGGGCGCAGCGACGAGCCTTGTCGCCTCTCGCCCGGATGTGATCTTCCATCTGGCCGGCATCGTATCCGGCGAGGCGGAGGCCAATTTCGACCTCGGCTATCGCGTCAATCTCGACGGCACGCGCGCGCTGTTCGATGCGGTGCGACTTGCGGCCTTTTCGTCGCGCCTGGTCTTCACCTCGTCGATCGCCGTCTTCGGCGCGCCGTTTCCGGATGTCATCCCGGACGAGTTCCATCCGACCCCACTCACTTCCTATGGCACGCAGAAGCTGATGGGCGAGGCGCTGCTTGCCGACTATACGCGGCGGGGTTTCTTCGACGGTATCGGCATCAGGCTGCCGACAATCTGCGTGCGGCCGGGAAAGCCGAACAAGGCGGCCTCGGGTTTCTTCTCGGGCATCATCCGTGAGCCCTTGGCCGGTCAGGAGGCGATCCTGCCGGTACCGCGCTCCGTGCTGCACACGCATGCCAGCCCGCGCTCGGCCGTCAACTTTCTCATTCACGCGGCGGAAATCGACGGCGATGCCGTCGGGCCACGCCGCAACCTCACCATGCCCGGCGTCGCCGTCACCGTCGGTGAACAGATCGAGGCACTCGAGCGGATTGCGGGAAGTGAGGTGGTCAAGCGAATCCGCGAGCAGCCGGACGAGGCGATCTGGACAATCGTCAAGGGCTGGCCGACACGGTTCGAGGCACGACGGGCGAGGGCACTCGGTTTTGCCGCCGAGGAGAGCTTCGACGACATCATCCGCGCTCACATCGAGGATGAGCTCGGAGGAAAGACTATCTAGACGGTGCCGGACAGGCTGGCCGACAAGAGCAGCAATCCGACCAGGAAGATGAAGGCCGCGCCGCCGATCTCGACGATCGAATGGATGCGGTTGCCGAGGCGTCCGTCGCCGGCGAAATAGACGGCCCAGTTCTTCGCCGTCACCGCGAGGATCGCGAGCGCCGAGACGGTGATCGCGGTGCCGAGCGACATGGCGAGCACCGACAGCAGCCCGCCGAGCCACAGCCCGTTCAGCAGGGCGAAACTCAGCACGATCAGCGCGCCGGAACAGGGGCGGATACCGACGGCCGCCACAGCCGACCAGGCGGTCCGCCAGTCGAAGCGGTCGCCGGAAAGCATTGCCGGATCGGGCGCATGCGAATGGCCACAGGTATCGCAGACTTCGCCTGGCCCATGATCGTGGCCGGCGTGATCGTGACCGTGCGCCGCGTGATCGTGATGGTCATGCGCGTCATGGTCATGCGAATGCGATCCATGATCGTGGTCGTGGTGCACGTGCGGCGCATGGACATGCGCCGCGTGGGCATGCGCGTGAGTGTGGGCATGTGCATGCGTGTGTGAGTGCCCCGCATGAGAATGGCCACCATGCGAATGCCCGGCATGGGCGGCCGACAGGCTGTAGGCGGGGCGGGCGCCAAACAGGCGCATGACGGCCGGGCCGGCCTTGCGCCAGAGCAGCCAGGCGCCGAACAGGGTCACCAGCGCGAAGCTGGAGATTTCCAGGAACCAGGCTGCGTCGGTCATCGACACCGTGGTCCCGCGCAGCACGAAATAGGCGAGCATCATGACGACGACCGCCGTCAGCCCCTGCAGCAGGGCCGAGACGAAAGACAACAGGATACCGCGCTTCAGCGCCACTTCATTGGCGACCATGTAGGAGGAGATCACCGCCTTGCCGTGGCCAGGGCCGGCGGCGTGGAAGATGCCATAGGCGAAGGAGAGACCGATCAGCAGCCAGAGCTTGCTGCCGTCCTGCCGCATCGCCTTCATGGCGGCGGCAAGGGAATGATAGAATTCCTGCTGGCGCAGGTTGATCCACATCAGGATGTGGGCAAACGGACCGGTGGTCGTCGGAGCCATGCCGTCATTGACGCCGATGCCGAGCGAGCTCTGGGCATGGGCAGCGCCCGGCAGATGCGTCATCACCAGGGTGGCGGCCAGCAGGCCAAGGGCCAAACGCAGCGATGGTTTCATCACCGGATCATCCTTCTGGGGCGCAGTTCAATTCGAGCTTGGTGGCGAAGATCTTGCTCATGTCGGTGCCTGTCGGATCGTTGAAGAACGCATCCGTCAGGGTCTTCTGGTTTTCGGCGATCGCCTCGTCCGGATCGGGACGGACGACCTTCTTCGTGCAACTCGAGGGCAGGCCCTCGACGGTGATCTTGTCGTCGTCGGTGAAATCGATCGCGGTGTAGAAGGTCGGATCGTAGACGCCGATGTCGATCTTGCCATTGAGCTTGATCGGCGTCTTCGGCTGCGACTCGAACAGGATGATCAACTGGTCGTTGTCGAAACTGGCGACCATGTGCGGTGGCGGCTCCATGGGCACGTCCTTGCCGTTCTGCGTGACGAGCTGGAAGTAATTGAATTCCGCCAGCGAGGAATGGACGGTGTCGGCCACTGCCTTGAGCTCGTTGTCGTCAAGCTTGAGGTCGTTGTTCTTGTCGAACTCCATCAACACCGTACTCGAAAACAGGTCGTCGAACCGCCAGAGATGGCGCAGCGATTTCACACTTTGGTGATCCGGGCTGAGGATGACGTCGAGACGGGCTTCGGCGAAAACGTGGGGGTGCACCTCGGCCGGTTCGACCGCGGCGAATATGGCCGCCGCCGCGGAAGCCAGCATGATTGCCTGCCGTTTCAGGTGCATTCTGAGCCGCGAATCCATCGACATCGGGAGTGGACCCCGAGAGTTATCAGAAAGGGGGCGAAATTGGGACGCGAGCGTCACGCGGTCTCGCGCGTCCTGAACCAGTGCACCAGGAAATCGACAAAGACGCGCACCTTGGCGGGCAGATAACGGCGGTGCGGATAGACCGCGAAAATGCCTGTGCCGGACAGGATGCGGTCGTCGAGCACCGTGACCAGCTGGCCGGATGCGATATCGGGGGCGGCGATGAAATCGGGCAGGATGGCGAATCCCAGGCCGGACGCGGCGGCGGCTCTCGCCGCCATAGGGCTGTTGACCTCGATCGGTCCCGACACGGTAACAGTGACGGTGTCATCGCCATCGCCCTTGAAACGCCAGTTGGCCAGCGAACGGCCATTGGTGTCGACGATGCAAGGCATGTTGGAGAGGTCCTGCGGACGGGTCGGCTTGCCGTGCTTGGCGATCAGTTCCGGCGAGGCGCAAAGCCGCACCGAGAACGGTCCCAGGCGTCGCGCGATCAGCGACGAGTTCTCCAGCCGCGAAATACGCACCGCAAGATCGAAACCCTCCTCGACCAGATCGACGAAACGGTCGTCGAGATGGATGTCGAGCACGATGTCGGGATGCTGCTTGGCGAAATCGATAAGCGACTGGCCGATCGGCGCATCGGCAAAGGTGCGCGCCGCCGAAAGCTTGATCCTGCCGCGCACGTCGCCGGAGGATTCGCGCACCGCGTCGGCCAGGCTGTCCACCTCGCGCACGATTTCCGACGCGCGCTGGTAATAGGTGTGGCCGGCTTCGGTCAGCGAGAACTGCCGCGTGGTGCGGTTCAGGAGCAGGGCGCCCAGCTCATCCTCCAACTCGCGCACATATTTCGACAACAGCGCCTTGGAGCGGCCAATCTTGCGCGCCGCGGCCGAAAAGCCCTCGGCCTCGACCACGTCGATGAAGGCGCGCATGCGCGTCAGTGTATCCATGGTCAGGC
>JBFLWR010000169.1:0-8241 GCA_040755925.1 Pseudomonadota bacterium
TGGCTTTCTTCTGGTCCTGGTGGCTTCGGCCGGAGCATATTGAGTTTATCGGCCCATATGCCTTCGCGACCCTCGTCCTGGCCTGGCTGACGCTGATGCCGATGTATTTTCTCCTCAATGTTCATGCCTCGAGGAGGTCGTCGAAGCTGCACGCCATCCCGCCGGACTCTCGTGTCGCCATGGTGGTGACCAAGGCGCCGTCCGAACCGTTCGCGGTGGTCAGGCGCACGCTGGAGGCCATGCTCGCGCAGGACTACCCGCACGACACCTGGCTCGCCGACGAGGATCCGGCCGAGGAAACCATCCGCTGGTGCGACGCGCATGGCGTGCTGATTTCGACGCGGCGCGGCCGCGAGGACTATCACCGCAAGACCTGGCCGCGCCGGACCCGCTGCAAGGAGGGCAATCTCGCCTTCTTCTATGATCACTACGGCTACGAGCGCTACGACTTCGTCGCCCAACTGGACGCCGATCATGTGCCGTCGCCCACCTATCTGAGGGAAATCCTCTATCCTTTCGCGGATCCCGCGGTGGGCTATGTCTCCGCGCCCAGCATCTGCGACAACAATGCCGATGAAAGCTGGGCGGCAAGAGGCCGCCTGTTCCCGGAAGGCATGTTCCACGGTCCCTTGCAGTCTGGCCACACCGGTGGCGGCGCGCCACTCTGTATCGGCTCGCACTACGCCGTCAGGACCAAGGCCCTGCGCCAGGCCGGCGGCCTCGGCCCGGAACTGGCCGAGGATCATTCCACCTCCATGCTGATCAATGCGGCGGGCTGGCGCGGCGTGCACGCCATCGATGCCATCGCCCATGGCGACGGCCCGCAGACCTTCGCCGATCTGGTCACCCAGGAATTCCAATGGTCGCGGAGCCTGGTGACCATCCTCTTCGAATATACGCCGCAATACTTCCGCAAGCTGTCGCCGAGGCTGAAGTTTCAGTTCCTCTTCTGCCAGCTCTGGTATCCGCTTTTCGCGGTCTTTGCTCTGATGATGTATGTCATGCCGATGTACGCGCTTTTCACCGGGCGCAACTTCGCCAATGTCATGTACGCGGACTTCCTCTTCTACTACCTGCCCAATTCGGTGGCGCTGGTCGGTCTGGTGATGATGCTCAAGGCCTTCGGCCTGTCGCGGCCGATGACGGCGAAGACCTTGAGCTGGGAGGGCACGCTTTTCCTCTTCTTCGCCCGCTGGCCATGGGTGCTTTGGGGCACGATCTCCGCGATCCGCGACTTCGTGACGAAGTCCTTCGTCGATTTTCGGGTCACTCCGAAAGGCAACGGACCGAAACATCTTTTGCCGATGCGCGCCTTTGCGCCCTATGTGGTCCTGGCGGCCGGCGCGGCGCTTCCGGTCCTGGTCGTCAAGCATCCGTTCGACGCTACCGGTTTTTACTGGTTCGCCGCCTTCAACGCCTTCCTCTATGGCCTGCTCGTCCTGGTGGTCATCGGCAAGCACGTGTCCGAGAACAGGATTTCGCTGCGCGCGAATGCCGCCAGCTTTGCGCTGCATGCCTCGCTCGCAGTGGTCGCGCTCGGCATCCCGATCGCGAGTTTCTATGATCGCGGACTCGAAGGTATCTATGGCCTGCAGCAGGGCGCGGGCGGTCTTCGCATCGTCAGGATCGCTTATGTGGTGTCCGGCGCCGGCATGGGCGATATCGGCTCGCGCAATTTCTATTTCGATCCCGGCTGGGACAGCGACCCCAGGTAAGCCTCAGCGCGCGAGCTCAAGATGAGAACCCGGAAACCTCACCAGGACAACATGCGCTTCGCTCGCGCCGGGTCGATCGTGGTCTTCACCGGACTGTTCGCGTGGCTGGTCCTCGGCGCGTTCCGAAGCGGGGTCGTGGATCCGCAGACCACCCTCGCGGGATTCCTGAAAGCGGTTCCTGTCGGGATAGCATCGAGCTATCACGACCAGATTTTTCTCGCGAGCCTTGCCGTCGTTGCGCTGTTGTTCCTGTTTGCCGCGAGAGCCAGCCGGTGGGCGACAGTCGCTGTCCTCGCCCTGTTCTACGTCGCGCTGGTTGTCTCTGTGTGCTGGGGGTTTGCAAACATAAACCTCGTCAAGACCCTGGGCGAGCCGTTCACCTTCCAATGGCTGGTCTATGGCGATTTCCTCCAGAACGAGGACGCCAAGAATGCAATGGGCGATGCATTCAACCTGTTCGATCTATCGATCATCTCCGCGTCAGCCCTCATGACGCTCGCCCTCGGGCAAGCGGCCGCCAGATTGTCGCTGAGGCTCGGGCCAATGGCCCACCGGGTCGCTCTGGTGGCGGTCGTGGGGTGCTTCGGGGCGGCACTTTATGGCACCTGGTCCTATGTGAGTGCGGAAGCCCTGCCTGCCGCGAAGATTGAAAACCCGATCGTCCATTTCGCCGAATCGGCCATGTTCAATCAGACGCCTGTCGTCCTCACCATGAAAACGAGCGCCGACGAAACCGACGTCGCCACGGTCGGCGAACGTCCCCCCGAAACGTCACGCTTCAAGGCGCCTTCGCCGAACCCGATCAAGAATGTTCTGGTTTTCATGATGGAGTCGGTGCCGGCACGGTATGTGGAGACTTTCGGCGGCAAGTACCCGGTCACGCCGACCATCAAGAGCTACGCGAGCAGTTCGATCCGCTTCGACAGCATCTACGCGAATGCGCCCTCGACGAACTACACGTTGTTCTCGCTCTTCAGCTCTATGTATAACGACATCTCGTATTACGGGATGACTTACAGCCATCCCTACCTGCGGCTCGATTCCATATCCAATACATTGTCGGCGAACGGCTTTCGCACCGCCTTCTTCTGGAGCGCGGATTCGCGCTTCCAGCGCGTGGACGAGTTCCTGCTCAACAAGGGCCTCGACGTCGTCCAGGATTTCAGGGGCCAGAAATGCGCCGAACCCACGTTCAAGCTCAGCACCAAGGAATGGAAGAATTTCGACTACATCAGCGACTTCTGCTCCGCGCAGTCGATCTCCGACTGGATGAACGCCGATCCCGAGAAACCTTTCTTCGGTATCATGTTCACGGCGATGACCCATTACCCGTACATCGTCAACAATCCGATGTTTTCGGCCCATGCCCTGGCGTCGACCGCCGGCACCCAGGATCATTACTCGGACGATGAGAAGTTCAATGCCTATCTCAACGCCCTGAAGATCGGCGACGCCGCGCTGGGAAAGGTGCTCGATTCGCTGAAGCAGTCCGGCAAGCTGGATTCGACTCTCGTCGTCATTCTCGGCGACCACGGCGAGGCGTTTGGCGAACACGGCACCTACGTTCACGCCAGCGCTCTGTATGACGAGAACGTCCACATTCCGCTGATCCTGATCAACAGGCATCTGTTCCACGACGACGTCGATCATTCGGTTGGTGGGATCGTCGATATAGCGCCCACCATCCTCGACATCCTTGGCCGTCCGCTTCCGAAGTCGTGGCAGGGTCGTAGCCTGTTCAGCGAGCAGCGCCCGGACAGGACTTTCTTCTTCGCGCCGTGGAACGGCTATCAGTTCGGTTATCGCCAGGGAGACAGCAAGGTTCTCTTCAACTCGACCACCGGAAAACTGGAGCGGTACGACCTCAAGGCTGATCCCGCCGAGAAGTCCAACCTGTTCGCCGGCGATGCGCAAGCGCGGGATGCCCTCATCCAGCCGATCGCCCAATGGGTGCAGTCACAGAGGCGGCGCGTTGCCGAAATGGTCGCTTTCCAAAAGAAGAACCCCTCGGGTTGCGCCGTCGCCAGCCTCGAGTTTGATGCTGCCGGCACCAACTATCAGGGGCCGCCGACAATCGAGGTCCTGGTCAACGGCAAATCGGTTGGCCGCTACGACATTCCCGGGCTGATCAGCACCGCTTCGACCCCTCAGGCGATCGTCGCGGAACTGCGGGCCGCGGCGGCACAGACTACGCGGTTCGACGTCGATATCAGCAGTGTGCCGGACCCGCAGAGGATCGATCTGCGCTTCGTAAACGACCTTTGGGCGGGGGACGGAAAAGGCGGCGACCGAAACGTCTTCATCAAGGATGTCAAGGTAAACGGACAAGTTCAGTCCAGCACCAAGTTCCATGTCGAAGAGAAAGATGCAGGCTCCATCGACGACACCGGAGTGAGCCTCTACGGCAACGGTTCGTTGTGGTTCAATGGTCCGTTCATCGAGGGATGCAGCCAGCGCGATCATTCCGGACGTAAAGATATCGGGCGCTTCCTCGTTCTGGGCCAGATTTCACTGCCGCTTTAGTCCCGTTCCCTCCGCCTCGCCGGCCTTCCCAAGATCATTCAAGTTTTAATCATATGCGACGTGCCGCTGAAATGCTGTGCTCACCACGTCGTTTGCACGAATTTTAATAAGTCTCCTCTAATATTGAAAACAGGATGCGAATGGCTATCGCCCATTTGCAGATCAAATGCGGATGTATCGGCAATAGAACATCCGCGATTGGGTTGGTTTTGTTTTGGACAGGGGACGGATATGCAGAAGATGAAAGAACTGGCGATTGCGAGCGGCAGGAAATATGCCGTCGCCTTCTTCGCTGTTGCATTGGTTTCGGTGGTGTCGGGTTGTCAGACCGTCGACACGACGAAGACGGGTGCGATCGACGCCCAGCCGTTGACGCAGACCTTGGGTAAAAAGGTACACTACATCAAGAAGAGGCAGATTTATCTGGGCAATCGCAAGCCGGCTACCCAGATGACCAGCGTCACGCGCGTCCGGGAGGAAGCCTTCGCCGTCTATGTTCGGCCGCAGCGAATCCGCACGGCGCCGGTCAAGGTTTCCTATACTCTTGCCGAAGCCGGCCCAATGTTCGGCCACTCGCCGTGGGTATGCGGCCCGAGCGGATTTGGCCAGCAGTCGAGCTGCCGTTCTCGTTACTAACATACGTTACCCAGGCGGCAGGTCCGTTCTGGATAGCGGCATGCCCTAAGCAGGCACTTGGCGCGTCGCATAAAGTCATGTGGTCGCGACGCGCCACAATTCCAATGAAACAGTCGTTGCCGACCCTCCAAGCAGGGCGGCGTGCTCACCAGGGCAGGTGTGACACTACTTGCGGCGCGAGCTTTTCCTGGCGGCTTCCGGCAGGCTCGGCAAGTGCCAGCCGTCTCCTTCGTTCGCGCTGAGCTCGGGTCTCGGTCGAGCGACATAAGCGAGAGCGCCGTTGGCTTCGAGGTAAACGCGTGACAGCATCTCGGCGATTACGCCGGACGTCACCATCTGCAGCGCGGCGATCACCAGGAAGAAGCCGGTGAACAGCATCGGCCGCGTGCCGATGTCCTGTCCGAGAAACACCTTCAGGCCGAACAGATAGACCAGGATCAGCGTGCCCAGCGCGCCGAGCACGATGCCGATGCCGCCGAAGAAATGGCCGGGCCTTGTGCGGTAGCGCATGAAGAAGAACATGAAGACCAGGTCGAGCACCACGCGGAAGGTGCGCGAGATACCGTATTTGGACTGGCCGTGGATGCGGGCATGGTGCGTCACCACCTCCTCGGCGATGCGGCGCGGCGTCGTCACCGTCGCCAGCCAGGCCGGGATGAAGCGGTGCATCTCGCCATAGAGCTTGACGCTGCGGATGACGCTGCCGCGAAACACCTTCAGGCTGCAGCCGTAATCGTTCAGCCGCACGCCGGTGACACGGGCGATCAGCCTGTTGGCGATGCGCGAGGGGAGCCTGCGCATCCAGAAACCTTCCTGGCGGTCCTTGCGCCAGCCGGCGACCAGGTCGAGGTCCTCGGTCAAGAGCCTGTAGACCATGCGTGGAATGTCGAACGGGTCGTTCTGCAGGTCGCCGTCGAGCGTCGCGATCACATCGCCGCGCGCGGCGTCCAGGCCGGCTTGCATGGCGGCGGTCTGCTTGTAGTTGCGCACCAGTTCCACGCCATGCACATGCGGCCCGTAGGCCGCGGCCAGCCGCCGGATCTCGTTCGGCGTGGCGTCGGTGCTGCCGTCGTCCACCAGGACCACCTCCCAGGGCTGGCTGTAGCCTTCCATCGCCTGGTGGATGCGCGAGAGCAGCGGCTCGACATTGTCGGCCTCGTTGTACATCGGGATGACGATGGACAGCCTGTGCTCGGGCATGACGGCGCCCTCGGGCAATCCTGAATCAGGAATGGGAAGCACGTTCATGGCGGTCATTTCCTTGGGTCCCGTGGCCGGGCTCTCCGGCAGCGTCGATTTGGAGGGGAACAGCCAGGCGATCGCGCCGGTCGCGACCGCCGAGCAGAAGATGAACAGATGCAGTGCCAGCGCCGCCTGCAGGCCGTCCTTCATGGCGATGCCGGAATAGAGCAGCGCCGCCGCGGCGCCCGCCTCGTAGGTGCCGAAGCCGGCGATGCCCTGCACCGGAAGGATGGCGGCGGCTTCCGCGCCGACGGCGCCCGGAAAGGCGGTCTGGAACGATGTGCCGAGCAGCATGGCGAGCAGCCAACCCTGCACGGCGAGCTTCAGCGCCCAGTTGGCGGCCGTCCACCACCAGCCGTAACGGGAGCGCCCCGTGGCTTCGGTGAAGATATCGCGCAGCCTGCCGAGCTTCGAGACTATCCTGCCGCCGGCCGTCCAGTTATGTGGCGCGCGCGCCCAGCGCGGCAGATACCAGGCGGCGGCGATCAGCGCCGCGATGCCGGCCGCCCTGAGCGCCGGATGGAGACCGGGCCAGACCAGGCAGGCGAGCACGCCGACGACAAAGGCGTCCTGCAGCCTGAACCACAGGAGCGACGCGCTGGCGCGCACGATCGAGACGCCGAACACCTGGCGCAAAAGCAGCGGAAAGGCGGTCTCGCCGCCACGGAACGGCACGATGTTGATCATCGCGTTGTGAATCAGGATGACGCGCAGCGTGGCGCCGAAGCGGCCGTTCACCTCGTCGCGGAATTCGTCGCAGACGCGCAGCGCGCGCAGCACATAGGTGACGAACAGCGCAAGCGCCACCGCGGCGAAGGCCCCGGGGGTGATGCTGGCGAAGGCGTCTCCTACCATCTTCCAGCGCGAGTCGCTGACGAGCCAGGCCAGCAGCGCCAGGGTCACGACTATCGATATCGCTCGCTTCAATAACGTCTCCGCCGCCTTGGCGGCCTGTTCTGGTCGGCGCTGAAGAAGTTCGCCATGACCAGCGGTTCGTCGGTCGTTTTCCCAGATGGCCAGTGGATGCTGCGGTCTCATCTTGATCCGCCGGCATCGTCCTTGCTGGCCGCACTGAGCGGTCGCGGTCTTATAGATCACCGGATTGTGTGAATCCACCAGCTTGATCGCTCTCAGGCCGGCCTGCGGGAAAGCGCGTCAACTGGGCTCGAATATGAGACAACTTATTGATTTTGCTTCCATTCAGCTCTAAGCTCAAATGAGCTCCGCAGGATTGGCCCGGAACATTGACATCCTTCTTGGCTGGGCGATTAATGTGTGAGGGGATTAATGGGTTTGCAGGTTCCGGAAGCCACGCTGGCGACTGCCAGTTATGACGGACCGGGTTTTTCCTGGGGAACGTTCGGCTGGCGGTGCTTGATTGAAGGCGAGTGCTCGTCATGAAAACAGCATCTGAAGCATCGACTGTGTGCCGCCGTCTTTCCTGGCGTTTCTTGGTTTTACCGCTGCTGGCTATCTGCGGGCAGACGGCAATGGCCGGTGATGTCCAGGCAGCGGCCGCGCCGCAAAGTGCACCCGCGCAAACCACGCCAGCACCCGCGCAGATCGCGCCAGCCCCCGCGCCAGTCGCGCCAGCAACCGTGCAAGTCGCGCCAGCCCCCACCAAGATTGCGACCGCTCCGACAGCCTTCCAACTGCAAGTGCTTTATGCGGATCGGACCTGGAACTGGTCGGATGGAGCCGCGTATTTTGGCAAGGACAGGAGCCTGCGCGCCTGGTCCCAAGGAAAGGATAGCGCATCGGTCGGGGAGGGGAAATGGCTGGTGACCAACACCGGCAAGATGTGCATGGATTTGGCCTGGAGGGGAAAGACCTACCGCAGCAAACCGCAGCGCACCTGCTACAGCCACCGCATTCAAGGCGGAAAGATCGAGCAGCGCAAGGATCCCGACGGCAAGTGGTACAGTTTCAAACACACTCCCGAAGCGGCTTCCGACGAATATAAAAAGTTCGACCAGGGGGACGGCAAAGGCGGCCAGTTCGAAGCGGCCCGCAAACTGATCGACACCAAGAGCTAGGGCAATTCCAGGAAAAGCGTGTAACGGTTTTCCGTCCGGAATTGCGTAAAAACAAGGAGTTAGAGCGGTTCGGCGATTCCACGAAACGC
>JBFLWR010000017.1:0-3728 GCA_040755925.1 Pseudomonadota bacterium
ATGTTGAGTTCTGCGTGTCCGGCTTCGATCGCTGGCTGGTGTACAACGGCCGCTGCCGCGTCCTGCGGTAGGCTGCGTCGATATTCAGGTGATGCCGGCCTGCGAATGGCGGCGCCCTCCGCTTCCCGTGCTCGCGTACCGCATGTACGCTCCGCGCCGGTTCTCGGACACCGTCATTCTCGACTCGGCCTGACCTGAATCTCAACGCAGCCTGGCGTGTAATTTTCTCAACTTGGACTTGAGTTGGCTCGGCCCTGCAGGAGCGCCCGTTCACGCTCATTGCCGGTAAGCTCGGCGGCGCGCCGAAACTCCGCGCGGGCCTCGTCCCCGCGTCCGAGCTTCTCGAGAAAATCGCCACGCACCGTGGGCAGCAGATGCGAGTCCTTCAGCCGCGGCTCGTCCCTCAGCGCGTCGGCCACTGCAAGGCCCTGCGCCGGCCCGAACGCCATGCCGACCGCGACCGCGCGATTGACTTCGACGATAGGCGAGGGCGCGGCCAGCGCCAGCGCCTGGTAGTAGGCGGCAATCGCGATCCAGTCGGTGTCGGCGGCGGTCGCGGCGCGGGCGTGGCAGGCGGCGATCATCGCCTGCAGCAGATAGGTGCCGGGCGTCGTCGTCAGCGCCATCGCGCGGTTCAACCTGTCGAGGCCGCGACGGATCAGCGACCAGTCCCAGCGGCCGCGGTCCTGATCGAGCAGCAGGATCGGATTGCCCGCCTTGTCGGTGCGGGCGGCAAAGCGCGAGGCGTTGAATTCCATCAGCGCCATGAGTCCCAGTGTCTCCGGCTCGTCCGGCATCAGCGCGGCCAGCAAGCGGCCAAGCCGCATCGCCTCGCCGCTGAGGTCCGCGCGCAGCCAGTCGGACCCGGCCGACGCCACATAGCCTTCGTTGAAGGTCAGGTAGACCACTTCCAGCACCGCGCCGAGGCGTTCGCGGCGCTCTTCGCCGCGCGGCGTCTCGAAGGCTATGCCGGCGTCGCGCAATGCCCGCTTGGCGCGCACGATGCGCTGCGCGACGGTGGCCTCGGGCACCAGGAAGGCGCGGGCGATCTCGGGCGTCGAGAGTCCGCCCAGCAGCCGCAAGGCGAGGGCGGCGCGCTGCTCGGCCGGCAGAACCGGATGGCAGGCGGTGAAGATCAGCCGCAGCAGGTCGTCGCCGATATCCTCGTCGAGCGCCGCCTCGATGTCGGGCATCGCGCGTTCCAGTTCGGCCATGTCGCTCGTCAGCTCGCGATGCTTGCCGTCGATCAGCGTGGTGCGGCGCAGCCGGTCGAGCGCCCGGTTGGTGGCTACCCGCGTCAGCCAGGCGGCCGGGTTGCGCGGGATGCCCTCGCGAGGCCAGCGCTCGAGCGCTGTCACGAAAGCATCCTGCACCACCTCCTCGGCCAGCCCGATATCGCGCAGATAGCGGGCGAGCCTGGCGGCGAGCTTCGGCTGCTCGATCCGCCACACCGCTTCGATGGTCGCGGTGGCGGTCAACCCTTCATCTCGTTGAAGCCTTCGGCCGCCTTCTGCACGTCTTCGGGGAAATCGCTCATCTCCTGGACGCGGCGAACCTCGATGACGTCATTTTCACCGGCGGGGCAGCGGCGGGCCCATTCGATGGCTTCCTCGCGCGAGCGCACGTCGATCATCCAGTAGCCGCCCAGCACTTCCTTGACCTCGGCGAAGGGACCATCGGTGACGGCGGCTTTGCCGCCCTTGAAGCTGACCCTCGCGCCGGCGGACGGCGGGTGCAGTCCGTCGAGCGCGAGCAGAATGCCGGCCCGTTTCAGCTCCTCATTGTACTTCATCATCTGTTCCACAGCCTTGGCGCTCGGCATGACATCCGGCGCCGCGGTCGCGTAGCCGCCGGGGATCATCAGCATCATGAAACGCATGGGTATCTTCCTCTCGTTGAGTTGGTTGCGATCATACGACGAACGGCGTTTGGCGGAATCGACAGAGCGGGCGAATAAAAGTTCGGGCCGGAAACCTCAGGCCGTCCTGGCGCCCGACAGATAGGCCGAGATCAGCTCGACGAGCTGCTTCTGCAACTCGGGCGCGTCGAGCATGTTTCGGCGCGCCGCATTGTGGATCACGCCCTCGATCGCGGACGAAAGCACGCGCGCCACCGTCTGGGTGTCCTTCAGGCGCTTGCGGTACTGCGCCACCGCCGCCGCGTATTGTTCGAGATAACGCGACTGGAACGAAGCATGCGCGGCGCGCGAGCCGCGATCGCCGGGCGCCTCGTCGAGCAGCACCTGATGCAGCGTCGGATGAATGCTGTGCGCGGCGATCATACCGCGCACCAGTTCGCGCGCGAACTGCCGCAGCGGCTTCTGCTCTGCGGCCGCGTCGCGGATGACCGACAGCACATGGTCGAAGTGACGGCGGCGGATCGCCTCGACCAGGGCGAGCTTGTCGGGGAAATACTGGTAGAGCGAGCCGATGCTGACGCCGGCCGCCTCCGCCACCTTGTTGGTGCTGAAGCCCGCCCAGCCGGCCTCGCTCAGAACGTGAGCACCGGCTTCAATTATCGCCTCGACGGTCGCGATCGAACGCGCCTGGCGCGGCTGCTTGCGCATGCGCGGAGCTGGCTTTGCAATGCGAGTAGACATGGCGGCCGGCCTTGCTGAGAATATAGACAAGATACTCACATTCGTCATTAAAGCAACGGAGCCGGAAAATGAGCGCCTCGACCTTGCTGCGCGGCCTCCTTGTCTACCAGGCCTGGGCCAATGATGAACTGCTGGAGAAACTCGCCGGACTCGACAGGCATCGGCACGAGAAGGAACGGCATGCCGCGCTCCGCCTGATGAACCACATCCACGTTGTGTCGCGTATCTTCGCGGCACATCTGGGCGGGACGGCCCATGGCTATGCGAGCGACAACACCGAGCAAACGCCGGAGCCCACCGAGCTGCGCGCGGCCATGGCGGCAGGCGACCGCTGGTATCTCGACTATCTCGAAACCCTTGGCGAGCACCGGCTTTCGGAGCCCGTCGCCTTCACCTTCACCGATGGCGATAAAGGCTGCATGACCAGGCAGGAGATGCTCACCCATGTCGTCCTGCATGGCGGCTATCATCGCGGCGAGGTCGGGCGCATGCTGGCCGGGGTCGCGGTCTCGCCGCCCTGGGACACCTACGCGATCCATCTGCACCGGGCCGATCCGTCGCGCCGGATGCACAAGGAGCGATGGCCCGTCGAAGCCTGACCTGTCCTTGTTAATGTGAGCTTTAAGCTCAGTTTCTGCAGCCAAGCTTTTTCGCGGCATGCGCCGGCCGCAATCCCGGTTTGAGTTGTAGAAGACCCGGTTGGACAAGATCAAACAGATGAACTCGTCGCCTTAGTCTATTATGAGCGCCGTGCTCACATTCGGGGTCAAGTTCGATGCGAAGGTGTCTGGATGATCCGATGATAGAGCGCGTCCTGAATTCTGGATGGTACGTCTGCACTTGGATAATCGAAGGTTCGATGTCGTTTTTTGCGTCGATGCGCTTGCCGGAGCGCTTTACGTAACCAAAATTCAATAACTAAAAATCATTGTGTTGCTTCGCTGGCTAGACAGTCACGAGTCAGATATGCATGAGCACGCCGGGTCACTCACGGCCATCGGCAGAACGCAAGGGGCATCGCATGGCAAAGCAGTCAACCAAGGCGCCGGCGGCGAAAGCGCCGGCAAAGAAAGCGGCACCGAAAGCTGCCGCGAAACCTGCAGCAGTGAAGAAGGCAGCGGCACCGAAG
>JBFLWR010000170.1:0-11766 GCA_040755925.1 Pseudomonadota bacterium
GCCTTCAGATGGCCGCAGGAGTAGAGTTTCCAAACGGGCTCCGAGCAAGCCGGAGCTTCAGGAGATCACGATGCAGGGCGTCACTGTCGTCGACCACCCCCTTGTCCAGCACAAGCTGACCATCATGCGCAAGAAGGAGACCTCGACGGCCGGCTTCCGGCGCCTGTTGCGCGAGATATCGCTGCTTCTGGGCTATGAGGTCACCCGGAATCTCGAACTGACCACCACCACGATCGAGACACCGATCGAGGAAATGGAAGCGCCGACGCTCGAAGGCAAGAAGCTGGTCTTTGCTTCGGTGCTGCGCGCCGGCAACGGCCTGCTGGAAGGACTGCTCGACCTCGTGCCGGCGGCGCGCGTCGCCCATATCGGCCTCTACCGCGACCACGAGACGCTGGAGGCGGTAGAGTACTTCTTCAAGGCGCCGAGCGATCTTGCCGACCGGCTGGTGATCGTCGTCGACCCGATGCTGGCGACCGCGAATTCGGCGATTGCGGCGATCGACAAGCTGAAAGGGCGCGGAGCGACCAACATCCGCTTCCTTTGCCTGCTGGCCGCGCCCGAAGGCATCGAACGCTTCACCAAGGCGCACCCGGATGTCCCGATCTTCACCGCGTCGATCGACCGCCAGCTGAACGAAAAAGGCTACATCATGCCCGGCCTCGGCGATGCGGGCGACCGCATGTACGGGACCAAGTGAGCTGGAGCAATTCCAGCAAAACCGTCCTACGCCGTTTACCGCTCGTTTACGCAAGGGCGCGGTTCCCGCGTCTCGTTAAAGCGGGAAACACCATATTCGCGTAGGGGTGGAGCCCTCATAAAGGGGCATCCATGCTGCGCAAGCTGCTCATCCTTGGCGTCTTTGCCGGAACCTCGGCATCGATCCCGATTATCTATCAGTCGAACCCGCAGATGGTCGAAAGCCTGCTGAGGTCGTCGGTCACCTCCGGGCCGGCGACGTCGGACGCCCAGCCGAATGTCAATCTAGCCTCAGTGCCGAGCAAGCCGGCAACGCCGATGCCGCTCGGTCGCCAGGTGCTGGTCAATGCCGACGAGCGCGGCCATTTCCTCTCCTCGTTCAAGCTCAACGGTCGCCAGGTCGACGGCATGATCGACACCGGGGCGACGCTTGTCGCCATCAACACCTCGACGGCGCGCAGGATCGGCATTTCGCTCAACCAGTCCGATTTCACCCACCAGGTGAGCACGGCAAACGGCTCCATCAAGGCCGCCGTGGTGACGGTCGACCGGCTGCAGATCGGCAAGATCTCGATCGACAACGTCCAGGCGGTCGTGCTCGACGACAGAGCGCTGCAGACCAACCTCATCGGCATGAGCTTCCTGCAGCGCCTGCAGAAATACGAGGTCGAGAACGGCGCGCTGCTACTCGTGCAGTAGCTTTTCCGGAATGTTCTACCGCGGCAGAATGCGCCTGAGCACGGTCTTGTCGGCGGATGGCTTCGACACGCCGATCGTATAGGCCGCGCGCACTGCGGCTATCGTGGCTTCCGCGTCCGCCTCGCTGCGGGCATGGACCAGCGCCAGCGCTTCGCCCGTTCGCACCTCAGCTCCCACGGGCAACAATCCGGTGAGGCCGACGGCATGGTCTATCCTGTCGTCCGGCCTGGTCCGTCCGCCCCCGAGCGCAACGACTGCGAGTCCGATATCGCGCGTCGCGATGCCTGTCACAAAACCGTCCCCGGCCGCCTTGACCGCCAATTCGACGGGCGCCTTCGGCAGGTATTTTTCCGGGTTTTCGATGAAATCCGCGGGGCCGCCGAGCGCCGTCACCATGCGCGCGAAAACCGTTGCCGCGCGGCCGCCGGCAAGCGCCTCGGTGGCGCGCCTGATGCCGTCCTGGTTGGACGACACGATCCCCGCCGACTGCAGCATTTCGGCGGCCAAGGCCAGGGTCACCTCCTCCAGCCGGCGGTCGCGGAAGCGGCCGGTCAGGAAATCGACCGCGTTGCGGACCTCGACCGCGTTGCCGGCCGCCGAGGCCAGCGGCTCGTTCATGCCGGTGACCAGCGCCGAGGCTTTCAGCCCGGCGCCGTTGGCGACCTCGACCAGGCTGTTGGCCAGTGCCGCCGCGTCGCGCGACTTCTCCATGAAGGCGCCGTTGCCGACCTTGACGTCCAGCACCAGCGAGCCAAGCCCGGCAGCGAGCTTCTTCGACAGGATCGAGGCAGTGATCAGCGGCACCGACTCGACGGTGCTCGTCACATCGCGGACGGCATAGAGTCGGCGGTCGGCGGGCGCGAGGTCGGCGGTCTGGCCGATGATGGCGCAGCCGGTTTCGAGCACGGTCTTGCGGAAGCGCGCCACGTCCGGCTGGCTCAGATAGCCGGGGATGGCGTCCATCTTGTCGAGAGTGCCGCCTGTATGGCCGAGTCCTCGGCCGGAGATCATCGGCACATATGCGCCGCAGGCAGCGACGATCGGCGCCAGCATCAGCGAGACATTGTCGCCGACGCCGCCCGTCGAATGCTTGTCGGTGACCGGACCCGGCAGGTCGGACCAGTCGAGCACGTCGCCGGAATCGCGCATGGCGACCGTCAGCGCCACCGCCTCCTCGCGGCTCATGCCGTTGAGGAATACCGCCATGGCGAAGGCGCCGACCTGGCCTTCGGAAATGGTGCCGGCGGTCAAGCCTTCGACGAAGGCCATGATCTCCTCGGCTGAGAGTTTGTGGCCGTCGCGCTTGCGGCGGATGATCTCCTGCGGAAGCATCAGTTTTCGGGCAAGCCGTCGTGGAAGACCCGACGCAGGATCGTCGCCAGCCGCGCGCCTCCGACCGGCGCCATGTCCTTGGTTTCCTGATGGGAGAGTTCCGCCCCAGTCATGCCTGCCGCCAGGTTGGTGATGACCGAGCAGGCAGCGACCTTCAGGCCGAGGAAACGGGCAAGGATGACTTCCGGCACCGTCGACATGCCGACGGCCGTAGCGCCCATGACGCGCGCCATGCGGATCTCGGCCGGTGTTTCGAAACATGGCCCGGAGAACCACATATAGACGCCCTGATGCAGCGCGGTACCGGTCGCCTTCGCCGCCTTCTCGATCGCCTTGCGCAGCCCGGCATCATAGGCCTCGGTCAAGCCGACGAAGCGGCGGTCGCTCGGCTCGCCGATCAGCGGATTGGAGCCGGAAAAATTGATATGGTCGGTAATCAGCATCACCGATCCGGGCCCCATGTCGGGCTCGACCGAGCCGGCCGCATTGGTGAGGATGAGATGCGAGATGCCGATGCCGGCAAGCACCTCCAGCGCCGGGCGCATCGCCGCCGCGTTGCCATGCTCGTAATAGTGTGCCCGGCCCGACAGCATCAGCACCGGCGTGCCGGCGAAATGGCCGGCCACCACCTCGCCCGCGTGGCCGCTGACGCCGCTGCGCGGAAAACCCGGCAGTTCGGCATAGGAAATGCGCCTGGCGTCCTCGACCTGGTCGACCAGCCCGCCGAGGCCCGAGCCGAGCACCAGCGCCGCGGTTGGCGCCAGCCCGTCCAGCTTCTCGACCAGGTGATCCAGCGCTTGCATCATTTCCGCCTGTTCGTCATTTCAGAATGTCGCCGCGGAAGCCGTAAGGCAGCATCTCACCCATGGTCACTGTCTCGACCACGCCGCCATTATCGCAGAGATAGAGTTTCGTATCCGGCTGACAGAATTCCGCCAGCCGTTGCCTGCAGCCACCGCAAGGCGAACACTTAGCCATCCGCTCGGCAAGCACCGCGATCTCGGTGATCCTGCCGCCGCCGCCCATGATGTAATGGCCGAGCGCAGTGGTCTCGGCGCACCAGCCCTCAGGGTAGGACGCTACCTCGATGTTGGCGCCTGCGAAGACGCGCCCGTCCTCGGTGCGAAGCGCTGCGCCCACCGGAAACTTCGAATAGGGCGCATAGGCCTTGGCCATCGCGGTCTTCGCCGCTTCGAACAGATCATGCGACATTCAGGTCTTCTCTCCCACGATCTTGTTCAAATGCAGGTCGCCGCTGGTCGGAGCCGTCTGATGCCCCGGTCTCAGCGTTCCTTGACGTAAGGCACGCCGCCGGCGCGCGGCGGGATCGCCTTGCCGATGAAGCCGGCGAGCAGGATGACGGTCAGCACATAGGGCAGCGCCTGCATGAACTGCACCGGCACCTTGCCTATGATTGGCAGCGGCGAGCCCTGCAGCCGGATCGCCGCCGCGTCGAGGAAGCCGAACAACAGACATGCGAACATGGCATTGACCGGTTTCCACTTGGCGAAGATCAGCGCGGCCAGAGCGATGTAGCCCTTGCCTGCGGTCATGTCCTTCACGAAGCCGCCATTCTGCACCATCGAGAGATACGCCCCGGCAATGCCGGTGAGGATGCCGGTGCAGATCAGCGCCCGATAGCGCAGCCAGGCCACCGAGATGCCGGCCGTGTCGACCGCGGCAGGGTTTTCACCCACAGCGCGCATGCGAAGGCCGAAGCGGGTGCGGAACAAGACCCACCAGGTGAACGGCACCATCAGGAAGGCGAGATAGACCAGTATGGAATGGCCCGAAATCAGCTCGGAGTAGATCGGCCCGAGGATCGGCACATCCTTCACCGCGTCGGCGCCCGGCCAGGTGATGGCCTCGAACCTTTCGCCCGACTGCAGCGCCGGCGTTCGCCCGCCCTGCTGGAACCAGGCCTGGCCGAGAAGGACGGTCGATCCGGCGGCGATGAAGTTGATGGCCACGCCGGAAACGATCTGGTTGCCGCGATGCGTGATCGAGGCAAAGCCGTGCACCAGCGCGAAGGCGACAGAGATCAGGATCGCCATGCCGAGGCCAATAAGCGCCGAATGAAAGACGGCTGCCGCCGAAGCTCCGGCGAAGGCGCCGACCAGCATCTTGCCCTCGAGGCCGATGTCGAAGATGCCGGCCCGTTCCGAATAGAGCCCGGCGAGGCAGGCAAGCAGCAGCGGCACCGACAGGCGGATGGTCGAGTCCAGCACCTGGACGACGGCGTTGAAAAAATCCATCTCAGGCCCCCTTGCCCTTGACCGCTTCCATACCGACCGATTTCGGGCTGAACGAGGCGAACAGCGCCTGGATGTAAGGCCTGAACATGTGCTCCAGCGCGCCGGCGAAGAGGATGACTAGGCCCTGGATGATGACGATCATATCGCGGCTGATCGCCGGCATCTGGAAGGCGAGTTCGGCGCCGCCCTGATAGAGCATGCCGAACAGGATCGCCGCCAGCACGATGCCGACGGGATGCAGCCGGCCCATAAGCGCAACCGCGATGCCGACATAGCCGGCGCCCGAGACGAAATCGATCGCCACATTGTGCTGGTCGCCCATCACCGGGTTGAGCGCCATCATGCCGGCCAGCGCTCCCGAGATCATCATCGCGGTGATGATGATGCGTGTTTCCGAAATGCCGGCATAGCGCGCCGCCTTCGGGCTGTGGCCGTAGGTACGCATCTCGTAGCCGAGCTTGGTGCGCCAGATCAGCAGCCAGACCAGGAAGGCCATGAGCAGCGCCAGCAGGAAGCAGATGTTGAGCGGCGCCGAGCGGATCTTGGCGCCGAACAGTTCGATGACCCAGTTGAGCTTCGGCAATTCCGCGCCGGCGAGGAAGTTGCGTGTCTGCGGCGCCTGCGACCCTGCCGGCTTCAAGGGGCCGACCAACAGGTAGACCATCACCGAGGCGGCGATGAAATTGAACATGATGGTGGTGATGACGATGTGCGAGCCGCGCTTGGCCTGCAGATAGGCGGGGATGAACCCCCACAGGGCGCCGAATGCAGTCGCCGCGACGATCGCCATCGGGAAGATCACCCACCAGGGCAGCGTGGCGTCGAAGCTGAGGCAGACAAGCGCGATGCCGAGCCCGGCGATATAGGCCTGGCCCTCGGTGCCGATGTTGAACAGGCTGCAATGCGCGGCGACCGCCACCGACAACCCGGTGAAGATGAAGGTGGTAGCGTAGAACAAGGTGAAGGCAATGCCCGTGCCCTTGCCGAAGGCGCCTTCGACCAGGATGACGGCGGCGCGGAATGGATTCTCGCCGACCAGCATGACGACGAAGCCGGCGACGATGAAGGCCACCGACAGGTTGATCAGCGGGATAAGCCCGTAGTCGGCCCAGGCTGGCAGCTTGGCATAGGGCGTGCTCACTCGGCGGCCTCCTGATGCTCGACGCCGGCCATCAGCAGGCCGAGCTCGCCTTCGGTCGCCTCAGGGCCGCGCTCGCCGACGATGCGGCCGGCAAACATCACCAGGATCCGGTCGGAGAGCGAGCGTATCTCGTCGAGCTCGACCGACACCACCAGCACCGCCTTGCCCTGGTCGCGCATGGCGATCAGCCGTTTGTGGATGAACTCGATGGCGCCGACATCGACGCCGCGCGTCGGCTGGCCGACGATCAGTACGGCGGGGTCCTGCTCCATTTCCCGCGCCAGCACGATCTTCTGCTGGTTGCCGCCGGAGAAATTGGCAGTCTTCAGGCGCGGATTGCCGGGGCGGATGTCGTATTTCGCGATCTTGTCCTTGGCGTCGGCCATGATGGCTTCGACGTTGAGGAACGGCCCCTTCAGGTAACGCTCGTCGTCATGATAGCCGAGGATCGAATTCTCGTTCTCCTCGAAGGCGAGCACCAGCCCGACATGGTGCCGGTCCTCCGGCACATGGGCCAGCCCACGATCGCGCAATTCGCCGGGATCGGCCTTGCCGGTGAGATCGATCGGCTTGCCGTCCAGCATCACCTCGCCGGAAACGGCATGCCGGATGCCGGAAATCGCCTCGAGCAGCTCCGACTGGCCGTTGCCGGCGACGCCCGCGATGCCGACGATCTCGCCACCGCGCAGGTCGAAGGAGACGTCGTCGACCATGGTGACGCCACGAGAATCCTTGACCGTCAGGTTCCTGACCGAGAGTTTTACTGCGCCGGCTTCCGACTCTCCCTTCTCGACCCTGAGCAGCACACGCCTGCCAACCATCAGTTCGGCCAGTTCGCCAACCGTGGTTTCCTTTGTCACCCTGGTCGCGACCATCGTGCCCTGACGCATGACCGAGACCGTGTCGGTGATGGCCATGATCTCGCGCAGCTTGTGGGTGATCAGCACCACCGTTTTTCCCTGTTCCTTCAACTGCTTGAGGATACGGAACAGGTGATCGGCCTCGGCCGGCGTCAAAACACCCGTCGGCTCGTCGAGGATCAGGATCTCGGCGCCGCGATAGAGCGCCTTGAGGATCTCGACACGCTGCTGCAGTCCGACCGGCAGTTCCTCGATGATGGCGTCGGGCTCGACCTCGAGGCCATACTCGCGCTCCAGCCGGTCGAGCTCCGAGCGCGCCTTGGCGATGCTGCCCTTCAAGAGCGCGTCGTTCTCGGCGCCGAGGATGATGTTTTCCAGGACGGTGAAATTATCGACCAGCATGAAATGCTGATGCACCATGCCGATGCCGAGCGCGATCGCGTCGTTGGACGTATTGATCGACACCGGCTTGCCGCCGACGCGGATCTCGCCGCTGTCGGCCTGGTAGAAGCCATAGAGGATCGACATCAGCGTCGACTTGCCGGCGCCGTTCTCGCCGACGATGCCGTGGATGGTTCCCCGCGCGATTTCCAGGTTGATGTCGCGGTTGGCGCGTACGGCGCCAAAACTCTTGTTGATGCCTATAAGCTCGATCGCGGCTTGCGCCATGCAGCCTGTCCCACTCTTATTTTTTTATCGCTTGGTCAAAATGCCTAGCATGACGCCCCGCCCGTGCCAATCGGCCGGAACGCCATTCACTCTCGACAAATCCCCGCGCGCTTGTCAATTTCGAACGTGGCCGACAGCTTCACATTCACAAAAGCCCGGGATTTTGAATGACCACGCCTGACGATCGGCTGACGACGCTGGAAATCCGCGCCGCCGAGCAGGAAAAGACCATCGAGGAACTGTCCGGCCAGATCGCCGAGCAGTGGAAGGTCATCGAGCGCATGGAACGCAAGCTTGGCGCCCTGACCGACCGGTTCCTGGCCCTTGAGGAACGGGCCGCGCCCGATGTGCCGGTGACCAAGCCGCCGCACTGGTGAGCGAGCAGGAGAACGGCCATGGCCAGTGAAAGCGACCGCATCGCCCGGGCTGGCGACTATGTCTTCGGCCTGATGGATGACAGGGAGCGCGCCCGCGCCGAACGCGACCTTCAGATCGATCCCGCGTTCCGCGACGCCGTGCTCAGGCTTGCCGAGCGGATGCGCGCCTTCGATCCCGCCACAACCTCCAGCGGAAGGTCGGACAATCGCTGGAACCTGGTGGCGCAAAGGCTCTCGGAATTGCCGCAGATGCGGCTCGCCGGGCTGGACGAGGGCGAAGCGAGGCCGGCGATCATCCAGGGGCTGCGGCGCAAGCCTTACGGGGTCGGCGTGCATTCCCTTGGCGGCCGGCTCGGAATGGTCATCGCGATTGCCCTGCTGGCTGCCTTCGCGCTCGGTTACCTGGTCGGCACGCTATAGCTGCCGAGACATCAGGAGCATCGGCTCGCCGTCCTGCTCGAAAGGCTCGACCACCGTCCAGCCAAGCGTCTCGTAGAAGCGGCGCGCCCGCCATGTGTAGAGATGGAGCGTGTCCACGCCAGCCGCTATCGCATGCGCCTCGACGGTCCTGACCAGCGCGGCGCCGATGCCGCGTCCCCTGTGCCCTTCCTCGACGACAAGGCCGGCCAGCCATGGCGTCAGATCGTGCGCCGGATCGATCTCGTTGCGGACGAGCAGGCAGCTTCCGATCGGCTGGCCGCGATGGCGTGCGACGAAGGCAGCCTCCAACTCGTCACCGGCCAGCAACCCACGCAGCCCTGCCGCGTCTTCGTCCAGGGTTCGTCCCGTGCCTTGGAAGAAGGCCGCAAGCCGCAGCGCCGCGATCGCTTCCACGTCGCGCTCCACCATGGCTTCGATCGTCGGCTGCATGTTCTCCCCTGGAAAAACGAAACCGCCGGGCTTTCGCCCGGCGGTCCGTAAATCTGGATTTAGCTCCCGATCAATACGGGCATTTGTTGTCGGCGGTGTAGTCGTGCACCTGGACGGTGCCGGCGATGATGTCGGCCTTGGCCTTTTCGACGGCGGCCTTCATTGCATCGGTGACCAGCGCCTTGTTGTTGTCGTCCATGGCGTAGTCGACGCCGCCTTCCTTGAGGCCGAGATTCTCGACGCCGCCCTTGAAGGTGCCGTTCTTGCCATCCATGAAGGCGTTGTAGACGGCAACGTCGACGCGCTTCATCATCGAGGTCAGCACCTTGCCGGGCTGCAAGCCGTTCTGGTTGGAATCGACGCCCACGCCGAGCTTGCCGGCATCCGCGGCAGCCTGCAGCACGCCGACGCCAGTGCCGCCGGCGGCGGCGTAGACCACATCGGCGCCCTGGTCGATCTGCGTCTTGGCGATCTCACCGCCCTTGGCCGGGTCGTTCCAGGCGGCCGGCGTATCGCCGGTCATATTCTGGATGACTTCTGTCGCGCCGGCCGACTTGGCGCCGCCGACATAGCCGCATTCGAACTTGCGGATCAGCGGGATATCCATGCCGCCGACGAAGCCGACCTTCTTGGACTTCGACGCCATCGCCGCGAGGATGCCGACGAGATAGGAGCCTTCGTTTTCCTTGAACACCAGCGAGCGGACATTGGGCAGGTCGACGGCATCGTCGATGATGGCGAAGTTGAGGTCGGGATATTCGGTCGCGACCTTCTTCAGAGCGTCTTCCCAGGCAAAGCCGGCCATGACGATAGGGTTGCGGCCGTCCTCGGCGAAGCGGCGCAGAGCCTGCTCGCGCTGCGAGGCGTTGGAGACTTCGAATTCCACGTAGGCGACGCCGGTTTCAGCCTTGAACTTCTCGGCGCCATGATAGGCGGCCTCGTTGAAGGACTTGTCGAACTTGCCGCCGAGATCATAGAGGATGGCCGGCTGGACATCCGCCGCGAAAGCCGGAAGAACCATTGCGGTTGCGGCCAGGAGGCCGAGAACGATACGTTTCATGTGATCCACACCCTGTCGGTTATTTTCCGTTATACGCCGCCTGTCCGCCCGGTTCTCCGGCATGCATGCGACGTCAGGCAGGAAGTGTTTGACCCTCCCGCTCGCGGTCAATCTGGCACGGCCCGAAACAAAATTCACGCGGAATTTTGACCTTTTGGAAAAGCGGTCAGCGGCTCGCTCGAAGCCAGTGGCGCGCTGTTGGCTCAGTTGGCCGCCGCGAATTCGGAGCGGCGCCGCCTGTAGCCGATGGCATAGAGCAGGAAGGCCAGCACCGCGAACACCGCGAAACCGGGCTGGCTAAGCACCCAGGCGATGGCGCCATCCCAGACCAGCGGGTTGGCTTTGGCGCGCACATAGGTCTCGAAGGCCGCGCGGGTGTTCGGCGAGACCGCCAGCCAGCTGACGTTGAGCGGAGTCATGACGAGCGCCGAAGCCGCGACGGAGCGCGTGGTGTCGATCACGGCCATGATGACGGAAACCGACAATGCAACCATCGCCGCCAGCCGAAAGATGAAACGCAACATCGACGCTCTCCCCGGGAAAGCTCCCGTCTACCCGGCAACCGACATAGAGCCTGTGCAATCCCGGCGCAATCGCGGCCGCCGCAAAATCAAGCGGTGCGCGCCGGCTTGCGCCGGTTGACGCGCCAGATGGCGAAGATGCCGCCGGCGATCGCTCCCACCACCAGCCCCGCCAGACCGACGAAGGCCGCGAAAAATCCGCAGGCGCCTTCGAAGCAGCTCATCTGGGTGGCGTCCGCGATTAGCGATCCGGCAAAAAATCCGCCGAAGGCGCCGATCGCGCCGCCAAGGATGACGCCGAGCAACAAGGCAAGGATCGACACCAGCAGCGGCGGGCGTTCGGTCTCGGGACTGGAGTACACCGCGTCGGCGCCGGCGCCTTGCCGCAAAAGATAGATGCAGAGGACGCCAATGGCGATTTCGGCCACGGTGAAGCCCAGCGCCTCGGCCGAGAACCTGAAGCCAAGCACGAGCAGGGCATAGGCCTGGCGTACGACGAGCCAAAGGATGATGACGATCTGCCAGATGGTGTAGTGGCGCGGAAAGCGGGCTGACCGGTTGAAGGCGAGGCCAAGCAGGTAAAGTCCCCACAGGATGGTGATGATGCCACCGGTGAGGCCGCTATAGACGATGAAGAACACATTGTCCGGCAGGCTGAAGTCGCCGATCAGACGCCAGTTGGAGAACAGGCTATAAGCCGACAGTCCCATGACGATGACGAGCCACGCCACCGGGATGTAGGAGAGTCCGCTGTCCGGCCGCCCGGCAGGATGTTGGTCAATCGGTGCCATGTCGGACGATGCCCCTCGCAAAGCCCAGGGCAATTCCAGGCAGCGCGCGGCGGCTTCCCGTCCGGAATTGCGCGAAAACAAAGATTCATGCAGTCGACCCGCGGCCGGCGCCGAAGTCAAGCTTGGCAGGCACCAGCGGCCAGCATGTGCACATCATTCGAACGTTTGGCGCTCTTCTGTGAAGCCTGTCTCGGAACCATTCACGGCAAAAGCCGTCGACATGCCATTATGGCTTGGCATTCGCCTTAGGATCGACTAGATGAGCCCCGCGCCTGTTTGCCTAGACGGCTAGAGGTGCTGGGAAAGGGTTGCCCGCCGGTTGAGGGTGCCCTGATCGTCCGTTCAGGACTTCCCGCCGGAGATGCATCTCCCCAACCACGCGCGGCGAAACCGGCCGGCGCGAGATGCAAAGGACGGAGAGGTGGCCGAGTGGTTGAAGGCGCACGCCTGGAAAGTGTGTTTACGGGAGACCGTAACGCGGGTTCGAATCCC
>JBFLWR010000171.1:0-4707 GCA_040755925.1 Pseudomonadota bacterium
ATGTGACTGTCGCTCCCGTCGGGTCTACCTATCTCCCGGAATCGGTTGGGGGATTCGGAAAATGGATAGTGTCGACAGACTGGAAGCGTTGATCGAGGAGGGCGGCCCGGATGCCGCCGCGCAGGCGCGCGCCTTGCTGAAGGACGTCAGGGGCGCCTCGCGGCTCGGCCTCGAAGCGGTCGAGGAATTCCTGATCGAGCTGATGACGCTGGCCTTCGCGGTCGAGGCCGGACTGGAAGGCTTCCAGGATTCCGCGCGCCGCCAGGCCCGCATGCGGCTCTACAGGCTGAAGCTGCTGCTGGCCTGAGCGGCAGGCGGAGAACGGGGCGAGGGCGGTTCCTTACGAGATCCGCCGCCCGCCTTCATCCAGCAGCACGCAGCCGGCCGGATCGAAGCCGACCTCGATTGGTTCGCCCTCGCGAAACACCCGGCCGCTGATCGGCGTGTTGGCGCGCATCGTCGTGCCGCCGCCGATGTCGATCTCGTAGATGGCGCTGCCGCCGAGATAGGAGGTGGAGACGACGCGGCCGGCAAGCCTGTTGCCGCTCGCCGCCGCGCCCACCGACAGTTTTTGCGGCCGCACCACCACGGTGACCTTGCTGCCCGGCGCCAGCGGCCTCGGCGAGACGACATTGACCGTCTGGCCGGCGGCCAGCGTCACCGCGCCATCCGGCTTGCCCGTCGTGCCGGCCAGCATGTTGGCCTTGCCGAGGAAGTCGGCGACGAAGGCGGTGGCCGGCCGCTCATAGACCTCTTCCGGCGTGCCGATCTGCTCGGCCGAGCCGGCGTTCATCACCACGATGCGGTCCGACATGGAGAGCGCTTCTTCCTGGTCGTGGGTGACGAAGATGGCGGTGATGCCGGTTTCCTTCTGGATCTTCTTGATCTCGACGCGCATCTCCTCGCGCATGTTGGCGTCGAGCGCCGAGAGCGGCTCGTCGAGCAGAAGCACCTGCGGCTCGAAGACGATGGCCCGCGCCAGCGCGATGCGCTGCTGCTGGCCGCCCGACAGTTGCGAGGGCAGCTTCTTCTCGCTGCCCGGCAGCCGCACCATGGCTAAAGCCTGGCCGACCTTGCGCGCGATCTCGGGCTTCGGCACGTTGCGGTATTTCAGGCCGAAGGCGACGTTGTCGAACACGCTCTTGTGCGGGAACAGCGCATAGCTCTGGAACACCAGACCGATATTGCGCTTGTAGATCGGCACGTCGTCGACGCGCTGCCCGCCGATCATGATCTGGCCGGCCGAGATGTCGACCAGTCCGGCGATGGAGCGCAGGATCGTCGTCTTGCCGCAGCCCGAAGGCCCGAGCAGCGTGACGAAGCTGCCCTTGCGGATCGACAGCGAGAAATCGCGCACCGCGACGAACTTGCCATAGGCGATGTCGATGTTGCGGAACTCGACCGCCGGCTGGCCCGTGTCCGCGCCGGTATTGGCCGCCCCGGCCGCGATCGGCCGGGGCGCTTCGGAAAGGTCTTGGCTGTCAGGCACCCTTGGAGATCCTGTTCCACTGCTTGGTCCAGGCGTCCTCGTTGGTCGCCCAGTAGACCGGATCGGCGAAGGTCAGCGCCTTCATCGTGCCGGTCTTGTCGAAGGCCGGCAGCTTCTCGATCTTCTCGGTGAGCTTGACCTTGTTGGGGTCGAGCGACGGCGGATAGCTCTGGCCCTCGGCCACCGCGATCGAGGTCGCCGGATCGAGCATGAAGTTGATCAGCTCCTCGCACTCGGGCATCGGCGAGCCCTTCAGGATCAGCATGTCCTCCATCCAGGCATAGGAGCCGGCCGGGTCGAGATAGCCGATCGGATGGCCTTGGTCCTGGAGCGCGGCGACGCGGCCCGACCAGGCGTCGGTCACCACGATCTCGCCCTTGGAGAGCAGGTCCATCAGCTCGGCGCCCGAGCTCCAGAACTTCTTGGCGAGGTCGCGCGTCTCGCGCACCTTGGCCCAGATCGTGTCCATGTCCTTGATGTTGTTGGGGTCCTGCCCGGTGGCCAAAGCCGCGTACCAGACGCGCGTCGTCATGTCGTCATAGCCGCCGACCTTGCCGGCGTATTTCTTGTCGAGCAAAAGCGCCGCGCCCTTTTCCTTGGCCTCCTCCGGCGAGATCACCTTGGTGTTGTAGGCGATGCCGGTGGTGCCATAGTCGTAAGGCACGGCAGAGAGTTTCGGCGTCAGCTTGCGGAACGGATCGATCATCGGCTGCAGCACATTCGCCATGTTGGGAATGTTGGCCTCGTTGATCTCCGAGGTCAGGCCGCCATTGACGTATTTGATGTAGTAGTTGACGCCCGAGGAATGGATCACCTGGTAGTCGCCGGGCTTGGCGGTCTTGATCTTGGTGATGATCTCGTCCTCGTCGCCGAACGTGCCTTGCACCACCTTGATCTTGGTCTTGGCCGTGTAGGGCTGGAAGGCGTATTTGTCGATCGCGTCCTGCACCGTGCCGCCCCAGCCGTCGAAGCGGACCTGCTCCACGGCGGCCATCGCCCGGCGCATCCACGGCATGTCGAGGCCTGCCGCGGCGGCCGCCGCCGCCGTCAGCGTCAGGAAGGTGCGGCGGCTGAGATCGCCGTTCGTGTAGCGGTCATGCAGCCTTTCGAGCCGCTTGGTGGTGGAAAGTTTCATGTCGTCTCCTCCTTTGGTTCGCCACGTCTTTTCAATCGGGTCAGGCCCTGCAGGATCGCGCCGCCGAGCAGCGGGATGCCGACGGTCACCAGGATCATCACGGTGCCCAGCGCGTTGATCTCCGGGCTGATCGAGATCTTCAGCATCGACAGGATCTGGGTGGGCATGGTTTCCACGCCCGCCGGCCGCCAGAACAGGCTGGCCGAGGTGTTGTCGAACGAGATGGTGAAGGCGAGCAGCGCGCCGCCGACGACGGCCGGGATCAGCAGCGGCAGCGTGATCTCGCGGAAGGAGGCAAAGCGCGAGGCGCCGAGCGAAAGTGCCGCCTCCTCATAGACGCGCCTTATGCCCACCATGCGCGCCTGCGCGATCAGCACCACATAGGGCACGGCCAGCATGATGTGGCCGAGCACCAGCAAGAGCATGGTGCGCGGCTGGTCGACCGCCTTGATCAGCACCAGCAGGCCGACGCCGAGGATGGTTTCCGGCACCAGCGCCGGCAGGATCACCAGCGTGCTCAGCGCCTGCTTGCCGGGGAACTCGAAGCGCACCAGCGCGAAGGCCGTGACGACGCCGACGGCCGTGGTGACGGCGGCGGTGACCACCGCGATCCACAGCGAGGTGCGGAAGGCCGAAAGCACCGCGTCGTTGTTCATCAGCTTGGCGTACCACTGCAAGGAAAAGCCGGTCATCGGGAAGCCGCCGAACATCGAGGCGTTGAACGACAGGATGATTGTCGCCACGATCGGCGCGAACATGAAGATGTAGACGCAGAGCGTGACGAAGCCCGTCACCCGCCAGGCCCATTTGCCTTCCTTGTTCGGCCGTGCCTTCATCCACCCATCCTCGTCATCCACCAAGGCCCTTCACGATCTGCGACATGCCCATGTAGCGGGTGTAGATGGCGGCGAAGAAGCCGAGCACGACGAACAGCACGATGGACAGCGTGGCGCCCATCGGCCAGTTCAGCTCGCCCATGATGGTGTCGTAGATCAGGTTGCCGAACAGCGCGTCGCGCCCGGAGCCGAGCAGCTGCGGCGTGACATAGCTGCCGGCGGCCAGCACGAAGCAGAGCAGCAAGCCGGCCGCGAGGCCGGGCAGGGAGAGCGGCAGCGTCACCTCGCGAAATGCCTGCGCGCTGGTGCAGCCCATGGAGCGTGCCGCCGAGATCAACGTGCGGTCGATGCCCTCGAGGCTCACATAGACGTTGAGGATCATGTAGGGCAGCAGGAAGTGCAGCAGCCCCAGGATCACCGCGCCCTCATTGTAGAGCATCGGCAGCGGCTCGCTGATGATGCCGAGCTTCAACAAGGCGACGTTGATGACGCCCTGCTCGCCGAGGATGTTGATCCACGAAAAGGTGCGGATGGTGAAGCTGATCCAGAACGGCACGATGAGCAGGAGAAGCAGCAGCCACTTGTGCTTGAACGTCGTTGCCCAGATGAAATAGGCCGGGAAATAGCCGAGCACCCCGCACAGCAGCGCCGTGATGGCGCCGACCCGAAGCGTCTTCAAGAGGAAGCCGGAATAATAGCTGTCGGTGAAGAACTCATGCCAGTTCGCCGTCGTCAGCGCGCTGGTCTCGACGCCCGCTGTGACGAAGGTGAAGAAGGTATAGACCGCCATGACGGCGATGGGCAGCACCAGGAAGAAGATGAGCAGGATGAGCACTGGTGCGACCAGCACCCAGGCCAGACGTGGATCATACAACGTCCATCGCTGTTTCATGCGCACCCATCGCGCTTTCTGTCGAAGCGCTTGTTTTGTTCCCTTGCGGGCAAGATTGTTTCATTGGCACCGCGATGTCCACAGGTGGTGGGGCGTTCGATTCAGCCAGAGGGCGGGGCGTGATTGCGCCAGGCGGGTAGGGGAGGAGTTCGCCACTAGTAGCGTTGTCAGCTTTGGATATCTTATCGTGGTTCAGTAGTTTAGTAGTGCAAAGCATTCGCCGAAATCTGCCATTCAGTGAGTCGGAAAATCATAGCCAAAGGCTGCTCAAATTAATATTGCCTCGAGCGGCATCATTTTCAATTGGTTCGCATCGATAGCGCCCAGATAGTCATTCAAAAATTGCGAGCGAATT
>JBFLWR010000172.1:0-3502 GCA_040755925.1 Pseudomonadota bacterium
CATCAAGGTCGTCATGACCGATGGCACCGAATACCTGACCCGCTCGACCTGGGGCAAGGAAGGCGACACGATGAACCTCGACATCGACCCGACCACTCACCCGGCCTGGACCGGCGGCCAGCAGACCCTGCTCGACCGCGGCGGCCGCCTGTCGAAGTTCAAGAAGCGTTTCGAAGGTTTCGGCCTCTAAGCCCGATACCCCCGCAGAGTTGAAAGACCCGCCCACGAGGCGGGTTTTTTGTTGCATTCGATTGCCCCTATTCGGCGCGGAGCAACTCCCTCAGCGCCATGCGCTTGTAGGCTTCAACCAGCCTGTCGCCCTCTTCCCGATCGACCGATATCGCCAGCCGCACGGCGGCCTCGCCCATCTGCCAGACCAGGAGCGCCGTCGTCTCCAGTTCGACCGGGTCGGCATCGGGCCTGAGCCGCTTCAGCACCGCGACCAGGAACTCGGCGTTGGCGCGGCTATCGGCCAGCTCGAGCCCGCGCAAGGCCTTGTCGGCCTGCGTTCCCGACCAGACGTCGCGTATCACCGGCTCGGCCAGGAACAGGCCATAATAGATATCCAGCAGCTCTGAAAATGCCTGCTTCAGGCCCTCCGCATCGCTGACGTCCTTAAGCGCGGCCGAAATGCAGGCCTGGCTTTCGGCGGTGTAGCGTTCGGCCAGGGCCCAGACGATCGCCCGCTTGTCGGGAAAGAACTGGTACAGCGAGCCGATCGACACCCCTGCCTTTTCCGCCACCTCCCCCATGCGCATGGCATCGCTGCCCTGCTCGGCGATCAGCGCCGACGCCGCGGCAAGCATGCGCTCGACCCGCTCGCGGCTGCGCTGCTGGCTCGGCGATCGGCGCGGTGAAGCAATGGTTCCCTGGTCGGACTTGGCGGCGACTTTTTCGTCCATGGCTGTCTCGGGGCGATTTCTCGAAAACTGGCTTGACTCACAAAATACGAGGGTTTATCACGTTTTGCAAACATGAGGATTACTCATATTTTAGCAAGGAGATCGAGATGACCGACCTGAAACGCAAGCCGATCCTGATCCTGGGCGGGACCGGCAAGACAGGCCGGCGCATTGCCGAACGGCTGAGCGTCCGCGACATTCCGGTGCGGATCGGCTCACGCAACGGCGCGCCGTCCTTCGATTGGCTGGATAGGGAAACCTGGGCACCGGCCCTTGAAGGCGTCGGCGCAGTCTACGTCAGCTATTATCCGGACATCGCGGTGCCGGGCGCCGCCGAAACCGTCGAGGCCCTCGCCCGGCTTGCCATCGAGCGCGGCATCAAGCGGCTGGTGCTGCTTTCCGGCCGCGGCGAGACCGAGGCGCAGCGCGCCGAGGCGATGGTCAAGGCTTCCGGCGCCGACTGGACGATCCTGCGCTGCTCGTGGTTCTCGCAGAATTTCAGCGAGGGCTTCCTCATCGAATCCATTCTCGAAGGAGAGGTCGCGCTGCCGGTCGGCGCCGTCGGCGAACCCTTCGTCGATGTCGACGACATCGCTGATGTCGCCGAGACGGTGCTGACGGAGCCCGGCCATGTCGGACAGATCTACGAGCTCACCGGCCCGAGGCTGCTGAGCTTCGCCGACGCCGTCGCCGAAATCGCCAAGGCCACCGGCCGCGACATCCGATACCGGCGGATCTCGCATGCAGAATTCACCGAAACGGTGGCGGCGCACAATCTGCCGCCGGAACTCGCCTGGCTGCTTAACGAGCTCTTCACCGAGGTGCTCGACGGCCGCAACGAGACGCTGACCGATGGCGTGCGGCGCGCGCTCGGCCGCCAGCCGAAAGACTTTTCCGCCTACGCAGCCGAAACCGCCGCCACCGGCATCTGGAGCAATTGAGATGATCAAGCTTCTTCCCACCCTCACCATTATTGCCGCGATCGGCTCCGGCGTTGTCGGCGGTGTCTTCTTCGCCTTCTCGAACTTCGTCATGGCGGCGCTCGCCCGGCTGCCCGTTCCGCAGGGCATCGCGGCGATGAATTCGATCAACATCACGGTGATCACGCCGACCTTCATGACGGCTCTGTTCGGCACCGGCCTCATCTGCCTGGTGCTGATTGCCGCCGTCCTGCTGGGCTGGAGCCAGTCGGGCACCTACTGGTTGCTTGCCGGCGCCGTGCTCTATTTCGTCGGCAACCCGCTCGTCACCATGGTCTTCAACGTGCCGCTCAACGACGCTTTGGCCGCTGTCGATCCCGCGAGCGCCAACGGCGCCGCCGTGTGGGCGAACCATCTGAACCAATGGGTGATGTGGAACCACGTCCGCACCGTCACCGCCATCGCGGCAATGGCCTGCTTCATCATGGCGTTGATTTGAGAGCGCCCACGAATGCAAAAGATCCCGCCTCAGGCGGGGTCTTTTGACTTGTGCCCCTTACGGTCTGAGTGTCCCAGATCCCGATCGGGATCGATGACGTCGCGGACCAGCTGCTTGAGCTTTGCCGCATCTGGAAAGCCGCCGTCGCGCTTGCGGTCCCAGATCAGCTGATCGTTGCAGGAAATGGTGAAGATGCCGCCGGTGCCCGGCGCCAGTGTCACCTCGCCGAGATCGGTGCCGAAGGTCGAGAGCAACTCCTGCGCCATCCAGCCCGCGCGCAACAGCCACTGGCATTGCGTGCAGTAGGTGATGACGATCCGAGGTTTATCCAGGAGGCTCATTCATATATCTCACGGGTGCGGACGGTTGTGCCGGCTATCTGATCATGGATAGGCTCATGGCCCGACGCTATCGAAATTCCGATCCAGAGCGGCCAAATCAAAGCCAGGCTAAGCGCGAAGCCAGCCGCGACGAGGGCAGGCACAATTTCCCACCAGGAATAGCTCGGCGCGGGTCCCGGAAAGCTCCCCCAGGTCTGAAAGGCAGACCAAGCGTGTGTCAGTACGAGAGGAAACGCACCGAGAAACTTGATCAGCTGTCGACGAAACGCCTTTTGCAAGGGCAAGCCTCTTCTTTGCCAGTTAGGCTCGTCATACACGACGAGCACCAAAGCCCGCTTGCCGACTGATTGGCCCAAGGTCATCTCGATAACAAGAAGATAGATCGCCAGAGCGGGTAAATCGAGGAAACTCAGATCCAATGCCGCAGGTGGAAAACTCCCCTTTGAACTAGGATCGATAGACACCGACTCGGGGTTTGCAAATTGAGCTTCCTTCGCCTTGGCAACCGCCCGATCGGCTACTGAAAAGCCCAAGAGAGACGACTTGCACACTTTACGTTCGAGCGACGGAACGCCGTTCACCGTGAACGACCTGCATACTTTTAAGGACAGCCCGAAGTCGCCTTTCACCCCACCGTCGGTCAGCATGGCCAATCCAGCCGTCAGAAAATAGAGGGGTATCAGCACGACAAAATAGTCGACGACCAAAGCGAGGAACCGACGCCATAAGCCTCCGCGGCGAGGCCAAGCCATCGCGGCAGCAAGTTCACTCCCTTCGTCAGTCATCCCCCCTCCCGTAGACAACTGATCTATAGGGTGGGCGGAGAGTTCTTGACTATGG
>JBFLWR010000173.1:0-2118 GCA_040755925.1 Pseudomonadota bacterium
GTCATGGACTTGCCCCAGGGTCGTTTGATGGGCGCGCATCAGGTCGCCAATGCCGGGCTCGCGGTCGCCGTGGCCCGCAAGTTCGGCCTGCCGGACGCAGCCTTGGGTGAGGGGCTGAGATGCGCCTCGTGGCCCGCCCGAATGCAGTCCTTGACGGCGGGGCCGCTGGCCGCACGAGCGTCAGCGCGAGGCGCCGATCTCTGGCTCGACGGCGCCCATAATCCGCACGCGTTCGAATCGCTGGCCCGATCGCTTGGCGACCTCAGAGCGAGCGACGGGCGGCCGTTGGCGGTCATTCTCGGCGTCCTTGCCAATAAAGACCTTGAAGGCATCTTTGCGGCGTTGTGTTCGATCGCTCCCCTAAAGCTGTTTCTGGTGGGATTTGATGCGAACGCGGCGGCCGATCCGGCGATCCTGTTGGACGGGGCGCGGCGTGCGGGCCTTTACGCGGACGTTCGGCCGGACGTCTCATCGGCGCTCGATGCGGCGCTTTCTGAGGATGGGCCGCCGCCGCATGTGGTCATCTGCGGCTCGCTCTATCTCGCCGGAGAAGTCTTGGCGATGGACCTGGAAACCTGGCCGAGGTGAAAGGCTGACGCCGCTGCAACTGCACCGACCGAAACGGCGGAATCATTTTCCGTTCGCCGCCCGCGTGAGCAACTCCCCGAGCAAGGGATTCGGAAAGCGGCGCTTCTGGGTGATCGCGTAGAATGTTTCGCTGAGGTTTGGGACCGGACAGACCTCCACGAGGAGGCCGGCAGCGAGTTCATCGCGCACGACGATCGGCGGTACGAGCGCCAGACCGTCGCTGTCACGGGCGAGAAGCCGCAACATGGCCATGTCATCCACTTCGGCAAAAATGATCGGGCGCACACCGGCGAGTTCGAGGATCCGATCGAACCCGATGCGGATCTCGCTGTCGAGACTCGGTAACAGGATGGGCTGCGACCGCAGGTCGTCCGGGAAACGGAATGCAAAAGGTTCAGCACTGGGTCGCCTGACAATCGCGACCGGCTGCTGAGCGAGCAGATGGCTGCGAAGATCGGACCGCGCATCGTGCTGTGGCGCGCTGTTGGCGAGCACGACATCGATCGTATGCGCTTCCAGCTGGGCGAGGAGGTCGCGCATGGCGCCCGAGCGGATGATCAGCTCGACGTCGGCCCGGCCGACGAGCGGGCTCAGGAACTCCAGCTGGAAGTTGCGCGAGAGCGTGGTCAACGCGCCCACCCGGAACGCCTGCCGCCGATCCACCGGTCGCCCTTTCATCGTGCTCACCAGCTCGTCTCCGGCCTGGAAGACGGTGTCTGCATAGTCGAGGGCGATCCGACCAGCCTCGGTGAGGACGAGGCGCTTGCCGGCTCGGTCGAACAGCGGATGTCCGAGCTGCAGTTCGAGCTTGCCGAGCTGCACCGACAGCGCCGATTGCGACAGGTTAAGGCGCTCGGCAGCGCGGGTGAGGCTGCCCTCATGAGCAATCGCCCAGAAATAGCGCAGGTGGTGATAGTTTAGGGTTGCCATCGTTTGCTTTTACATAAACGAACGAAGTGCCGCAATCTTTGTATTATTAAGAACCCGCTTGTGGCGGTAATTGATAGGTCGCTTCCCGCTGGAGACGACCATGACGCCGAACCTGACCTGGTGCCTCGCTCTCGGACCATTCGCGCTCGCCGTCGTCGGATTGGCGACCGGGAGCGCCAAGGCGGGTGAGCGACGGGTCGGCGGGGGCGCCGCTTGGATCGCCGGCTTCGCCCTTGCACTGGCCGTCGCCACGGGTGTCTGCGTCGCGGTCAACGGCCCCCTGGTGACCGGCACGGTCGGGGTCGCCGGTGTCGGCTTGGGATTTTACGTCGATACCTTGGCGGCGATCATGTTCGGACTCGTCGCCTTCGTCGGCCTGATCGTCGTCCTGTATAGTCGCAATTATCTCGACGGCGACCGCGGCCAAGCCCGCTTCACCAAGTGGCTGTGTCTGACGCTCGCGGCGGTGCTGCTGCTGATCGTCTCAGGCAATCTGTTCCAATTCGCGCTGGCGTGGATCGCGACCAGCCTCGGGCTCAACAAGCTGCTGCTGTTCTATCCGGAGCGTCAGGCGGCGGTGCTCGCGGCGCGCAAGAAATT
>JBFLWR010000174.1:0-13549 GCA_040755925.1 Pseudomonadota bacterium
GCCTGGTCCTCTCCTTCCCGCGCCGCGCGTCGATGGCGCCGAAGCTGAGGGCCTTCATCGACACTGCACAAGAAATCGGCCGGGCATCCATGCGGACACCCGGCCGAGCTGCCTGAGCTGTTTAGCCTTACTTTTTTCTTCGGGCTATTTCTTGACCGCGGCCGCGACTTCCGCCGCGAAATCGGTCGTTTCCTTCTCGATGCCTTCGCCGAGCGCGAAGCGCAGGAAGGCGGTGATCTTTGCCGGAGCGCCGATCTCCTTCTCGGCATCCTTCAGCGCCTTCTCGACAGTGATGTCGGGATTGAGCACGAAGGCCTGCTTGAGCAGCACCACCTCTTCGTAGAACTTCCGCAGGCGGCCCTCGACCATCTTCTCGATGATCGCTTCCGGCTTGCCGGTCTGGCGCGCCTGGTCGGCGAAGATCGCCTTCTCGCGCTCGACCGCGGCCGGATCGACTTCTTCGGCCGTCAACGCCATCGGGCTGGTGGCGGCGACATGCATGGCGACCTGGCGGGCAAACGCATTGGCAGCGTGCTCGTTGCCGGTGGTCTCGATGGCGACCAGTACGCCGAGCTTGCCGAGGCCATCGGCAACGGCATTGTGGACATAAGTCGCCACGGCGCCGTGCGGAACGGTCAGCTTGGCCGAGCGGCGGAAGCCCATGTTCTCGCCGATGGTGCCGACGGCGTCCTTGATCGTGTCCGTGACCGACTTGTCGGAACCCGGATACTTGGCCGCAGCCACCGCCTCGGTCGCGCCATAGGCGAGCGCCACCTTGGCAACGTTGGCGACGATTTCCTGGACCGCCGCGTTGCGGGCGACGAAGTCGGTCTCGGAATTGACCTCGACCACCGCGGCTTCGCGCACGCCGGCGTCGACGCCGATCAGGCCTTCGGCAGCGGTGCGTCCGGCCTTCTTGTCGGCCTTGGAAATACCCTTCTTGCGCAGCCAGTCGACGGCTTCTTCCATGTTGCCGTTGGTTTCGTTCAACGCCGCCTTGCAGTCCATCATGCCCGCGCCGGTCAAGTCGCGGAGTTCTTTGACCTGTGCAGCTGAAATGCTCATTGTCGCCTCTTTGTTTCAAAATGCGCCGACGCACCATCGAATCTCGATGATGCGCCCGGCAAAAGCGCTTTAGCGCGCCAAGATATTGGAAAGATGAAGGCCGGAACCGGCCTTCGCTATCAGGCTTCCGGGGTCTCGGCGGCCGGAGCGTCGAGCGCCGGCTCGACCGGGGCTTCCGCCGAGGCGCCGATGTCCATGCCGAGCGCGCCCTGCTGGCGGGCGATGCCGTCGATGGCCGCCTTGGCGATCAGGTCGCAATAGAGCTGGATGGCGCGGGCCGCGTCGTCATTGCCGGGGATCGGGAAGTCGATCTTGTCCGGATCGCAGTTCGAATCGATGATGGCGACGACCGGAATGCCGAGGCGCTTGGCCTCGAGGATGGCGATCGCTTCCTTGTTGGTGTCGATGACGAACATCAGGTCCGGGGTCGAGCCCATGTCCCTTATGCCGCCGAGCGCCTTATTGAGCTTCTCGCGCTCGCGGTCGAGGTTGAGGCGCTCCTTCTTGGTGAGGCCCTGGGCCTCGCCGGCGAGCGTCTCGTCGAGCTTGCGCAGGCGCTGGATCGAGTTCGAGATCGTCTTCCAGTTGGTCAGCATGCCGCCCAGCCAACGCGAGTTGACATAGTACTGGGCCGAACGCTGCGCGGCATCGGCAACGATGTCCGAGGCCTGGCGCTTGGTGCCGACGAACAGCACGCGGCCGCCCTTGGCGACGGTGTCGGACACCTGCTTCAGTGCCTGGTGCAGCAGCGGCACCGTCTGCGACAGGTCGATGATGTGGATGTTGTTGCGGGCGCCATAGATGTAGGGCGCCATCTTCGGGTTCCAGCGGTGGGTCTGGTGGCCGAAGTGAACACCAGCTTCCAAAAGCTGGCGCATGCTGAAATCAGGCAAAGCCATTCTTTATTTCCTTTCCGGTTGGCCTCCACGGACACAGGCATTTCGGACTTTTGTCCTGATGCCACCGGAGGTTTCAGCCGGATTTCTCCCGGGCAGACACCAAAGTCCGTGTGTGGACTGAGCGCGCATATAGAGGGGAAGTTTCATAAACGCAAGCAGGCTGCTGGAAAACGCCTGCACCTGCGGCGATCCGCGCAGCCAATGAATGTCGCCCAGGAGTGTGTCGCGGTTCTGGGGCAACGACATGCATCAAGCCTGGTCAGCGTCTTGCCTTGCCGTTCGGCACCTTGACGCGTCGAAAGATGGCGACGATCTCCTCGCGGCTGCATTCCACCGCCCCGAGCCGCACGGCGCGGTCGCGCTCGAAGCCGGTGATATCGTAGTGAGGCGCCGACGTCTTGGGCGGTCCCTGGTAGGACGATCGCTTGACGCCGAGTTCGGCGGCGAAGCGATGCAGTTCATTGGTGTCGTCGGCGAGCAGATGGCACCAGCGGTGCCCGGCCCATTTCCAGATCGCCGCATCGACATAAACCGCCATCAGGCGCACCGCATTGCATGAGCCTCACACATGGCGTGTTGAAGCCGGGCGCGCAAGCCGGGCAGCCGGTCGTCAGGATGTTGCTATTTCGAGGCCGGGCAAGGCTTCGTCTGGTCGAACAGCGACAGGTTGACCAGCTTTCCGGTCATCGAGAAGTCGCCATAGTCCATGACCAGGTCGCGGGTGATGCCGTTCTCGTGCAGCTTGAAGCTGATCCGGTATTCCGGCACCTCCTCGCCGCTTTTGTCGGTGTCGTCGAAATAGGCGATGTCGACCGGCCAGTATTTGTCGGTCGCAAGCTTTGCAAGCGCCGGCGCTTCCGGATCGGCCTTGTCGCCATCGGTCTTCTTGCCGACGACGACCGTGGTCGTCATCACCTTGTCGGCGTCCTCGGAACCGTCGAACAGGTTGGTCTGGTAGAAATTCTCGCCCTTTTCTGCCTTGCCGATCAGTTCCTCGAGGTGCTGGGTGGGGAACTGCGTCGCCGCGAGTTCGAGAACGTTCTTCTTGGGTTTGTCGATGTCGACCTTGAGACCTTTCGCTTCCCTGGTGGCCGTGCCCCTGACCTCCTTGTCGAGATTCTGGTCGACGAAGGATTTGGCGACGAAGGAGAAGGTCTTGCCCTCCGCGTCCTCGAAGGTGGTCGTCTGCTGGTCGGTAAGCCTCGTATTGTCGTTGGTGACGATCTGGGTGACGAAGCGGAACTTGACCGTATAGCCTTCGCAGGGCGAGCCGTTGAACTCGTAGACCATGCGCCCCGAAATGCCGGTGATGCCGGAGCGGTCGGACGCCTTGTTGAGGGTAAGATCATATACCGCGCGGTGCGCCTGCAGCACGGGCATGGCAAGGGCCGGAGCCATCGGAAGGGCCGCCGACAATAGGGCGGCGGAAACGAAAAGGCGCGCTGCGCGCATGAGGTGCTCCGATCGTCGCGACCGATGGCAGGCCGCAGGGAAAGATGGTCCAGCTTAAAAAAAGTCGTGGCGGAAGCGAGGCAAAAATAGCAATTTCGGCCCCGCCAGCGCGGCGTCTTCCAGCAATAGGGAAAACCAATGAGCGAAACAATCGAAAAGCGGCTAACGGATCTTGGCGTCACGCTTCCGGCTGCCGCGGCCCCGGCCGCCAACTACGTGCCCTATTGCCGGACGGGCAATCTGCTGTTCACCGCGGGGCAGTTGCCGCTCAAGGACGGCAAGCTCCAGGCGAGCGGACTGCTTGGCCGCGACGTCGACACGGCAACAGGCAAGGAAGGCGCGAAATTCTGCGCCATCAACATCCTGGCCCAGGCCAAGGCGGCGCTTGGCGATCTGGAGAAGATCCGCCGGCTGGTCAAGATCACGGTCTTTGTTGCGTCGGCTCCCGACTTCGTCGAGCAGCATCTGGTGGCCAACGGCGCGTCCGACTTCCTGGTCGCCGTGCTCGGCGAAATCGGCAAGCATGCCCGTTCGGCCGTCGGTACCGCTTCGCTGCCGCTCAACGCCGCGGTCGAGGTCGAAGCGATCTTCGAGGTCGAGTGAAGGTGTCGGATCTTTCCTGGCTGATTGCCCGCCCCGTCGCGCATCGCGGCTTCCACGACATGAACAAGACGCGCTGGGAGAACACGCTTTCCGCCTTCGCGGCGGCAGCCGAGCGCGGCTACGCGATCGAATGCGACGTTCATATCTCTTCGGATGGCGTGCCGATCGTCATCCACGACGACGACCTGAAGCGCCTGACCGGCCATGACGGCTTCGTCTGGCAGCGCACATCGGCCGAACTGACGGCGCTCAAGGTGGGCGGCACGGCAGACCACGTGCCGACGCTGCAGGAGGCGCTCGACCTGATCGACGGGCGGGTGCCGCTGGTGGTCGAGCTGAAAGGTGTGCCCGGTCATGACAAGGGTCTCGTCGCCAGCGTCGGCCGCTTGCTCAAGCGCTACAAGGGCAAGGTGGCGATCATGTCGTTCGACCACTGGCTGATCCGCGATTTCGCCAAGGACGCGCCCGGCATTCCGGGTGGGCTGACCGCCTACGGCAAGGACAACCAGTTGATCGAGGCGCATTTCGCCATGCTGGCGCATGACATCGCCTTCACCTCCTACGCCGCCGGCGACCTGCCGAACCCGTTCGTCAGCTTCGTGCGCGAAAAGCTCAAGATGCCGGTGATCACCTGGACCGTGCATGACCAGCCGGCGATCGATCTTACCTTCAAATATGCCGACCAGATGACCTTTGAAGGCTTCGAGCCCGATCTGGCCGAAGTCGCCTGAAGCAGTGCCTCGAACGTGACTTGCAGACACTCCGGCGACGCTTAAATAAGCTCCATGGATCAAGGTGACGACGACGATGGGCAAGTGGCGAATGCGGAGTATGCGATCCGCGTCGCCGCGGGCATCGGCGCTTTCACCTGCGACGAATGGAACGGCTTCGCCGGGACGACACGCGGCGATAAGGAAAACGGCTACAATCCGCTGGTTTCATTCGCTTTTCTGAGCGCATTGGAAGATTCCGGCTGCGCCGTGCGCCGCACCGGCTGGCAGGGCCATCACCTGAGGCTCGAGACGGCGCAGGGCAAGCTGCTGGGCGCCGTGCCTTGCTATCTGAAATCGCACAGCCAGGGCGAATATGTCTTCGACCATGGCTGGTCCGACGCATTCGAGCGCGCCGGCGGGCGCTACTATCCAAAGCTGCAGTGCTCGGTGCCATTCTCGCCGGTGACCGGCCCTCGCCTGCTGGTGAGCAAGGGCGAGGATCCTGGCTCCGTGAAGGCCAGTCTTGCCGCCGGGCTGAAGATGGTGACCGACAAGCTCGGCGTCTCCTCCGCCCATGTAACCTTCGCCACGGAGCCCGACGTCGCGACGCTCGAGGCGGCAGGCTTCCTGCACCGCACCGACCAGCAGTTCCATTTCTTCAATGAGGGCTTTTCGAGCTATGACGACTTCCTCGCCACGCTTGCCTCACGCAAGCGCAAAGCGATGAAGAAGGAACGGCGCGAAGCGTTGGTGGATGGCATCAGCATCGACTGGCTGACGGGCAAAGACATCACCGAAAGCGCCTGGGATGACTTCTTCGCCTTCTACATGGACACCGGTGGCAGGAAGTGGGGCCGTCCCTATCTCAACCGCGAGTTCTTCTCGCTGATCGGCGAGCGGATGGCGGACGACATCCTGCTGGTGATGGCCAGGCGCAATGGCCGCTATATCGCCGGCGCCATCAACTTCATCGGCTCCGATGCACTCTACGGGCGCAACTGGGGCTGCATCGAGGACCACCCCTTTCTGCACTTCGAGGTCTGCTACCACCAGGCAATCGACTTCGCCATCGAGCGCAAGCTGAAGGTGGTTGAGGCTGGCGCGCAAGGCGAGCACAAGCTTGCGCGCGGCTACCAACCGGTGACCATGCATTCGGCGCATTACATCGCGCATCCCGGACTGCGCAATGCGGTCGCCGACTACCTGCGCCGCGAACGACGCGAAGTCGAGCGGATGGGCGAGTACCTCGAGGAGCACACGCCGTTCCGCAAGGATCTTGGCGAATAGCCTCTTGCCGATTCCTCGGTCAGTGAGGCTTTCGGGCCGCGACCGGCACCAGGAACGAAAAGCAGGCAACCAGGAAGAAGATGCCGCCGGCAAGCGCCAGCAGATCGCCCGCGCGCCACGCCGCAGCGATGAAGAACAATGCTGATACGATGAACAACAGCCATCCAGCGACGACCCACTTCATGGCTGCCCCATCTTGACGCTGCTCCCCCAGACGACAAACATCGCCGATCATCAAACTAGTGAGGTACCATGACCGTCTACGACCCGGACAACATTTTCGCAAAAATCCTGCGCGGCGAAATCCCTTCGCACCGTGTCTACGAGGATGACGCCGTCGTCGCCTTCATGGATGTCATGCCGCAGGGAACCGGCCACACTCTGGTTGTTCCGAAGGCACCGTCCCGCAACATCCTGGACGCCGATCCGGCAACGTTCGGGCGCCTGTTTGCCGTGGTGCAGAAAGTGGCGGTCGCGGTGAAGAAGGCGTTCAACGCCGACGGCGTCACACTCATGCAGTTTAACGAGCCTGCCTCCGGGCAGACCGTCTATCACCTCCACATCCATGTCCTTCCGCGTTTCGAGGGCGTGCCGCTCAAGCCGCACAGCGGACAGATGGAGAAGCCAGAAATCCTGGCCGAAAACGCCGGAAAGATTCGCGCCGCGTTGGCCGGCTGAAGCAAGCGCCGCCGGGGCCGACCTGATCTCGAACGCCTCAAGGGCGTATGAAAAAGCCCCGTTTCCGGGGCTTTTTCGCAATTCACGTCGAACTTGTCAGCTCTTGCGAGGCAGTTGCGGCACCAGGCTGCGCTTGCCGCCATCCTTGCCCTTGGGCTCAGGCTTCTGCGCCACCGCCTTCTTGGCAACCGGCTTCTTCGCCGCTGCCTTCTTGGGCTTCGGCGCCTCTTCCGGCTCTTCCTTCTTCGGCTTCACCGGCGCTTCGTCCGCGAGCGACACGAGCTTCAGTCCGGTCTCGCCAGTTTCCTTCTTCTCGACGGTGACGCGCACCGTGCCGCCCTTCTTGAGCTTGCCGAACAGCACCTCGTCCGCCAGCGGCTTCTTGATGTGCTCCTGGATGACGCGGCCCAGCGGCCGCGCGCCCATGCGTTCGTCATAGCCCTTGTCAGCCAGCCAGGCGATCGCTTCCGGCGACAGATCGAAGGTCACGCCACGCTCGGAGAGCTGAGCCTCCAGCTGCATGACGAACTTCTGCACCACCTGATGGATCACCGGCACCGGCAACGAGCCGAACGGAATGATCGCATCCAGACGATTGCGGAACTCCGGCGTGAACAGCCGGTTGATCGCCTCGATGTCGTCGCCCTCGCGCTTGGTCGAGCCGAAGCCGATGGCCGCGCGCTGCGCGTCCGACGCGCCCGCATTGGTGGTCATGATCAGGATCACGTTGCGGAAGTCGATCTGCTTGCCGTTATGGTCCGTCAGCTTGCCGTGGTCCATCACCTGCAACAGGATGTTGAACAGGTCCGGATGCGCCTTCTCGACCTCGTCGAGCAGCAGCACGCAATGCGGATGCTGGTCGACGCCGTCGGTCAAAAGGCCGCCCTGGTCGAAGCCGACATAGCCGGGAGGCGCGCCGATCAGCCGCGAGACTGTATGGCGTTCCATGTATTCCGACATGTCGAAGCGGATCAGCTCGACGCCGAGCGAGGCCGCAAGCTGCTTGGCGACTTCGGTCTTGCCGACGCCGGTCGGGCCCGAGAACAGGTAGCAGCCGATGGGCTTTTCCGGTTCGCGCAGGCCGGCACGCGCCAGCTTGATCGCCGAGGTCAGCGCAGTGATCGCGGTGTCCTGACCGTAGACGACGCGCTTCAGTTCGACATCGAGGCCCTGCAGCACCTTCTCGTCGTCGGCCGAAACCGTCTTCGGCGGGATGCGCGCCATCGTTGCGATCGTTGCCTCGATCTCCTTGATGCCGATCGTCTTCTTGCGCTTGGCCTCAGGCACCAGCATCTGCGAGGCGCCGGTCTCGTCGATCACGTCGATTGCCTTGTCCGGCAGCTTGCGGTCGTTGATGTAGCGCGCCGACAGCTCCACCGAGGCCTTGATCGCTTCGGTGGTGTAGCGGACCTTGTGGAACTCCTCGAAATAGGGCTTCAGCCCCTTCATGATCTCGATGGCGTCCTCGATGGTCGGCTCGTTGACGTCGATCTTCTGGAAGCGCCGCACCAGCGCGCGGTCCTTCTCGAAGAACTGGCGGAACTCCTTGTAGGTGGTCGAGCCGATGCAGCGGATGGCGCCCGACGACAGAGCCGGCTTGAGCAGGTTCGACGCATCCATCGCACCGCCGGACGTGGCCCCGGCGCCGATCACCGTATGGATCTCGTCGATGAACAGCACGGCGCCCGGATAGTCCTCGAGTTCCTTGACGACCTGCTTCAGCCGCTCCTCGAAATCGCCGCGATAGCGAGTGCCCGCGAGCAGCGTTCCCATGTCGAGCGCGAAGATGGTGGCGTCCTGCAGCACCTCGGGCACATCGCCCTCGACGATACGCTTGGCAAGGCCTTCCGCAATCGCCGTCTTGCCGACGCCGGGATCACCGACATAGAGCGGGTTATTCTTGGAGCGGCGGCAAAGCACCTGGATCGTGCGGTTGATCTCGCTGTCGCGGCCGATCAGCGGATCGATCTTGCCGGCCCTGGCCTTGTTGTTGAGGTTGACGCAATAGGCCGTCAGCGCGTCCTGCTGCTTCTTCTTGCCACCCTCTTCCTGCGGCTCGGCGCCGTTCTGGTTGCCCTGCTCGTCCTCGGCGCCGCGCGGTGTGCGCGACTCAGTGGCGCCGGGGCGCTTGGCAATGCCGTGCGAGATGTAGTTGACCGCGTCGTAGCGGGTCATCTGCTGTTCCTGCAGGAAATAGGCGGCGTGGCTCTCGCGCTCGGCGAAGATCGCGACGAGCACGTTGGCGCCGGAGACTTCCTCGCGGCCGGACGACTGCACATGGATGACGGCGCGCTGGATCACGCGCTGGAAGCCTGCCGTCGGCTTGGAATCCTCATCGTAGCCGGTGACGAGGTTGTCGAGCTCGGTGTCGATATAGGTGAGAACGGTGTGCTTCAGCTCGTCTAGATCGACGTTGCAGGCGCGCATGACAGCGGCCGCCTCGGTGTCGTCGATCAGCGCGAGCAGCAGGTGTTCGAGCGTTGCATACTCATGATGCCGCTCGTTGGCGAATGTCAGCGCCTGATGTAGCGCCTTTTCCAGGCCTTGGGAGAAAGCCGGCATGTTACCTCACTTCTTCTCCATCACGCATTGCAGCGGATGCTGATTCTGTCGGGCGAAATCCATGACCTGAGACACTTTGGTCTCGGCCACCTCGAATGTGTAGACCCCGCACTCGCCCACTCCATGATTATGAACATGCAGCATGATGCGTGTGGCGGCTTCGCGGTCCTTCTGGAAAAAGCGCTCCAGCACGTGAACCACGAACTCCATGGGAGTGTAGTCGTCGTTGAGGATGAGGACCCGATAGAGGCTGGGCTTCTTGGTCTTGGTTTTGGTGCGCGTGATGACGGCCGTGCCGCGACCGGAGTCGTTGCGGTCGCCGTCACCTTGCATTCGCACCACGTTCGCCGTGGCAGTCAAACCGATCGTCACGCAGTCCTGCCTTTTCGAATCCCCATGCGAGTTCGACATGTAGGTGTTCGATGGACGATTTTAAGCCCTTCTGTTTAGCTGACAATATGGCTAGGTGGGCAAACCTCAGCGAATTTCTCAATCGTGAATGCGGCAACGCTTGGGCGGTTGCGGCCAGGCACGAAAAAACCCGGCCGCGCATGCGCGACCGGGTCCTTTATGCGGGCCGGCTGGCCTTTTCAGTGGTGATCGGGCGAAATTACTTCGCCTTGGCGACGACCGATTCGAACGGCTTGTAGGCTTCCTTGGCGAGTTCGGCATAGAGGTTGCCGATCTTGCTGGCCTCGGCCACGAAGCTCTCGTAGCTCTGCTTGGCGTAATCGGTCTGGACCTCGATGGCCTTCTCGATCGACTTGGCGGCGAACAGCTTCTCGACGGCGGCGTTGCCTGCCTCGAAGCTCTTCTTGGTGTATTCGCCAGCTTCGGTGGCGATCGCCTGCGCGCCCTTGGCGAGCGAGGCAAAGCTCTTCAGCCCGGTGTCGGCAAATTCCTTGCCGTATTTCGTGAAGTCCTCATAGGTCTGGGTCATTTCATACTTCCCTTGGTTGAAACGCCCTTTTGCTCCGGGCGCCCTTGTGCGATGCACCTCAATATATTGTGCGCTGCACAAAAGTCAAGATTTCCCTTGACTGGCAAGGCGTCCAGGGACGGCAAAGCCTAAGAATCGAATAAACAAAAGCTCAAATCGCCGAAAAATGGTGAACGCGACGGTTACCATAAACGGATTGGTAACGCTGGCCTTGATAGTTTGGCCGGAAGCGAGGCAGGCACTCCCTTAGCCGCCTCCGGGGCAACGAAAATTCAGGGTAAGTAGCGGTGCGTCAGGCGTTGTCGGGATTCGTCTCCAAATCCTCATTCTCATTCTTCAAGGCAATCATGATCGCCGCGGTCGCGGTGACGGTCGTCGCGACCGACGTGGCTTCCGCCCTGGCCGCCAAGTCGGCAGCCATCGTCATCGATGCCAAGACCGGCAAGGTGCTTTATTCGGCTGACGCGAACGGTCGCCGCTATCCCGCCTCGCTCACCAAGATGATGACGCTCTATCTCACCTTCGAAGCGCTGGCGAAGGGCCGGATCAGCAAGAACACGCCGGTGCCGTTTTCGGCTCGCGCGGCCTCCGAACCGCCAACCAAGCTCGGTGTGCGCGCCGGCGGTTCGGTTCCGGTCGAGACCGCCATTCTGTCGATGGTGACGAAGTCGGCCAACGATTCCGCGACCGCGCTGGGTGAATTGCTCGGCGGCAGCGAGGACAATTTCGCCCGCATGATGACGGCGAAGGCGCGCCAGCTGGGCATGAACGGCACCGTCTTCCGCAACGCCAACGGCCTGCCAGACCCGGGTCAGTTCACGACGGCTCACGATATGGCGATGCTTGGCATCGCGCTTCGGGAACATTTCCCGCAATACTACCCCTATTTTTCGCAGCGTTCGTTCCTCTATGGTCGCCAGCGCATCAACGGCCACAACCGCCTGCTCGGCCGCATCAAGGGCGTCGACGGCATCAAGACCGGCTACACGCGCGCCTCAGGCTTCAACCTCGTCTCCTCTGTCGCCGACGGCGACCGCCGCCTCGTCGCGGTCGTGATGGGCGGCACATCTGGCGGCAGCCGCGACAACCAGATGGCCTCGCTGATCCATACTTATCTGCCGCGCGCTTCTACCCGCGGTGGCGGCAATCTGGTCGCCAAGGGTGGCGACACTCCGATGAAGGCATTGGCGAAAGTCTTCCTGCCGAAGCATGACGCGCCGACCCCGGACCAAAAGCCGGCTGCCAACGACGATGCCGTTGCGTCGGCTGACGACGACACCCAGGTGGCGGACGATGACGTCGCCGAGGAAACCAAGCCGGTGATCCAGGTGAAGAAGGTGAAGACGGTTGCCGTGGCTGCCATGGCCCCGGCTCCGGCGCCCCAGGAAACCCCTTCCCAGACCGTCGCCGCCTACGCAGCCGAGCCGGCTGCCGCGCCGGCGTCGGCCATCGACCCGGTCAAGACTTCGTCGGTGCCGTCGGGATGGGCCGTGCAGGTCGCTTCCTCGCCCACGCAGTCCGGGGCTCAGGCCCTCCTGGACAAGACCAGCAAGCAGGCGCCGAAAGTCCTGTCGAACGCCTCCGGCTTCACGGTCGCCTTCGACAATGACGGCGTCACCTACTACCGCGCCCGCTTCGGCGGCTTCGGTTCGAAGGATGCCGCCTGGAAGGCCTGCGATGCCCTGAAGCGAAAGAAAATCTCGTGCTACGCCGTCCAGCAGTAAGCGGCGTTCGAAGCTCCCCGGAAAAGTTCTGCGTCGAAGGAGACTAGTCGTGATTGGAGAGCAAGACGTCCTTGGCTTCATTGATCCGCGCCGCCAGGACCGACGTGCCGCCGACGTCAGCGTGCAGGCGCTGCATCAGGCGGCGGTGCGCCTTGCGGATATCCGCCGCGGCAGCCCCCGCTTCAAGACCAAGGATCTTGTAGGCCTCCTCCTTAGTCATGGCGCCCGCACCTGGCGCAACACCCAGCCCTTCGCGACTGTCCGGCTGCGCGTCCTTGCGCCAAGCGGGAAATCGGCCGTCAAGATACGTCTCTAGCAGTTGACGGCTTTCGGGATCTGAGCGCAGCTCGCCATAGAGCTGCTGCAGGTCCGCGGCCCCCATCGCGCCAAGCATCTTGCCCTCATAGCGGCCGGCAAGGACAAGACCCTCGAGCTTGCCGCTGTCGTGGTCGAGCTCCATTTCAAGCGCCGCCGTGCGCACGGTCGAGCGTATGGTCGCACCGGCCTTCGCCATCGGCCGCCTGGTCCGCACCCAGCCATAGCCCACCATCGCCGCGACCAGCAGCAGGCCGCCGATGAGGCTGTGGCCAATGATCAGCATGGGCGCGCCGACCAAGCCAAGCAGCGCCGGCCCGATCGTCCTCAGGCCGTTCGCCATTCTTGCGGGGTCGGTTTGCACGAAGAGTGTGGCGGCGCCGAAAAGCACCACAAGCATCGCCGCCAATGCGATGATCACGCCCATCGGTTCGCGCCGCCTTCCGGATGATTGTGCATGAAATCAGGATGGGGTGTAGGTCGGCGGCTTGCAAGCCCCCAGGTCGGGCGAGCCGAAGGTCCAGCAAGGAGGCGACGGCCGGCGCGGGCCTTACAGCAGGCCGAGTTCCGCGAGCTCGAGCCGCAGCTTCGGCGGCATTTCGGCCAGCGCCGCCCTGCCCTTGCCGAGATCGGCAGGAGCATCCGACGGCTTGAGATAGCGCCAGCCCTGGAAGGCGCGGCGCGGTTGCCAGTCGGTGCGCACGACCTGCGGATCGAGCACCAGATGACAGCGCCCGATACCCTCGCCGTCGACGAACGGCCGGATCTCCGTGATCAACTGCCGGCATTGCACGCTGCCCTTGATCACCCAGTAAAGCGAACCGCCATCGGTGATCTCGTCACCACGCGTCGGCACCATACGGGTGGTGTGCCAGTGTTCGGCCGGCTCGCCGGCCCGGCGCCGCTCATCGAGACGGAATGCGATCCATTCCTCCAGATCCTCGACGCTGTCGCAGCCGACGCAAAGCTTTAGGAGATTGAGAGCCATACCCCAAGATTTAGCCAGCCAGTGCGGAGCGTCAACGCCCGCGGCGACTTCTCCACAGGGCCAGCCCCCGGGTGTTGGTAAGACCTCAGCATTCCACGACGTTGACCGCCAGGCCGCCGAGGCTGGTCTCCTTGTACTTCTCGTTCATGTCGAGCCCGGTCTGGCGCATGGTCTCGATCGCGGCGTCGAGCGGGACGAAATGCGTGCCGTCGCCCTTGATGGCCAGAGAGGCGGCAGTCACCGCTTTGACCGCACCAAGGGCGTTGCGCTCGATGCACGGCACCTGCACGAGGCCGCCGACGGGGTCGCAGGTCATGCCCAGA
>JBFLWR010000175.1:0-10944 GCA_040755925.1 Pseudomonadota bacterium
ACGCCTTCCACCGTCGAAATGCGTGGCCGGATGACGCGCTCGATATATTCGGTGAGCTGCTCCTTCGTCATATTCGGATTCTGCATCGAGATATACATCATCGCGAACTGCTGACCCGTGCCCTTGACGATCACCGGGTCCTTGGTGGCCTGGGGCAAGGTGCCGCGCACGCCCTGGACCTTGGACAGCACCTCGGCCAGCGCGACGTCCGGGTTGGAGCCGAGCTTCATCTGGACCGTCACCGTGCTGGTGGACGGGCGGCTCGACGAGGTCACGTAGTCGATGTTTTCCGTCGAGGCGACGGCGCGCGCGATCGGGGCGGAGATGAAGCCCTGGATCAGGTCGGCGCTGGCGCCCGGATATGAGGTGGTGACGGTGATCGCCGTCTCGTCAACCTTCGGATACTGGCGGATCGACAGGTTGAAGATGCCCTGAAAACCCAGCAGCAGGATCATGCAGGCCAGCACCGTCGAAAGGACGGGCCGGCGAATGAAGAGGTCTGAAAAGCTCATTGCTGAACCTGCTTGTTCGCCGATTTGCTTGGATCGATGGTGTTGTCGACGGCAACCGACATGCCGTTGAAGAGCCGGTTCTGGCCGGCGGTGACGACCTCGTCGCCGGATTTCAGTCCGTCGGCGATCTCGACCATGCCGTTGTTGCGGCGACCGAGCTTGACGAATATCTGCGAAAGAACGAGCGCGGGCTTCTGCGCGCCGTCAGCCGGCTTGGCGGGATCGGCCGCGGTCTTTTCGTCAGGCTTGGCGGCGGCCTCGGCAGGCTTAGCCGTATTGGAGGCGTCGGCTTGCGGCTTGACGGCATCGCCGGCAGGCTTCTCCGCACCGGCCTTCGAATCCTCCGGCTTTGCCGGAACAGCAGCGCCGGCCTCGGCCGGCTTAGCCGGCTCGACGACGAAGACATAGTCGCCATAGAGGCTTGAGGTCACGGCCGTCTGCGGCACGGAAACGACATTGCTTTCCTCCGGCAGCTCGACCCGGATCTGCACGAACTGGCCGGGCGTCAGCTTGCCTTCGGGATTGGCGACCTCGCCGCGGATCGACACCAGCCGGCTCGCCGGGTCGATCTTGGGGTCGATGCCACGGATGGCGCCGGCAAAGGGCATGTCCTGGAGACTGCCGCCGATCCGCACCGTCTGGCCGATCTTCAACAGCGGCAGCTGCTGCTCGGGGACGGTGAAGTCGATCCGCATCGTGTCGAGGTCCTGGATCGTCACGACCGAGTTGCCCGGCGCCAGGTACTGGCCGATGTCGATCTTCGGAATGCCGACCGTACCCGTGAAGGGCGCGGACAGTTGCTTCTGGTCGAGCACCGCCTGCAGCTTGTTCACCTGCGCGGCCGAGGCGTCCGCCGCGGCGCGAGCGGCATCGAGCGTGGCGTCCGTTCCGACACCGCGCCGCTGCAGTTCCAGCGCTCGGGTCAGGGCGGCCTGATCGGAAGCGGCCTGAGCCTTCTGCGCCACCAGGTCGGCCTTCTCGACGGCGTCGTCGAGCTGCAGCAGAACGGCGTCGGCCGCGACTTTCTGGTTGGCGTGGAAGAGGATCTGCTTGACGATACCGGCGGTCTCGACGGTCAGGTCGACGCCGCGCACGGCATTGACGGTACCGATCGCTTCGACCCCGGGCGTCCAGCTCGACGGCTTGACGACCACGGTCGACACCGTTGCGGCCGGCGGCTTCATGGTGGCGAAAAACTGTTTGATTGCACTGTCGCGAAACAGGTTGAAGCCGACCACGCCGACACAAACCAAAGCGAGCAGCAGCAGCATTCCGGTGATGATGAAGAAGCGCTTCACGGACAGACCCCTCGAGCCGGACAACCGGCATGACGTTCAGTGCCGGGACACATACCCACGGTAGGTCCCGATTTCAAATTTCGGCGCCTTCCTGTACCGTCTGGACGGTCTTGTCAATTCCGCGTAGGCTAATGTAAGGGGGAGGCGATGAAAGCTCGCAGGGCAAATTCGCGCGACAGGATACTTGCCGCGGCCGCCGATGTGGCGCGCGAAGCAGGGCCGGGAAGCCTGTCGCTGGACGCCGTTGCCAACCGCGCCGGCGTGTCCAAAGGCGGCCTCCTCTATAATTTCCCGACCAAGGCCAAGCTGATGCAGGGGCTGGTCGAGAACTATCTCAAGGAATTCGAACAGGCGCTCGAGGCGGGCATTGCCGAGGCCGGCCATGAAAGCGCGCTCGCGGCCTATGTCAGGCTTTCGGCGGATGAGTGCATGGAGCCGCAACCGTCGGCATCCTGGATATTTTCGGCTATCGCCGAGGATCCGGATTTCCTGACGCCGATAAAATCCTTCAAGCGGCAGCTGTTCGAGAGGCTGAAAGGCGAGACGAACGACCTTGGCTCGCTGCTGGTCTGTTTCCTGGCAATCGAGGGGTTGCGCAGCATGAACCTTTTCGATTCCGACGTGCTGTCGGAAGACGAGCACAAGCTGCTGATGGCCTCGCTTCTCAAGATAGCCGGGTAGGTTGCAGGCGTCACATCAGGTTCATGTCGCGGTCATAGCGTTCTTCCCGGTTCTTTGCTGCAATGCAAAAGGAGTGGGACATGGTGGACGTGGTTTCCAGTGAGGCGGGGATTCCGAGACCGGATCATCCCCTAGAACAGTCGAGCAGCGCCAAGTGGTTCCTGCCCGCCTTCGGTGTGCTGATCCTGGTCGGCATCATCTATGTGGGCTACGCGCTCAGCCAGGATCTGGCCGCCGCCAAGACGGTGCCGTGGATCCTGCTCGGCATCGCCTTGCTCATCGCGCTCGGCTTCGAGTTCGTCAACGGTTTCCACGACACCGCCAATGCGGTGGCGACCGTCATCTACACGCGCTCCCTGCCGGCCGAGTTCGCCGTCATGTGGTCGGGCGTCTTCAACTTCCTCGGTGTGCTGACCTCTAGCGGCGCCGTCGCGTTCGGCATCCTGTCGCTGCTGCCGGTCGAGCTCATCCTGCAGGTCGGCTCGTCCTCCGGCTTCGCCATGGTGTTCGCGCTGCTCGTCGCGGCGATCCTTTGGAACCTCGGTACCTGGTTCCTCGGCCTGCCCGCCTCGAGCTCGCACACCATGGTCGGCTCGATCATCGGCGTCGGCCTCGCCAATCAGTTCATGGCGCCGGCCGGCAGCGCCACCAGCGGCGTTGACTGGTCGCAGGCGACCAATGTCGGCGTCACCCTGCTGGTCTCGCCGATCGTCGGTTTCTTTGCCGCCGCCGCGCTGCTCTATGTCATGAAGATCCTGGTGCGCAATCCGGCGCTCTACCAGGCGCCGAAGGGCAACACGCCGCCGCCATGGTGGATCCGCGCGCTTCTGATCTTCACCTGCACCGGCGTGAGCTTCGCGCACGGATCGAATGACGGCCAGAAAGGCATGGGCCTGATCATGCTGATCCTGATCGGCGTGGTGCCGACCGCCTTCGCGCTCAACCGCACGCCCGACATCAACTATCTGGAAGCCTATAAGTCGGCTTCGGCCGCCGTCGAGCAGTCGCTGGGCAAATACGTCAAGCCTGGCGTCACGGTGGCGGACCCCAAGGCAGCCGTCCAGGAGGCCGTGCGCTCCAAGACCTGGAGCGACCAGACGACGCTGGCACTGCAAACCTACATCCACAGCACGACCGCCGAGCTGCAGCCTTACGCCACCGTCGACAAGGTTCCGACCGATCTGGTCAGCAACGCCCGCAACGACATCTACCTGATCGGCGAGGCGTTGAAGCTGATCGACAAGAAGCAGCTGCTGCCCATGAAGGCCGATGACCTGAAAGCGGTGACGGAGTACCACAAGGCGGTCGACAACGCGACGAAGTTCATCCCGCTCTGGGTGAAGGTCGCCGTGGCGCTGGCGCTCGGGCTCGGCACCATGGTCGGCTGGAAGCGCATCGTCGTCACCGTCGGCGAGAAGATCGGCAAGAGCCACCTGACCTACGGCCAGGGCGCGGCCGCCGAGCTGGTCGCGATGGTGACGATCGGCATGGCCGACCGGCTCGGTCTGCCTGTGTCGACCACGCACGTGCTCTCGTCAGGCGTCGCCGGCACGATGGCGGCCAACGGCTCCGGCCTGCAGTGGTCGACCGTGCGCAACCTGGCGCTCGCCTGGGTGCTGACGCTGCCGTGCTCGATCGCGCTGGCCTTCGTGCTGTTCGTGATCCTGCGCCACGTGTTCTGAGGGACCGGCTCGGATTGGCCCAACCGCCCAGTTGAAGAGACGGCGCCGTTCGCGGCGCCGTCTTTGTTTTTCGTACCGGGTTCAGGCGATGGCGGGCACTGGCGACGCAAAAAAGAACCGCCGCCCAAGGGCGGCGGCAGCGATCGTCGTCGGGGCAGGCTGTCAAGGGGTCAGGTCGGGTCTTCGCGGTGCAGGTCGTGGATCGCGACGCCCTCGACGTTGGTCGGCAGCATCAGCCACTGCTTGTGGCGCAGCGTGCGTTCCGTGTCTTCCAGGCCCATCTCCCAATGCTCGCGCATCGAGGTGCCCGAGAACTCGTAGTCCTTGGCGTGGCCCTCGTAGCCTTTGTGCTGGTAGATGAGGTGGACGATGTTGACGATGCCGGCATCGGAATAGTCGGCGATCAGTTCTTTCTCGCCGTCCTTCAACTGCTCCGGGGGAACGCGCTTCAGCGCATCGAGCAGCTTCATCTTCAGCGCATGGATGCGCTGGAAATTGTCGGTGTTCTGCCGCGTGCGGCTCGAATACATGATGTCCTTGTGGCGCGACAGCACATCGGCCATGCCACGCGGCAGCACGCCGCGAGCGCTGAACAGATCGACCTGGAACACCAGCGAGGAGCGGTCCTCCTCCTGGTCGAGCAGATATTGCAGCGGCGTGTTGGAGACGATGCCGCCGTCCCAGTAATACTCGCCCTCGATGCGGATCGAAGGGAAGGCCGGCGGCAGCGCACCGCTCGCCATGATGTGCTCCGGCCCGATGCGCACCTTGTCGGTGTCGAAATAGACGAAGTTGCCGGTCCTGACATTGACCGCGCCGACGCTGAGCCGCTTCCTGCCGTCGTTCAGCACATCGAAGTCGATGAGGCTCTCCAGCGTGTCCTTCAGCTCGGCCGTGTCGTAGAAGCTGGTGGCGCCTTCGGCCCCCGAAAGCTGGAACCAGGGGTTCGGATTGCGCGGCTTGAAGAAGCCGGGCTGCCCCATCGTCATCGTCATCAGTGACGAGGTCTGGTTGCGGATGTCGCGGTAGATGTCGCCCTCGGGCGTATAAGCCCAGATCTTGCGGCCCGAGATCGTCTGCCAGAACTGTTCCAGCCGCTGCAGCCGGCGGCTCGGCTCGTTGCCGGCGATGATCGAGGCATTGATGGCGCCGATCGAGACGCCGGAGAGCCAGGTCGGTTCGCATCCGGCATCGGACAGCGCCTGGTAAACGCCGGCCTGATAGGCGCCGAGCGCGCCGCCGCCCTGGAAGACCAGGGCGATGCGGTCATATTGCGCCGTTATTTCCTCGATGGTGGCGGCGACCGCCTTGTCTCGGGTGCGTTCAAGCAAGAGCTTTCTCCGGCTGGGTTGCGCCAGCCGCGGGCTGGTTCTGGTCGGCGAGATAGTCGTGGACGACCTCGCCCAGCCCAAGCGTCAGATCGGCGGTGAAGTGGACGGCCGAGACGATCTCGAGCACGGGCAGCTTCGCCACGTCGGCCATGACGTGAGGGCGCAGGTCGAGCGCGGCCGGAGCGGTCCAGGCTTCCTTCAGGGTCACGTCGGTGAGGTAGTAGCGGACCAGCTCGCAGATGCGCGGGGTGCCGTCGACATGCGGGATGATCTTGATGAGGAAATTGGGCGCCGCAAGCGAGGCCAGCACCTTGTCATGGTCGGCCTCACGGTGCTTGTAGCCCATCGTGCCGGTGGCGCACAGCACGCTGCCATAGTGCAGGGTGCCGACCACCACTTCGCCTTCATGCACTATCTTGGGACTGGCAAGCTTCTTCGGGAAGCCCCAGAGCTCGCGGCCGCCGGCGATCGGCGCGTCGTCGTCGAGATACATGGAGTGCACAAAGCCGCCATGCTGGCCGCGATAGCGCACCGGAATGACCTGTCCGGTTTCGGTATAATCGCCGAAGCCGGTCGAATCCGGCATGCGGATGAACTCGTACTTGACCAGCGGCTCATCGATTTCGAGCGGCGCAGGCACGATGGCCTCAAGCGCCTCGCGCGTCGTGCGGTAGGTGATGATGATGTATTCGCGATCGAAGAAACGGTAGGGACCGGGCGGGTAGGACGGGTTGGTGAGCGGCATCGCATAGGCGCGCTTGACGACGTCGGCGATTTCCATGCTGGTGCCCCGTCCGGTTCAGAAAGACCCCGCGCGAATGCGCTGGGAAATATGTTGCATGGCAGCATGACAGTGCCGTGTCAGGCCGGCGACAGCGCTTCTTCGCGCCGGCAAACGCCGTCGCGGAGCTGTAATCGAGCCGACACATGGCCGTGGCATTGTCGTGTTGCGTCGCACAAACTATCTGCCAACAGTCCCTCCCACCTCTTGCGAGATCTCCAATGGGTTCCCTGACTTCGAAGAACGCGCTCGTCACCGGCTCGACCAGCGGCATCGGCCTGGCAATTGCCCGCGCCTTCGCCGCCGAGGGCGCCAACGTCACCATCAACGGCCTTGGCGATGCCGCGGCGATCGAGCAGGAGCGCGCCGGCATCGAGAAGGATTTCGGCGTCAAGTGCCGCTACTCGGACGCCAACATGATGGACGGCGCCGCGGTCACCGCCATGATCCATGACGCTGAAGCGGCGTTCGGCAGCCTCGACATCCTGGTCAACAATGCCGGCATCCAGCACGTGGCGCCCATCGACGAGTTCCCCGACGACAAGTGGGAGGCCATCATCCGCATCAACCTGCTGGCCGCCTTCTACGCCATCAAGGCGGTGCTGCCCGGCATGAAGCAGCGCAAATGGGGTCGCATCATCAATACCGCTTCGGCGCACGCGCTGGTCGCCTCGCCGTTCAAGTCGGCCTATGTCTCGGCCAAGCACGGCATCGCCGGCCTGACCAAGACGGTGGCGCTGGAAGTCGCGCAGCAAGGCATCACCGTGAATGCGATCGCGCCCGGCTATGTCTGGACGCCGCTGGTCGAGAAACAGATCCCCGACACGATGAAGGCGCGCGGCATGACGGAAGAACAGGTCAAGCACGACGTGCTTCTGGCCGCGCAGCCGACCAAGGAGTTCGTCACCGTCGACGAGCTAGCGGCCCTGTCGCTGTTCCTGTGTTCGGACGCTGCCAAGCAGATGACAGGCACGGTGCTGCCGATGGATGGCGGCTGGACGGCGGAGTAACGCTGGTTCGACCGGTGACATGAGAGCCGGAACTAACCGGTCCGGCGAAAGCACCTAACCGAACGCCAATGAGCCATTCCATCGGAAGTGGAAGAGAATCAAGAAGGCCGGAGATCAGCGCTGCCCAATAGAGCGGCGCGCCTATTTTCCAGCGGTCGTCGTCAGGCGCCCGCTGGAGAAGCACGCGCTTCGTGCCGTAGAGGCCGATGAGCAGGCCGATGTTGGCCAGGATATCGAGAATGAGAAGGCCCCGGCTGTAATGCTCCTGCATTGGGGAGTGGAGCCGAAAGACAAATGTAATGATGAGGATCGCGGCAACCGCCCAGAACGATGCCCAAGGCTTGCTATAACTCCTATCTGCCATGGCTCCCCTCCTTGTGATTGGTATCACAGCCGCAGTTGGCTGGCGCCCATTCCTTGACAATCTGTAAGGATCGCTTCAGCATCATGGCAAGGGGTTACCCGCGACGACCCCGTGAGGCGTCAGCCCAACGATCGCGTCCAAACTCTCTTCATTCAGGAGGTGGACGCCATGCCATCAACAACTCAAATCACCGTGCCGCAGCTTGCCCGACTTGTCGGCCTGCCGGATGCGCCTCGTCTCGTCGACGTCCGCATCGACGACGATTACGGTGCCGACCGGCGCCTGCTGCCGGCATCTCACCGACGCGATTTCAGAACCGTCTCGACCTGGGCGGCCGAGTTCTCCGGATCGAAGGTGGTCGTCATCTGCCAGAGAGGAGAGAAGCTCTCGCAAGGCACCGCCGCGTGGCTGCGCCATGAGGGCGTCGTGGCGGAATCGCTGGAAGGCGGGTTCGAAGCTTGGGCTGCCGCCGGGGCGCCATTGGTCATGGCCGGCGCGGTTCCGCCGCGCGACGAAAAGGGGCGCACCATCTGGGTCACCCGCGCGCGGCCCAAGGTCGACCGCATCGCTTGCCCGTGGCTGATCCGCCGCTTCATCGATCCGGCGGCGGTGTTCCTGTTCGTCGACGCGCCTGAGGTGCTGGCAACCGCGGAGAGCTTCGGCGCGGTTCCGTTCGACATAGACGGCGTGTTCTGGAGCCATCGCGGCGAACGCTGCACCTTCGATACAATGATCGAGGAATTCGGGCTGCGGTCCGAACCGCTCGATCGCCTGGCGCTTGTCGTGCGCGCGGCCGATACGGCGCGCCTCGACCTCGTTCCGCAGGCGGCCGGTTTCCTCGCCGCCTCGCTTGGCCTGTCGCGGATGTTCCGCGACGACCTTGAGCAGCTCGAGGTGGGCATGCTGCTTTACGATGCCTTCTTCCGCTGGTGCCGCGATGCGACCGACGAGACGCATAACTGGCCAACCGGAGGCAAGGCGTCGTGAGCGCGATGGCCACGCAGGGCGAGGTTGCCGAGATCCCGGTCGCGCCGAGCTTCGGCGAGGCGACCAGGCTGTGGGCGAAGATCGGCCTGCTCTCCTTCGGCGGGCCGGCCGGACAGATCGCGCTGATGCACAAGGAATTGGTCGAGGAACGACGCTGGATCGGCGAGGAGCGGTTCCTGCACGCCCTCAACTACTGCATGCTGCTGCCCGGCCCCGAGGCGCAGCAGCTTGCGATCTACATCGGCTGGCTGCTGCATCGCACGGCCGGCGGTCTCGTCGCAGGCATATTGTTCGTGCTGCCCGGCGCCTTCGTCATGCTGGCCCTGAGCAGCTTCTACATGCTCTATAACGATGCGCCGGTCGTCGAGGCATTGTTCTTCGGTGTCAAGGCGGCCGTGCTTGCCGTCGTCGTCGAGGCGGTCATCCGGATCGGCAAGCGGGCGCTGAAGAACCGGGCGATGGTGGCAATCGCGGTTGCGGCCTTCCTCGCCATCTACGTGCTGAAGCTGCCGTTTCCGCTGATCGTGCTTGCGGCGGGTCTTATCGGATGGATCGGCAACCGCCTCGCGCCGGCGCTGTTTTCGGGCTCGGCGCACGGCAAGGGAAGTGCCGGCGCCGACAGTCGCGGCGTGGTCGACCTGATGTTCGAGCGCGGCGAACTTGGCCATACCAGACCGACGCGGTGGCATGCCCCACGCGTGATCGCCACCTGGTTGCCGGTCTGGCTCGGCCCGTTGGCGCTTATCGCCCTGTTCACCGGCCCGGCCAGCGTGTGGACGCAGATCGGCGGGTTCTTCAGCCTGATGGCCGTCGTCACTTTCGGCGGCGCCTATGCGGTGCTCGCCTATGTCGCGCAAGCGGCGGTCACCTCTTTCGGCTGGCTTTCGCCCGGCGAAATGGTCGACGGGCTCGGCCTGGCCGAGACGACGCCCGGACCGCTGATCCTGGTGCTGCAATTCGTCGGCTTCGCCGCCGCCTATCGTCATGGCGGCGCGGTCAGCCCGCTGCTTGCCGGGTCGCTTGGATCGCTGCTGACGCTCTGGGTAACCTTCGTACCCTGCTTTTTCTGGATATTCCTGGGCGCGCCCTACATCGAGCAGTTGCGGCAGAACAAGGCATTGTCCGCGGCGCTGGGCGCGATCACCGCGGCGATCGTCGGCGTGATCATGAACCTTGCGTTGTGGTTCGCGCTGCATGTCGTCTTCGGCAGGATCGAAAGCGTCGGCTGGGGCGTGGAGGTTCCGGTCCTCTCCTCGCTCAACTGGCGCGCCGCGCTGCTGTCGGCGGCGGCAATGTTTGCCGTATTCAGGCTGAAGGCGGGCATGCTGCCGACGCTGGCGGGATCCGCGCTGGCCGGGCTTGTGTTGCAGGCCCTGTAGTCCTTGCAAATCGAGGGGTCACATTGGCGTGATCGAAAAATATTCATCGTCTCGGGAATAAACCACCGGGACCGCCGGTCTTCAGGGCATGCAACACAAGTTGCGCCGCGGGAGATCGCCATGGATCAGCATCACAACAGGAGTGTCACGGGGACGACCGAAGGCCGTTGCCGCCGCCACCGGCCGGGTGGAATGAGCCGGTCCTGCATGCTTCGGACGCAGTGGCCTGACTAGCGATGACCGCGCGCGTCCTATCCATCGGGACTTACGACCATGACGGCGATATCCCGCATCTCGTCGCGACCGGCGCCGCGTCGATCGCTTCCGAGGCGCTTGACTCCGGTGACCCCTATGCCTTCACCTCCACCGAAACAGGCGCCTTCGCCTGCAATCGCGGTCTTCACCCGCACGAGCAGGGACAAATCGACCCCATCGATTGAGGATGGTCGCAAGCCCTTGGCGGGAGCGCCTGACGGTGGAACGGTGTTGAGCGAAAAGATATTGGCCGCGCGTTTCGCCGAAGTGGTGCTGCCGCATCTCGGCGACGCGCTGTCGCTCGCCCGCTGGCTGACCGGAAACGCCGCCGACGCCGAGGATGTCGTGCAGGAGGCCTGTTTGAAGGCGCATGCGGGCATCGCGGGCTTTGCCGGCGGCAATGCCCGCGCCTGGCTGCTCACCATCGTGCGCAACGCCTCCTACACCTGGATGGCGCGCAACCGTCCCCGGGCGGTGGTGGCCGTCGGCGATCTCGCCGACCTCGACGATGTCTCGCCGCCGCCCGACAGCGACGCCCACAGCCCGGAGGCGGCGCTGATCGCCAAGGCGAACTCGGCCGCGGTGGAGGCGGCGATCGCAAGGTTGCCGCAGGCTTTTCGCGAAACGCTGGTGCTGCGTGACATGAACGGCCTCAGCTATCGCG
>JBFLWR010000176.1:0-8959 GCA_040755925.1 Pseudomonadota bacterium
ATCGACGCCAGCGTGCCCTTGCGCGTTGAACAATGCATAGAGCTGCGTCGCCTCGGCGCCCAGCGGCGTCACCGCACCGGCGCTTTGCGCGGCTTCCTGCGACAGCTTCAGGTCCTTCAACATCAGCGCGGCAGCAAAGCCGGGCTTGTAGTCGCGGTTGGCGGGCGATGCCGGAACCGGACCGGGAACCGGGCAATAACTGGTGAGCGACCAGCATTGGCCGGAGGAGGTGGAGGCGACGTCGAACAATGCCTGGTGCGACAGGCCGAGCCTCTCGGCAAGCACGAAGGCCTCGGCGACGCCGATCATCGAGATGCCGAGGATCATGTTGTTGCAGATTTTTGCCGCCTGGCCGGCGCCGTCGCCGCCGCAATGAACAATGCGGCCAGCCATTGGCTTCAGAATAGGTTCGGCGGCGGCGAAGGCCTCATCCGTACCGCCCGCCATGAAGGTGAGCGTGCCGGCCGTGGCTCCGCCGGTGCCCCCGGATACGGGCGCGTCGATCGACGGAAGACCATGCTTTGCCGCGATTGCGTGCGCCTTGCGCGCCGAATCGACGTCGATGGTCGAGGAATCGATCAGCAGCGCGCCCTTCTTCGCCTTGGGCGCGATGTCCTCATAGACTGAAAGGACATGCTTGCCGGCCGGCAGCATGGTGATGACGACATCGGCGTCCTTGACCGCGGCGAGGGCATTGGCCATGACGGTAATGCCATGCTCTTTCGCGACCGTGAGGTTATCGGGCAGAAGGTCGAAGCCATTCACCGTATGCCCCGCCTTTACGAGGTTGGCGGCCATCGGATTGCCCATGTTGCCCAAGCCGATAAAGGCGATGGTGCTCATTGTTCTCTCCCAAAAGTCGGTCTTCAGCGCCCGATCAACGCCCGCGCGATGATGACGCGCATGATCTCGTTGGTGCCTTCGAGGATCTGGTGGACGCGCAGGTCACGCACCAGCTTCTCGATGCCGTAGTCGTGCAGATAGCCGTAGCCGCCGTGCAACTGGAGCGCTTCGTTGGCGATGTTGAAGCCGGTATCGGTGACGAAGCGCTTCGCCATCGCCGACCATTTGCCAGCGTCCGGCGCCTTGCGGTCAAGCTTCGAAGCAGCGGCGTATAGGAAGATACGGGCTGCCTGCAGCTCCGTCTCCATGTCGGCCAGCCGGAACTGCAACGCCTGGAACTGGTTGATCTTCGAGCCAAAGGCCTTGCGTTCGGCCGTGTAGGCCAGAGCCTTGTCCAGAGCCGACTGCGCGCCGCCGAGCGAGCAAGCGGCGATGTTCAGCCGCCCACCGTCCAGCCCGGCCATGGCGATGCCGAAGCCGGCGCCTTCGCTAGCGAGCAGATTTGCGGCCGGCACCCTGCAGTCTTCGAAGATGACCTGGCGGGTCGACTGCATGTGCCAGCCCATCTTGGTCTCGTTGGCGCCGAAGGAGAGACCGGGCGCTTCCTTGGGCACCACGAAGGTCGAGATACCCTTAGGGCCATCGCCGCCGGTGCGTGCCATGACAACGTAAAGATCGCTGTCGCCGGCGCCGGAGATGAACTGCTTGGCGCCATTGAGCACGTAATCGTCGCCGCTTTTCACCGCGCGCGTCTTGAGCGCCGCCGCGTCCGAGCCGGAACCGGGCTCGGTCAGGCAGTAGCTCGCAAGCCACTCCATCGAAGTCAGTTTCGGCAGGAAGCGCTGGCGCTGCTCGTTGCTGCCGAAGCGGTCGATCATCGAGGCGGCCATGTTGTGGATGGAGATGAAGGAAGAGAAGGCAGGATCGGCATGCGCCAGCGCCTCGAAGATCAACACTGCGTCCAGCCGGCCGAGCGCCGAGCCGCCGACGTCGTCGCGAACATAGATGCCGCCGAGGCCGAGCGGCCCCGTTTCCCGGATCACGTCCGCGGGGAAGTGCTTTGCCTTGTCCCAGTCCAGCGCGTTCGGCGCGACGCGGTCGGCGGCGAAAGCCTGAGCCATCTCCTGGATAGCGCGTTGATCCTCGGTAAGTTCGAATTGGCCAGTGCCCGCATCGACTGCCGCGTCCATGGCGTGCTCCCTGTCGCTTTGTCGTTTTTTGGCTTTGCGCGGCGTTTAATCTAGACCAATGATGCCGCCGCGCAACCCGGCCGCTTGCGAACCGGCTGTGCATGGAATGACCAACGGAGTTCTTGCGTGCCGACAATTTTCGAAGGGTTGCTGGACCGATTCCACGGCTATCTAGCCAGCGTCGACAGCAAGTTGGTCAGCGATGCCGTGGCCCGCGTCGATTGGGACATGCAGGCTCGTGCGCTCGAACCGCGCTTGTTCGGCTGCCTCCGCCATCTCGATCGTGTCGCGGAGGCGGCGCCGCCCGAGATCAAACCGCTGGTAGGGTTCGTGGCGGATCATCGCAACGATCTGCATTGGGGACAGACCTACACCGCTGCCGATTTCGGTCAGGGTTTCATCGACAATTATGGCTGGCTGGAAGTGTTCGGCACACGCGGGCATTTCGTAAATGGCGAGGTCGCGGCTGGCCTGCTGATCCTGGGTCCCGATGTCGTCTATCCCGACCACCATCACATCGCCGAGGAAATCTACATTCCGCTGACCGGCGGCACGGAATGGCGCATGGGCGAGGGCGGCTTTCACCTACGCGAGGCCGGCGAGGTCGTCCACCATGCGTCGAACGTCAACCATGCCATGCGCACCGGCAAGGAGCCGCTGATGGCGCTCTATATCTGGCGCGGCGGCCCATTGGCGCAGAAGTCGACCATCGTGAAGGATAACGCCTGATGGCCGGGGCGGTCATGCTGCAGGGCACCGGCTCGGATGTCGGCAAGACGGTGCTGGTCGCGGGGCTGTGCCGGGCCGCGAAGAAGCGCGGGCTTAAGGTCAGGCCGTTCAAACCGCAGAACATGTCGAACAACGCGGCCGTCGCCGACATTCCCGGCGACAACAAGTCAGGGGGCGGCGAGATCGGCCGTGGGCAGTGGCTGCAAGCGCTGGCCTGCGGAGTGAGGCCGACCGTGCATATGAACCCGGTGCTGCTCAAGCCGCAGAGCGATATCGGTTCGCAGGTCGTGGTGCAGGGCAAAGTGTTCGGCGAGGCGCGGGCGCGCGACTATCAGGCGATGAAAGCCGGGCTGATGGACGCGGTGCTCGACTCCTGGGTGAAGGTCGGGGAGGGCGCCGACCTCGTCATTGTCGAGGGCGCCGGCTCGCCGGCCGAGATCAATCTGCGCAGCCGCGACATCGCCAATATGGGCTTCGCGACGCGCGCCAACGTGCCGGTGATCCTGGTCGGCGACATCGATCGGGGTGGTGTCATCGCTTCCGTCGCAGGCACGCATCTGATCCTGCCGGAAGAAGACCGGCGCATGGTCGCCGGCTACATCATCAACAAGTTCCGTGGCGATCCCTCGCTGTTCGACGACGGCATCAAAGCGATCCATGGGTTCACAGGCTGGCGCTGCTTTGGCGTCGTGCCCTGGTTGAAGGCCGCGGCGCGGCTGCCTTCTGAGGATTCGGTCGTGCTCGAGCGCCTGGCGTCGGGCGAAAGGCGCGCCTTGAAAGTGGCGGTGCCGATGCTGGCGCGCATCGCCAATTTCGACGATCTGGACCCGCTCAAGGCGGAGCCGCAGGTCGAGGTTGTGTTCGTCCCGCCTGGCAAACCCTTGCCAGAGGATGCGGGGCTGGTTGTCATTCCCGGCTCGAAGTCGACCATCGGCGACCTCTTGAAATTCCGCGAGAATGGTTGGGATCGCGACCTTCTCGCCCACCGCAAGCGGGGCGGCCATGTCGTCGGCATCTGTGGCGGCTATCAGATGCTCGGCCGAGTTGTGCGCGACCCTGACGGCATCGAGGGCAGCGTCACCGAGGCGGAAGGCCTTGGCCTGCTCGACATCGAAACGGTGATGGAACCGGAAAAGACGGTGCGTAATTCGAGCGCTCGCTCGGTGCAGTTCGGCCTGCCGCTCGAAGGCTACGAGATACATCTCGGTCGCACCACCGGCCCGGATACGGCGCGGCCGTCCGCGATCATCAACGGCGTCGAGGACGGCGCGGTGTCGGGCGACGGCAAGGTGGTCGGCACCTACCTGCATGGACTGTTTTCGACCGACGCCTTTCGCGGCGCGTATCTGGAAAGCCTGGGCGTGAAGGGCGGCGGCGTCGACTATCGCGCCGAGGTCGAGAAGGCGCTGGATGATATCGCGGCCGAGTTGGAAGCCCATCTCGACTGCGATGCGATTTTCGGCCTGGCGCGCTGAAACGGGCTCACGCCTTCTCGCCGGCCTTGGGCCAATAGGTGCCGAAGGACCAGACATTGCCTTCCGGATCGAGGCAGATGAATTCGCGGCTGCCGTAGTCGCGGTCGATCAGTTCCTGGACAATTCTCGCGCCCGCCTTCCTGGCCTTGGCGTAGGCGGCATCGGCATCGTCGACGGCGATGTAGATCGACTTGCCGCCACCGCCGCCCGGCTCGCCGACCATCTTGCCGTAATCGTCGTCGCGCGCGGTGCCCAGCATGATCATCGATGAGCCGAAGGCGAGCTCGGCGTGGTGGACGACGTCGCCTTCGCCATAACGTGCGCGGACCTCGAAGCCGAAGGCTTCGCACAACCAGTCGATCATCGTGCCAGCGTTCCTGTAGCGAAGAGCGGCGTAGATGCGAGGTGCTTCCGTTGCCGTAGGCATGTTCATCTCCTTTTCAATCGATGAGCCAAGTGTCCGCGAAAGCCGGTCGGGCGTCTTGAAGAAATGTTACCTCGCCCGAGGGCAGGTCTATGCCAGCGCAGCGAGAGCCGTCGGCGTCTCACCGGCGAACTGGCGGAACTCGCGCACCAGATGGGCCTGGTCGGCATAGCCGCAATCGGTGGCGATGCCGGCCCAATCATCGTCTTGCTGTTTCGACAGGGAAAGCGCGCGGTTGAAGCGTACGATGCGCGACAGCGTCTTCGGCCCGATGCCGATCGCATCAGTGAACTTCGCGGCCAGATGCTTGCGGCTCCAGCCCAGTTCTTCCGCAAGCGTCGAGACGCGGGTGCGGCCGCCGGAGGAGATGACCGTTCGGTAAGCCCAACGGACCTCCGGTGAGAGCTCGTTCGCCTCGGCCAGCCGGCTCGAGATGAAGTCCTCGGCAATCGCAAATCGGGAATTCCAGTCAGACGCTTCGCCAAGGCGCTCGCGCAGCGCGATGCCGTCAAAGCCCAGCGCATCGTCAAGCCCGATCATGCGGTCCCGCAACTCGCTCATCGGCAGGCCGAAGAATCGCCTGGCGCCAAGCGGGGTGAAATTGACCTGGACGCAGCAGGAACCGCCGAAGGATTCGATCATGACCGGGCCGGCGTAGAGGCCGGCGGCAAAGCTGGCGTAGCGATCATTGTCGCCTGGGTCGCGGCCAAGCCCTATGGCGAAGGCCTCGGCGAAACTGATCACCAGCGGCACGGTGAGCGAGGCGTATTCGACGATGCGGAAATGCCCGGACCTAGTTTCGCGGTAGCCGCAGATATCGGTGACGATGCCGGCGAGCGAGGGAACAGGAGTGCGCCGCGCCATCTCGAAATGGAGGGCGGGCGAGCGGTTGTCCTGCCGATGGCGCTCTGTCTCGACCGACATGGCAAAACTCTAGCAGACCGCCCCTTGAATCCAAACCGTCCGACGTGGCAGGGGCTGTGTGGTCTTACACGCCCAGCATCTGACGCAGCGGATTGGCCGGGTCGGCGAGCAGCTTCACGGCAAGCGCCAGGCAGACGACGACCAGCAGCGGCTTGATCAGCTTCGCGCCAATGCGGATGGCGAGACCGGCGCCGAGACGAGCGCCGAGGAACTGCGTCACGCCCATCATCAAACCGATTTTCCAGTCGATGACCCCGACGGCGGCGAAGACGACGAAGCCGCCGATGTTGGATGCGAAATTGAGCAGCTTGGTGTGGGCCGTCGCCTTGAGCACGCCGTAGCCGGCGAGTGTAACGAAAGCGAGCATATAGAACGAGCCGGCGCCGGGGCCGAACAGGCCGTCATAGAAGCCGATCAGCGGCGGGATGACGAGGCCGAACAGGAACGGCGACAGCCGCTCGGCGCGGTCGATGTCGTCCATATTGGGCTTGAAGGCGAAATAGAGCGCAATCGCGATCAGAAGCAGCGGCAGGAGCGCGCGCAGGAAGTTGCCGGGCACGACGGTCGCCAGCAGCGCGCCGACGGCGCCGCCGACAAGCGCGAGGACCGCGGACAGCAACTGGCGGCGCAGATCGACATGGCCCTTCGCGGCATAGTGGATCGTTGCCGAGCCGGAGCCGAACATGCCTTGCAGCTTGTTGGTTCCGAGCGCCGCGACCGGCGAGAAACCCGCAAGCAACAGTGCCGGGATGGTGATCAACCCGCCGCCGCCAGCGATCGAGTCGACAAAACCCGCTGCGAACGCAGCGCCAGCAAGCATCAGGACGGTGTGCAAAGTCAGGTCGATCATCGGGCTGCCAATCGCGGCGAGGGGAAACGCAGCTTGCAACACGCCTACCCCGTTTGCGCAAGGTTGATTCCACGCTAACAATCCTGCAGGAATCGCGAAGGGAGGCTGATGGCCATGGCGCTGCTCGATCAGATACGTTCGATCTTCGACGGCGACCCCGGCGTGCGCAAGGTGGCGGACGATCCGGTACTGTCTGCTGAGCTGCTTATGCTGTTCCGGATGATCCTGGCCGACGGCTCGGTATCCGAGAGCGAGATGGCTGTCTTCCGGCGTATCTGCAAGGAGGCGTTCGGCATTCCCGAAGCCAGTATCGACAACGTCATCGAATATCTCAACGACTATGGCTACGAGACCAACGGCTCGCAGGCGATAGCATTGTTCCGCGACCTCGATATCGAGCGGCGCAAGCTGCTTGCGCGGCACATGGCGGAAATCGCCAAGGCCGACTCAAAGCTTGCCGAGAGCGAGGTGAAGCTTCTTCGCCGCACGCTCGACCTGCTCGAAATCAGCCCGGTCGACCTGGTGAAGCCGGAAGGCTAAAACAGCCAGTCCGTTCAGCCCTGTTCCTGCATGCGCCGCGCGATTGCGCGGTGGAGATCGGGCGCCGCGGCGACAAGCGCCCGCGCCGCTTCCGAGCGCGGATTATCGAGCACGTCGCCCGTCCTGCCGCGCTCGACGATCTTGCCGTCATGCATCACCAGGACCTCGTCGGTGATTGCGCGGGCGACCGTGAGGTCGTGCGTGATGAAGAGATAGGCGATGCCGAGCTTCTGGTTGAGTTCGGCGAAGAGGTCGAGGATCTGGGCGCGGATCGAGACATCCAGCGCCGAGACGGGCTCGTCAGCCACCACCAGCTTCGGCCGCGTGATGATGGCGCGCGCGATCGACAGTCGCTGGCGCTGACCGCCAGAGAATTCATGCGGGTATTTGTCCATGTCGCGGGGACCGAGCCCGACTTCGTGCAGCGCGTGCGAGACCATCTCACGACGCTCGGCCTCGGCCGGCTGTTTCTCCAGCAGATGCAGCGGCTCGGCCACCAGCTTCTCGACCTTCTGGCGCGGGTCGAAGGAGCCATAGGGGTCCTGGAACACCACCTGCATGTCGCGCCGCGATGGCTTCAACGCGGCTTCGCTTTTGCCGGTCATGGTCTCGCCGTGAAAACGGATTGCTCCGGCCGTCGGCTTGTCGAGTGCGAGGATCATGCGGGCGAGGGTGGATTTGCCGCAGCCCGAGCGCCCGACCAGCGCCACCGATTGCGCGGGCTCGATCGTCAACGAGACATTGTCGACGGCGCGGATCGGCTCGGCGGGTCGGAATAAGGAGATGCGCCGTCCCGGATAATCCCGGCTGACGCCGTCGACTTCGAGCAGCGGTCTGGCGGAACCGGTGGGATGTGTCTTTGGGCGCGCCGGCACATGCATCGATGCCAGCGCCAGTTCGCGCGTGTAGGGGTGGGACTGTTCCGACAGCGTGCGAACCGTGTCGCCCGCTTCCATTACCTCGCCGCGGCGCAGGATGGTCAGGCGGTCGGCCATCTCAGTCACCACCGCGAGGTCGTGCGAGATGAGCAGGAGGCCCATACGGTTCTCGGCCACCAGATCGCGCAACAGGTCGAGGATCTGCGCCTGCAGCACCACGTCGAGCGCAGTCGTCGGCTCATCGGCGATCAAGAGCTTCGGTTTCAGCGCGCAGGCAATGGCGATGACGACACGCTGGCGCTGGCCGCCGGACAATTGGTGCGGGTAGCGCGACATCGGGAATTTCGCTTCCGGCAGGCCGACGCGGTCGAGAATTTTTCGCGCGCGCGCCTCGGCTTCGGCGCGGCTTTCCTTGGTGTGCCAGCGAATGCCCTCGGCCACCTGCTCGCCGATCGTCTTCACCGGATTGAGCGCGGTCATCGGCTCCTGGAAAACCATCCCGATGTCGTCGCCGCGTAGCGCGCACATCTGGTCCTCGGTCGCGCCAAGGATGTCGATGCCGCTAAAAGCGACGCGCCCGCTGGCGTGCGCCAGATGCGGCAGAAGGCGCATGACGGTCAGCGCCGTCATTGATTTGCCGGAACCGGATTCGCCGACAAGGCCGACCACCTCGCCAGGCGCGATGGCGAACTCGACATCTTTCAGGATCGGTGTTTCGCCGATCGTCAGCGACAGGTTTTCGATCTCGAGCAGGTTCATCGCTGCCGCCGCGATTTCGGATCGAGGATGTCGGCGATGCCATCGCCGAGCAGGTTCAGCCCGAGCACGGTGATGACGATGGCCATGCCCGGAAAGATCGCCATCCAGGGCGCGGTGACCATGCGCGTCTGCGCGTCGAACAGCATGCGGCCCCAACTCGGCATTGGCGGCTGCGCGCCGAGGCCGACATAGGAAAGGCCGGCCTCGGCCAGGATGCCAAGCGCGAACTGGATCGTGCCCTGGACGAGCAGCAGCGTGGCGATGTTGGGCAGGATGTGCTCGATGGTGATCTGCGTCATGCCCTTGCCGGCGGCGCGCGCGGCGAGGATGAACTCGCGCGGCCAGAT
>JBFLWR010000177.1:0-5398 GCA_040755925.1 Pseudomonadota bacterium
CTCCGTTCTGGAATCATTCCTTCACGGCGAATATACTCCGTATGCCAACCATTCGGAAGTATCTCGTGCAGTAGTGGATGTTTACCCTGGTTCCGGAGACCGCTTTAACCCGCTGCCTTTTGCGTTTCCTTCGACGCACGTCCCTTTCGTCCAGATTGCAGCTTGCCCTGGGCTTCCGGCGCAGGTTTTGCGCGTTTGGGCGCACGCATCGCGGCGAAAAATCCGCGGGCTCCTCTGGCTAGTCGTCGTCGAATGCCGCGAGCGTAAGACGGTACTCGCTACGGCGCACCAAATTGAACGGGCCGCGACTGTGGATGAACAACGCGAGCGTCAAGCTCCCTGTGCTAACCTGCGCAGAACGCGCGATTGCCCCGCTCGACTGATCCTTCGCCGTGACCCAACTCACGCTACCCGGCATCGAAGTACCCCAGCGGGCTGTGGCCCGGGCGCTGTCGCGTCACGTGTTTTTTGCCGTGATGCCCGATCCGGAAACGGCCGCTCGCGTGGCTCACACCGTTGGCGGCCTGCGTTCTGGACTGCAAATCGAGGCGCCGATGCTGCTCACCGGGCGTCTGCACATTTCGCTGCAGCACCTGAGCGATTTTGCGCGTATGCCCGAGGGCGCCGTCGCCGATGCCTGCGCGGCTGCAGCGACAATCGATATACCGCCCTTCGATGTGAGTTTCGACCGGGTCGTGAGCTTCGAGGGAAGGCAGGGCAATTTTCCGCTGGTGCTCAAAGGAGGCACCGAGCCGGGCGAGTTGACCGCGCTGCAGCAAACGCTTGGGCGTGCGCTCGCAAGGAAAGGTCTGCGCGTATCAAGGCGGCGTTTCACGCCCCACCTCACCTTGCTCTATGAGAAGCGCAGATTCGGCCCGCGCGCGATCGAACCGGTCACCTGGACCGTACACGAGTTCGTCCTGATCGATAGCTGGGTCGGCAAGACGCACTACGACATAAAAGGCCGCTGGTCGCTGAAAGGCTAAGGGTCGCCATCGAAGGCATGCTCATCGCGTATTGCTTCTGGGGCCGGCAGGGCGCGGGGCAGGAGAGCCGCCCCGGCCCCGCGCCGTTCCTCAATGCTTGAGGCAGGTATCGGCGTTCTTCCACGTGCAGGTATCGAGCCCGGTATGGATCACCGGCGGCACCGACTTGCCTTCCGCCAGATCGCGCATGACCATCGCGGCCCGATAGCCCATCTCCTCCGGCCGCTGCCCGACCAGCACATTGACCTTGTGGTCCTTGAGCGCCTGCAACTCCGGTCCGAGCGTGTCGGCCGAAACGATCACGAATTTGCCGCTCTGGATCTTGTCCATGATCGGCGCCACCACCTGCGAATAGGCTTCGGGCGCGAAGAGCGGCCAGCCGCCTTCCAGCACGAAGGCGTCGAGCCCGGTGGGGTTGGCCGTCAGCGTGTCCTGCATCATCTGGTTCGCCTTGGCGGCGTCGTCGTTCACGTAGAGCGGGCAGGCGTTCAGTTCGTGCCAGCCGTTTTCGCCGTCGAGCTTCGCGATGCCTTTCTTGCCCGAGAGCACGTCGCGGGTGCCCTGGGCGCGCTGGTTGATGTTCTCGGCGGCCGGGTTGCCCATCACGAGGCAGATGTTGCCGCCCTTGGGCAGCAGCAGTTTCAGTTGCTGGCCGAGCTTGACGCCCAGCTCGTAGTTGTCGGTGCCGACATAGGTCTTGCGCAGCGAGGCGTCCTTCGGCAGCAGATCGGCGTCGGCGGTGATGACCGGGATCTTCGCGGCGCGGCGGCGCAGGACCTCGGCCACGGCGGGCGCGTTCGAAGGCGAGATCGCCATGGCGGCGACGCCCTTGGTCAGCAGGTCGTCGATGATCTGCACTTCGGCGCTTTCGTCGGCGGCCGTGGCAGGGCCGGTGTAGTAGCAGGTGTAGCCCTGCTTGTTGAGCTCCTTGTTGGCCCGCTCGCAGCCCTGGTGCATGAGGTCGAAGTAAGGGTTGTCCAGACCCTTCACGACGAGCGCCAGCGTCTTGTCGGCTGCGACGGCCGATGAGGCCAGCACGGCGAGCGTGCCGATCGCAGCAAGGTACATCCACGTTTTCTTCATGGCTTTCTCCTGTCTCTCTCTGTGTCTCTCTGTTTAGTGCCGGGTTGGCGGCACCGGTGTCTCCCCAACTGACGTGTGCAGAAAAGTTATGTAGTAATCCAGATGAATCAACCGGGCGCCTGTGTGCGGCGCTTTGCCCTGCCTGTCTTCGGATTGCCCGAAGATTCTGTCACTCTCCCTGCCGCGCGCCGCCCAGCCGGTTGAACAGCACGGCGACGATGATGAAGGTGCCCACGAGCGTGCCTTGCCAGAACGAATCGACGCCGAGCAGGATCAGGCTGTTGCGGATGACCTCGATGAGCGCCGCGCCCACCACGGTGCCGAACGTGCTGCCCACGCCGCCCACGAGGTTGGTGCCGCCGATCACGGTGGCGGCGATCACGCGCAGCTCGTCGCCGGTGCCGAGGCCCGTCGTCACGGCGCCGAGCCAGCCGACCTCGAGCATGGCCGCCACGCCCGCCATGAGGCCGCAAAGCACATACACGGAGCAGATCACGCGCCGCACCGGCACGCCGGTGAGTCTTGCCGCGTCGCGGTTGCCGCCGACCGCGAAGACGTAGCGGCCCCAGCGCGTCCAGCGAAAGGCAAACCAGAAGATCACGGCGAGGACGATCAGAAACCACACCGGATTGGCAATGCCGAAGGTTGCGCCGCCGCCGAGCGCGAGGAGCTTGCTGCCGTCCGGGCCGAAGTCGAAGATCGTGCGGCTGCCGGAGAACACGAGCGCGAGGCTGCGGCCCACGCTCAGCATGCCGAGCGTCACGACGAAGGGCTGCATGTCCAGATACGCGATCAGCAAGCCGTTGACGAGCCCCACGAGCCCCGCAGTGAGCAGCCCCATGCCGATGCCGGCCCAGATCGGGTAGCCCGCGTTCATGACCACCGAAAGCACGATGCCGCTGATGCCGATGGTCGAGCCCACCGAGATGTCGATGCCGCCCGTGACGATCACGGCCATCATGCCGAGCGCGACGATCGCCACGAAGGCGAAGTTGCGCGTGACGTTGAAAAGATTCTGCGAGGTCGCGAAGCTCGTGGTCACGATCGAGAGCAACACGCACGCAACGATGGTGGCAAGCACGACCCAGAACACCTGGCTCGCGGCGAGCCCGGTCCAGAAGGTGTGGGTCTTCAGGGCGGCGGGGTCGTCGAGCAGGGTCGAGAGGGAAGAAGGCCTTTCCGGCGGCTCGTTCAATTGGGTGGCTCCCGTGCGGGGCAGGTTCAGGCGGCGGAAATGGCTCCGGTGATGAGACCCGTCACTTCCTCCGGAGAGGAGGCGCTGGTTTTCTTGTCCGCCACCTTGCGCCCGCGCCGCATGACGACCACGCGGTCGGCCACGTCGAAGACATCGGGCATGCGGTGGCTGATGAGAATGACGGCCACGCCGTGTTCGGACAGGCGCTTGATGAGGTCGAGCACCTGCGCCACCTGGCGCACGCTGATCGCGGCGGTCGGCTCGTCCATGATGACGAGCCGCGCTTCCGAAAGGCGCGTGCGGGCGATGGCCACCGCCTGGCGCTGGCCTCCCGACATCTGCCGGACGAGGTCGCGCGGGCGCGTTTCGGACTTCAGTTCCTTGAAGAGTTCGCCGGCGCGCCGGTACATGGACGCGTGATCGAGGATACGGAACGGCCCGAAGCCGATGCGAGGCTCGCGGCCGAGAAAGACGTTCGCGGCCGCCGTAAGGTTGTCGCAGAGCGCGAGTTCCTGATAGACGACTTCGATGCCTCGCGCGCGCGCATCGACCGGCTTGCCGAAGTGCACCGGTTTGCCGTCGATGAGAATGTCGCCGTGCGAGGGCGGAAAGTTGCCGGCGATGATTTTCGCGAGCGTCGATTTGCCGGCGCCGTTGTCGCCCATGAGGCCCACCACCTGGCCGGGTTCCAGACTCAGCGTCACGTCGGTCAGGGCGTGGATGGCACCGAAGTGCCGGGAAATGCCTCTGAGTTCCAGAAGACTCATGGTCCGACCCGGATGCGCACAAGGCGCAATAGACAGTCTAATTAGCTGATTTTTATATCACAGCGGTGTCGTTTGGCAAGCCTTCAGAGGGTACGTACATTACCTGGCATCGGCTCCGTTGCCGGTGTTTTCTGCGCTGCTGCGGCCCGCGCCCAGCAGGCGCGGGGGCGGCCGGCCCCGCGTGCCGGGCGAAGACGCGGTAAAATCGTCATGCTGTTGTCTGAAAAAGAGATTTTCGTGCTGTTGAAGATTACGCGGGACCGGTGCCGTGCCGCGGCGCCGATTGTCGTCCCGGACCCCCTTGCGCACTGCGCGCCGCCTTTGCTGTCGTGTCGCCGTTCACGCTTCCAGCGGCATCGCGCTCGTCCCCTTGAGTTCGTCGAGGCACACGATCGACTGCACGCTGTTCACGCCCGGCGCGCGCATCAAGGTGTCGAGCAGGAATTCGGAGAGCGCCTTGAGGTCGCGCGCGACCACCTTGAGCACATAGTCGATGTCCCCGGTCACGGAGTAGCACTCCTGCACCTGCGGCAGCGTCGCCACGAGCTCCTTGAATTTCATGAGCTCGCGCATGTGGCCGCGCTCCATCGTCACCTGAATGAAAGCCACTACGCCGAAGCCGAGGCTGCCGGCGTCGAGCCGCGTCTCGTAGCGCCGGATCACGCCGAGTTCCTCGAGCCGCCGGTGCCGCCGCAAGGTCTGCGCGGGGGAGAGCTTGATGGTCTGGGCCAGTTCGAGGTTCGAGGCGCGGCCGTTTTCCTGCAGTGCGGCAAGCAGACGCAGATCGATCGGGTCGAGAGCGGAAATCTGCACTTTTATTTCCTCGCAGTGGTCAAATGCGAAACGGAATTGTATGAATCAGGGTTTGCCAGCGTACCAGATGAAATCATATTTTTCGACTCCGGCGATACACTGGGCACACCCCGGAAGGCTGTCCGCCCCGGGGCGCGTGCCGCCCGGCCCACCGGCGCCGTTCGTTGCGCGCGCAATTTTATTTCGCGGGACCGGCAAGGTGCACGAGCCGGCCTCACGGTAAAGAGAAGACAGGAAGAGACATGGTTTCAAACGATAAAAGTGGTCAGCTCCGGCGCGGTCTAAAGAATCGCCACATCCAGCTGATCGCGCTTGGCGGCGCGATCGGCACAGGCCTGTTCCTCGGCATCGCCCAGACGATCCAGACGGCCGGCCCGGCCGTGCTGCTCGGCTACGGCATTGCGGGCATCATCGCGTTCTTCATCATGCGCCAGTTGGGCGAGATGGTCGTGGACGAGCCGGTTGCCGGTTCGTTCAGCTACTTCGCCGACAAATACTTCGGCCCCTTCGCCGGCTTTCTCTCGGGCTGGAACTACTGGGTGCTGTATATCCTC
>JBFLWR010000178.1:0-2994 GCA_040755925.1 Pseudomonadota bacterium
AAGGGCGAGATCAAGATAGCCACCGTGATGTCGGTGACCTTGTCGACCGATCACCGCGCCGTCGACGGCGCGCTCGGCGCCGAACTCCTCGGCGCTTTCAAACGCATGATCGAAAACCCGCTGGGCATGCTGGTCTGAGAAGGGCGAGGCGGTGCGGAACTTCTTCATCCGCCTTCCGCCTTTGTTTTCCATGGTCCGGCTGTCGGGGTTCGGCATTGCGGAAGCCGTCATGCAATGTCGAGCGCCCGCGGTGCTCGCCGGTCTGGCACGGGAGGGGTAGGGCAAGCGTATGAAGACAATTCTCTGCTATGGCGACTCGCTGACCTGGGGCTATGACGCCGCCAGCCTCGGCCGCCATGCGCTTGAAGACCGCTGGCCGAGTACGCTGAAAGAGGCGCTTGGCGACGGTATCGAGGTCATTGCCGAGGGCTTGAATGGCCGCACCACGGCTTTCGACGACTATCTGGCCGGCGCCGACCGCAATGGCGCAAGGGTGCTCCCGACGGTCCTGACCAGCCACGCGCCGCTCGACCTCATCATCCTGTTGCTCGGCTCCAACGACATGAAGCCCTGGATCCACGGCAATCCGGTCGCCGCCAAACAAGGCATGCAGCGGCTGATCGACATCGTGCGCGGCCATGACTACCCGTTCGATTGGGAGGCGCCGCAGATCCTGCTCGTCTCGCCACCCACCGTCTCGCGCACCGACAATTCGGAATTCAAGGAAATGTTCGCCGGCGGTGATGACGCATCACGCCGGCTGGCGGCGCAGTACTCCGCGCTTGCCGACGAAGCCGGCTGCGGCTTCTTCGATGCCGGCAGCGTGGCGACGACCACACCGCTCGACGGCGTCCATCTCGATGCCGAAAACACGCGTCGGATCGGGCAGGCGCTGGCGCCGCTCGTGCGCGTGATGCTGGAACTCTAATCCTCGAAAGTGATCAGGGAGAAACCCGTGGCTGAATCCTACGACGTCATCATCATCGGCTCAGGCCCCGGCGGCTACGTCACGGCGGTGCGCTCCGCCCAGCTCGGCTTCAAGACGGCAATCGTCGAGCGCGAGCACCTCGGCGGCATCTGCCTGAACTGGGGGTGCATCCCGACAAAAGCGCTGCTGCGCTCGGCCGAGATCATGCACTACTCGGATCACCTCAAGGACTACGGCCTGAAGCTCGAGGGCGGCAAGGTCAGCCCGGACACCGCGGCCGTGGTCGATCGCTCGCGCAAGGTCTCGCTGCGACTCAACACCGGCGTCGGCTTCCTGATGAAGAAGAACAAGGTCGACGTCATCTGGGGCGAGGCGAAGCTTTCGAAGCCCGGCGAGGTTGTCGTCTCCAAGACCGCCAAGAAGCCGATGGAGCCGCAGCCGCCTGTGCCGAAAGGCGTCAAGGGCGAGGGCACCTACACCGCCAAGCACATCATCCTTGCGACCGGCGCAAGGCCGCGGGCGCTACCAGGCATCGAGCCGGACGGGAAGCTGATCTGGACCTATTTCGAGGCGATGGTGCCGCAGGAGATGCCGAAGTCGCTGCTGGTCATGGGTTCTGGCGCCATCGGCATCGAGTTCGCCTCCTTCTACCGCACCATGGGCGCCGAAGTGACCGTGGTTGAGCTGATGCCGGCGGTGATGCCGGTCGAGGACGCCGAAGTCTCGAAATTCGCGCAGAAGCAGTTCGAGAAGCAGGGCATGAAGATCATCCTCGAGGCCAAGGTCACCAAGGTCGACAAGGGCGCCAACTCGATCACCGCGCATGTCGAGATGAAGGACGGCAAAGTCGAGAAGATCACCGCCGACCGAATGATCTCCGCCGTGGGCGTGCAGGGCAACATCGAGAATCTCGGACTGGAAGGGCTGGGCGTGAAGACCGACCGCGGCTGCGTGGTCGTCGACGGCTATGGCAAGACGAACGTGCCCGGCATCTATGCGATCGGCGACGTCGCCGGACCGCCGATGCTCGCGCACAAGGCCGAGCACGAGGGCGTGGTCTGCATCGAGAAGATAGCGAATTTCCCGGGCGTTCATGCCATCGACAAGCTCAAGATCCCGGGCTGCACCTATTGCAGCCCGCAGGTCGCTTCAGTCGGCCTGACCGAGGCCCGGGCCAAGGCGGAGGGCAAGGATATCCGCGTTGGCCGCTTCCCGTTCAGCGCCAATGGCAAGGCGATCGCGCTCGGCGAGGACCAGGGCTTCGTCAAGACCATCTTCGACAAGAAAACGGGGCAGCTGCTCGGCGCGCATATGGTCGGCGCCGAGGTGACCGAGCTGATCCAGGGTTTCGTTGTGGCGATGAACCTGGAGACGACCGAGGAAGAGCTGATGCACACGATCTTCCCGCATCCGACGCTGTCGGAGATGATGAAGGAAAGCGTGCTCGACGCCTATGGCCGCGCCTTGAACGCATGATAGATTGGCCTCGCGAGACTCACACGCGGCAGCCGGAGAAACCTGACGGCAAGGCAGTTCGTATCCGGATGCATTTTCACCTGATCGAGGAGGAATTGGCACATGCATATGAATGGCGTCGGCTGGATCGCAGCAATCATCGTCGGCGGCCTGGCAGGCTGGCTTGCCGAGATGGTCATGAAGAGCAACACAGGCATCTTCATGAACATCATCATGGGTATCGTCGGCGCGATAGTGCTGAACGCGATCCTGCAGGCTCTCAACATCCAGACTTTCGGCGTCGGCTGGGTCGCCTATCTGATCACCGGGTTCATCGGCGCCTGCCTGCTGATCTGGGTGGGGCGGCTGGTACGCCGCTGAACCGGGTCGAATCCCGCTATGCGAAAAAGGCCGTGGCGGCATGCGCCGGCGCGGCCTTTTTCTTTGCTTCGAAAAGTCCTAGATGAAAATGACAGGCGGCTGCGGAGTTCGCGGCCGCGAAGGGTTTGAGATGGTTACTGTTCTCGACACGATCGCCAACGCGCCGCGCCCGCGGCATCCCGAGAAGGAGCACAAGCCCGATCAGGAAGTGCTGCGCAAGCCCGAATGGA
>JBFLWR010000179.1:0-18892 GCA_040755925.1 Pseudomonadota bacterium
CAAGGTGCTGGCGGCCAGCGCAAACGGTAGAAAATACCTTGAGAGCATAAGATCCTCCGTGATTTGTCCCTACCTGCGTAGAACGGAGGCACGGACGAATCCCGTCGGAGCGCGATAGATCACATCTTCGTTAGATCGGCGGTGGCGCCGCCTTGTCATAGGCACGGCAAGCCCTGCCTTCGACGAATTGATCCATATCAATGTGCCTTGGCGCGCTCCCCGATAGGATCGACGGGAAACTGGGCCAGAGGCCTTGTGAACAGGAGATCACGCCGATGATGATCCGCACGCTGTCCACCTTGGAGTGCACGAAATTGCTTGCCGCCAACCGCACCGGCCATCTGGCGTGCGCGAAGAACGGCCAACCCTATGTCGTGCCTTTCAATTACGCCTACGCCGATAGCCAACTCTACGCCTTCTCCCTGCTGGGCAAGAAGATCGACTGGTTGCGGGCCAATCCCCTGGTGTGCGCCCAGATACAAGAGCATGCCGAGGGCCGCGGCTGGAGAAGCGTGATTGTCGACGGCCGCTACGAGGAGTTGCCGGACCAGATCGGCCACAAGGTTCAGCGCGACCACGCTTGGGCGGTGTTGAGCAAGCACACGGACTGGTGGGAGCCCGGTGCGCTCAAGCCCGTCACGCCTCCCACGTCAAACAGCTTGCCGCACGTCTTTTTCCGTATCCTTGTCGAAGAGATTTCAGGACGGGAAGCAAGCGAATAGGCTGCCTTTCAGGGCAAAATCATGAAGCCAGCTTGTCGCCGATCGTCGCCACGGTCTTCAACGCGCCGTCGAGCATGTCACCCCTTTCGTCCTTCAGCGCCGCCTCACGCAGGCGGCGTATCCAGTCGGCAGCGTCTTCGCGACCCTTGAGCATGGGAAGCGCCGAGAGCACGCGGTCGAATTTCGACTGGGCGCGGGCATGGGTATCGCTGTAGCCCTTGATCAGCCGGCGGCAGTTCAGGACCTCTGTGCCCAACGCATAGTCCGCATGTGCTTGTGCCAGCGCCAGTTCATACCAGCGCTCCAGGTGCTCTACCTCTACCTTGTGGCGCAGCAGGCGGCGGCGCCAGCGGCGCAGGCCGCCGATGAACCACAGCATGGCGAAGCCGGAAAAGCTGTCGGTGCGGATATGGCGACCGCGATTGATGCGTCGGTCGAGGAAGGCGGCGAGCCTGGGCCGGCTTTCAATGTAGCTGCCCAGCCCCGCCGGCAGCGTGCCGCAGAACTCCTCGATGCGCGGATGGAAATATTCGGTCACCTGCAGGACCGAACCTTCCTTGACGCCGACCTCCCTGCGCACGCGCAGGTCGCGGCTCGAGCGCGTCTTCAGATCGGCGACCCGGATCATGTCGTCGTAGCACATGGCATTGGCCAGGTGTTTGGCGGCGGCAACCGACAGCGCGCAATCGCGCTCCGCACTGTCCAGCGCGACGGCCTTGTCCAGCCGGTCGAGATATTCGACGCCATAGGCGATGTCCTGGTAGTCGACGACCTTCTTCAGGCCACGTCCGGCCATGTCGCGCAGGGGTTCCGGCAGCGCCGCGACGCGGGCGGCAAGATCCCGCCAACCCTTCATGAGCGTTTCGGGCCCGCTGACCTGTGGCGCCGGTTTGCTTTCGGCGACGGCAGGCTTCGAAGCGGCCGTGCCCGCGGTCGGAGCAGCAATCCCGCGTGCGCGGTCACAGGCAGCGGCGAAGGCGGCAAGGCTCGGCTTCACGCCACGGCCGCCGGCGCCGATCGCCTGCTCGTAGCTTTCGCGCGTGAAGGGCAGCGCATCCGACCCCGCCAGCGCGCCGAGCAGGCTGGCCGAGATCATGGTGCCGTTCTCGGCGGCGATCTTCTCCATGTCGAAGGCGATGAACTTCTTCGCCGCCGCTTGCGCCGTCGCGTGGACCTTTTCGGATGACGCGCGGCCGTCGCCCGGCTCGATCTTTTCCGAGACCGCGGCGATACGGTGCGACGAGGCGATCAGCGTCGTGCGCTCGGGCGTGACGAAGCCACGGATGATGGCGCGGCCGGCCTCCATCAGCTCGGCGGCGATCAGGATGTCGACGTCGCCTTGCGAAGGCGAGAGCGCGAAGACCGGCAGCCGGCCGGTGTCGCGGGCCATCTCGATGTAGTAGATCGTCGCGCCCGTGCGCTGGGCGACGCCGGCGACGGAAGTCGATTGCGCGATGTAGCCGTTGCGTTCCGCGACGTCGGTAATCCAGTCGGCAAGCACGCCGCCGCCCTGGCCGCCAACCGCAAGCACGGCAAGCTTGATGACGCGCTCGTCGTCATGGGCGCCCGCCTTCGGGCGCAGGGCTGCGTTGTGATCAAGCATCGGCGAACATCAGGCGGCGGTTTTCACGGCGACGCTGGAAGAACCCGATCGCGGCGCGGCGCGCGCTTTCGAGGAAACGGTCCCAGCGGCCGGGATTGTGGACGACATCGGCGCGGTAGAAGGACGGGCAGAGCACGGCGGCATCCGCCACCTCGCCGCAATTGCCGCAGCCGACGCAGTTCTGGTCGATCGACGCCACCGGATCGTCGCGCAGCGGATCGTCGAGCGACTTTACCGACAGCGACGGGCAGCCCGAGAGTCGCATGCAGGCATGGTCGCCGGTGCAGATGTCCTCGTCGACGCCGAACTTCGGCTTGACGACGCGCTCGCCGCCCTTGATCGCCTTGTCGACGACAGGCTTCTCGCGGCGCTGGCGGTTCAGCATGCATTCGGAGGAGGCGACGATAACTTTCGGCCCCTTCTCGTCGGTGGTCAGCGCCTCGCGCAACGTCGCCTGCATCTTGCCGACATCATAGGTGCGGTCGATGTGGCGCAGCCATTTGACGCCCATGCCCTTCACCGCCTCGGTGATCGGATGCTTGGTCGACTTGGTGCGGTTGGAGGCGCGCGAGGACAGGATGTCCTGGCCGCCGGTGGCCGCCGAATAGAAATTGTCGACGATGACGATGACGCCGTCATTCTTGTTGAAGACCGCGTTGCCGATCGAGGAGGTCAGGCCGTTGTGCCAGAAGCCGCCGTCGCCGACGAAGGAGATGGACCGGCGCTTGGCCTCGGGCGAGTTGAAGGCCGACGCCGAGGCCGGCCCAAGACCGTAGCCCATGGTGGTGGCGCCGAGTTCGAAGGGCGGCATGATGGAGAACAGGTGGCAGCCGATATCGGAGGCGATGTGGTGCTTGCCGAGTTCCTGCTCGACCAGTTTGGTGGCGGCGAAGATCGGCCGCTCCGGGCAACCGATACAGAAGCCCGGCGGACGTCCAGGCACGACGTTGATGAGGTCGGCGGTGTCTACGCCTTCGCCGACCTTGTTCGGCGCCCTCACCTCGCCTGGCAGCAGATGCGGGGCATTCGCACGCAGGAAGGAGCCGATGCCGTCGAGCATCACCTGGCCGGTATATTCGCCGGCCATCGGCAGATGCTCCTTGCCGACCAGCTTCGTGCCGCGGCCCGCCTTGTGCAGCATCGCAGCAAAAGCCTGCTCGATGTAGTTGGGCTGGCCTTCCTCGACGACCAGCACCGCCTGCTTGCCCTCGCAGAAAGACAGGAACTCGTCATCGACCAGCGGATAGACCGCGTTCAGCACATAAAGCGGCACGTCGGTGTCGCCATAGGTGTCGGCGAGACCGAGCCGTTGCAGCGCGCGGATGACGGAGTTGTACATGCCGCCCTGCATGACGATGCCGACCGGGCCCTGGTCCGGCCCGAACATCTCGTTGATCTTGCGGCTCTTGATGAAATCCACTGCCGCCGGCCAGCGCTTGGCGACCTTCTCCTTCTCATGCAGGAAGGAAGCGGGTGGCAGGACGATGCGGCCGGTGTCGCGGCGCGGCGCCGACAGCGCATCGGCCACCGTCATCGGCGGCCGCTTGTTGTCCTTGGCGATGAAATGGCCATGGACGTGGCAACAACGGATGCGCACCTGCAACATGACCGGCGTGTTGGACACTTCCGACAGCTCGAAGCCGTCCTCCACCGCCTTGACGATGGAAGGCAAGTTCGGGCGCGGATCGAGCAGCCAGACCTGACTCTTCATGGCGAAGGCGTGGCTGCGCTCCTGCATGATGGAGGAACCTTCGCCATAGTCTTCGCCGACGATGATCAGCGCGCCGCCGGTGACGCCGCCCGAGGCCAGATTGGCGAGCGCGTCGGAGGCGACATTGGTGCCGACCGTCGACTTGAAGGTGGCGGCGCCGCGGATCGGGTAGTGCACCGAGGCTGCAAGCATGGCGGTGGCCGTGGCCTCCGAAGCGCTCGCCTCGAAATGCACGCCGAGCTCGCCGAGGATATCCTGCGCATCGGCGAGCACATCCATCAGATGGCTGATCGGCGCGCCCTGGTAGCCGCCGACATAGCCGACGCCGCATTGCAGCAGCGCCTTGGTGATGGCGAGGATGCCTTCGCCGGCAAATTCCTCGCCGGCCCCCAGCCTCAGTTTTTCGACTTCCTTGGCAAAAGACCGCTCGGCCATTTCTGCCTCCTTCCGTTGCCACCCTCGGTTGGCGGCGCGTACGTCAAACTCAAATGTCGTGCTTGCGGATGTTCTTCAGCATCTTCTGCAGGATCGCGATCAGCGCGGCATATTCGGCATCGTCGACGCCCTCGAACATTGCTTCGAAGGCTTCGTGCATGGCCGGCCAGGCGCGCGTGAACAGCGCACGCCCATCATCGGTCAGGAACACGTGGCGAAAACGGCTGTCGGTCACGCCCTGCTCGCGCCGCACAAGGCCCTGGCCCTCCAGCGCGTCGAGCGTGCGGCTCAAGGTGGATTGCTCGATGACCGTATAGACGGACAGGTCGTTCACGGTGACGCCGTCGGTGACCGACAGCACGGCCAGCGTGCGCACCTGCGGAATGGTCAGGCCCTGCTTGCGGAAGTCCTCGCGCAAGGTGGCATTGTAGCGCCCCATGATGCGGTTCATCAGATAGGGCGCGAACTGCTGCAGGCCGATCTGGCCGAGGGTGGAGATGCGCTGGCGTCTTTCCGGGAGCTTCTGTTCCATCACAGCCGCCCCGCCAAAAGGAAGCCGGAGCCGCCGCCGAGACCCGCGCCGGGATGGGTGGAGGCGCCGATATGGTAGAGACCCTTGATGCCGGTCTCGTGGTTGCGGCTCGCCTTGAAGGGCCGCCACAGGAAGGACTGGTCGATCGTGGAGGAGCCACCGTAGGGATCGCCGCCGACCAGGTTGATGTTCATCGCTTCGAGATCGGCCGGCGAATAGGCGCGGCGCGCGATGACTGTCTCGTGGAAGCCGTCGATGTGATGGGCGAGGATGGCCTCGACGCGCTCGGCATAGGCCTCGCGCAACGCTTCGGTCCACTGCCCGTCCGGAGGCGCTTCGAGCTTGCCCGCGGCATCGCCCCTGATGTGGCGCGGCGCCTCGGGCAGTTGCAGCCAAAGGATGGCCTTGCCGTCCGGGCAGCGCGACGGGTCGAGCGCGTGCGGCTGGCCGACGCAGATCGTCGGCACTTCCGGCAGCAGGCCGCGCACCGCTTCGTTGCAGGCCTTGGAGACGCCGTCGAGCCCCGGCGTCAGATGCAGCAGCGCCACCTTGTCGAGGCCTTCGCCGCGCCAGGCCGGTGGCTTGCTCAAAGCGTAGTGGATCTGGAAATCGCCTTTGCCGTAGCGATAGTCCTGCGTCGCTTTCACGGCTGCATCCGGCGCGTCCTTGCCGAGCAGGCGTCCGTAGAGCTGTGTCGGCGTGACCGAGCAGATGACGCTCTTGGCCGCCGTCAGCGTCTCGCCCGAGGCTAGCCGCACGCCAGCGGCGCGGCCACCGCTTTGCACAACCGAGGCGACATCGGCGTTGACGCGGATGTCGCCGCCGCGTTCCTTGATCAGCGCCTCGAAGGCGGCCAGCAGGTTGTTAGCGCCGCCCTTGACGATCGGCGCGCCGGCGGCTTCCAGGGCGAAGGCGATGACCTTGGCGATCTGGCCGGAGAAGGCATCTTCCGGCCCGAGCCCGGCATGCAGCACCCAGGGCGCCCAGAGCGCACGAACCGTGTCGGAAGCGTAGGTCGTCTCCAGCCAGCCGCGCGCCGGCACCAGCGCTTTGCCCATGAAGGCGGCAAGGTTGCGCGGACCGCGCCGCCAGGCTTCGCCGGCCAAAAGCTTGGTCGTCGGATAGGACCAGAGCGCGCCGCCAAGCAGGCCGAACAGCAGCCCGGCGTCGCGCTCGATGCCGCCGACGTCGCCGCCATGGCGATCTCCGTCGCCAGGGGCTATTCCGTTCAGCACCGCGATGTTGGCGGCACGGTCGGTGGTAAGCACCGCATGGCTGCCGTCGGGCCTGAGCACGCCCGTGGGCGTCGCGGTGTGGCAGAACTCCAGCCCGTGCCGCGCGAGGTCCTTGCCCAACGCGGCGAAGGCCGGCGAAGTGATGAACAGCACGAAGGTCGTCGCCATCACGTCATGGACGAAACCCGGCGCGGTGATCTCCTCGGTACGCATGCAGCCGCCGATGCGGTCGTTGCGCTCGAGCACCAGCACGCTCGCGCCCTTGGCGCCAAGCATCGCCGCACAGACCAGGGCGTTGATGCCGCTGCCGACGATGATGTGATCGACGCCGCTCATCGACGTGACCTCGGCCTTACCCCCTCGGGACTAGGGCCAGCGCGCGGATCGGGCTGCCGGTGCCATGCTCGATCTTGAGCGGCGCGGCGATCAGGATCGCACCCTTCGCCGGCAACTGATCGAGATTGCAGAGACTGGCCAGCCCATAGCGGTTGGCCTTGTGCATCAGCGTGTGCGCCGGAAACGGCGGCTCCATGCCGCCAGCCTTGCCGGCATCCGTGCCAATCGTCTCCGAGCCCCAGCCCTTGATGTCCTTGCTGATCAGGAATTGGATGGCCTCGGCCGTCGGTCCGGGGGTGTGCGGGCCGGTCTCGTTGGCGTTGAGGAATTCGGCTTCCGAGCCATTGCGCTTGTACCAGTCGGTGCGCATCACCACCCATTCGCCGGGGTTGATCGCGCCGTGCTTGGCCTCCCAGGCCTTGATGTGGTCGACCGTGAGCAGGAAATCGTGATCGGCGGCTGCCTCCTTGGAGCAGTCGATGACGTTGACCGGACCGACGAAGCTCTGGACCGGAATGGTGTCGGTGGCGCCGTCCGGATAGTCCTTGCCGGTGATCCAGTGCTGCGGCGCGTCGAAATGCGTGCCCGAATGCTCGCCGAGCTTCAGCCAGTTCCAGGCCCACCACGGGCCGTTCTTGTCATACTTGGAGATCGAGTGGATCTCGACCTTCGGCGTGTCGACGGCGAGTTCCGGCGGCAGCTTGATCAGCGGCGTGTTCGGTCCGAGCGGCGCCGACAGATCGACCACCTTGATGGCGCCCGAAAGCAGCTGGCCGGCGACCTCGCCGAGGAGTTTTTGCGTGTCCATGGTCTTTCGTTCCCTCTTGTCTGGTGATCATCAAGGCTCGTAGCGGCCCTTAATATCCTACTAGACGAAAACATATGCATCTGCAATTATCTTTAAGCATAAAGCATTTTGGGGCGGGGCGTGAGCGAGTTCGACGCCATCTTTGTCGGAGCGGGCCACAACAGTCTGGCATGCGCCGCGCATCTGGCGCTCAAAGGCTGGAAAACCGCGATTTTCGAGCGCGGCCAGACGATCGGCGGCGCCGTGCAAACCGGCGAATACACGCTTCCGGGCTTCCGGCACGATTTCGGCGCGATGAATCTGAGCCTGTTCGCCGGCTCGGCCTTCCACCGGAAATATGCAAATGAATTGAAAATCCACGGTCTCGAGTTCGCGCCCGTGGCCGACTGTTTCGCCAGCGTATTCCCCGACGGCAAATGGTTCGGGGTCAGCAACGATCTCGAGAAAACCGCTGCTCGGCTGGCCGCCTTCTCGGCAGCCGATGCCGCCACCTGGCGCCGGCTGGTCGCCGCCTTCCCGGGCGAGGCAGAGCACCTTTTCCGGCTACTCGGATCGCCGATGAGCGCGCGCGCGCTGGCGGGCACGGCCTGGAACCTCTGGCGCAAGAAAGGCCTTGGCGGCGCGCTCGACACCGGCCGGCTGCTGCTCTCCTCGCCGCGCGCGTGGCTGGAGGAGAATTTCGAGACCCCGCATGTCAGGACGACGCTCGCCGCCTGGGGCATGCATCTCGACTTCGCCCCCGACATCGCCGGGGGCGCGGTGTTCCCCTACCTGGAATCGATGGCCAATCAGAGCTTTGGCATGGTGCTGGGCAAGGGCGGCGCCGACACCATCATCCGGGCGCTTGCCGGAATGGTGACCGCGGCGGGCGGCAAGATCGTGACCGGTGCTGAAGTGGCCGAGATCACGGTTGCGGGCGGCCGCGCGAGCGGCGTGCGGCTTGCATCCGGCGATTTCCACGTTGCCAGCAAAGCCGTCATCGCCGGTGTCGCGCCCGGGGCATTGCCGGGCAAGCTCCTGCCCAGCGGTTCCGGCGACGCCGGTTTCGATGCCGCGATGAAAGAATTCCGCCACGCGCCGGGCACGATGATGATCCATCTGGCGCTAAACGACCTGCCGGATTGGAGCGCCGGCGCCGAGCTCCGCCAGTTTGCCTATGTGCATCTGGCGCCTTCGCTCGACACCATGTCGCGCACATACCAGCAGGCGATCGCCGGTATGCTGCCGGACCAGCCTGTGCTGGTTGTCGGGCAGCCGACGGCCGTCGATCCATCACGCGCGCCTGATGGCAAGCATGTGCTGTGGGTGCAGGTGCGCATGCTGCCGGCCGAAATACTCGGCGACGCGGCCGGCAAGATCGCGCCAGCCCATTGGGACGCGGTGAAAAGCGCCTATGCCGAGCGCGCGCTCGATATCATCGAGAGCTACGCACCGGGCCTGCGCCAGAAGATACTGGGCCGTGCGGTGTTCTCACCACTCGACCTCGAGCGCGAGAATCCAAACCTCGTCGGCGGCGACCAGATCTGCGGCAGCCACCACCTGGCGCAAAATTTCCTGTTCCGCCCTGCGCGCTCCTTCGCCCGCTGGAACACGCCGGTGGGCAACCTCTACCTCACCGGCGCGGCGACATGGCCCGGCGCCGGAACCGGCGCCGGATCCGGCTTCATGCTCGCCCAACAACTCGGAGGACAGTGAGCCAAGGACTTCCAGGATGGACAAGGCGCGGTTGCCCACCAGCTTGAGCCTATTGAACGCCGCGCGAACAAGACAAACCAACAAGGGGAACGACCATGACCATCAACAGACGCGATTTGCTCGGATATGGCGCCGCCGCGCTTGGCGCGGCCACGCTCGGCCTGCCGAGGGCGGCAAAAGCAGCCGGCGAACTCACCATTGCCTACAACGTCAACCTGCCGTCCTGGGACCCGACCACCGGCCCGTCGGCGGTCAACCCAACCATCCAGGGCCTCTACCAGTCGGTGTTCGACCAGTTCATCCCGCAGAAGCCGGACCTTTCCTTCGCGCCCGGCCTGCTCACCCAATGGGGCTGGAACGAGGACCGCACCAAGGTGACGATGACGGTGCGCGAGGGCGTGAAATGGCACGATGGCTCGCCCTTCACCCCCGAGGATGTGGTCTGGTCGCTGCAGCGGGCGGGCGACGAGAAGACCGGCAACCCGATCCAGTTCGTCTGGAAGAACGTCAACAACTTCAAGATCGACGGCAACAAGATCACCGGCGACGTGGTGCAGTTCGACCCGGTCTATTTCAAATGGATGTCGTTCCTGACCGGCTACATCATGCCGAAGGCCTACTACCAGAAGGTCGGCGCGGAAGGCTTCGAGAAGGCGCCGATCGGCACTGGCCCTTATATGGTCGACAAGTTCGAGCGCAACGCCTTCCTGCGGCTCAAGGCCAACCCGAACTACTGGGGCGCCAAACCGGCCTTCGAGAACGTGACGATCAAGTTCGTCACCGATGCGGCAAGCCGCGTCGCCGAGATCGAATCGGGCTCATCGCAGGTGACGCTCGAAATCCCCTACGAGGAATATGACCGGCTCATCGCCAAGAGCGGTCTCGCCGGAACGTGCAAGAACGTCTCCGACATCGGCATGATCTTCTTCAACAACAAGGACGCGATGCTGGACAAGAATGTCCGCCAGGCGGCGGTCATGGCGGTGGACAAGGAGCTTCTGGTGAAGCGGCTGCTGCGTGGTTACGGTCAGCCGATTTCGACACTGGAGACGCCGGAATACGCAGCCTTCGACCCGTCGATCAAGGTCGACCACAATCCGGAAAAGGCCAAGGAACTGCTTGCCGCTTCCGGCTATTCGACCAAGAAGCCGGCAAAGTTCACCATCCAGACCACCAAGGGCTTCAAGCCCAAGGACTACGAGATGGTGCAGGCGATCGTGGGCATGTGGCGCAAGGTCGGCATCGAGGCCAACATCGAGGTCTACGAGATCGCCAAGCATTACGAGTTGCGCGCAGCGCACAAGCTGGCGCCGGCCGCCTTCTACAACTGGGGCAACGCCATCGGCGATCCCACGACCTCGACCGGCTTTGCCATGTTCGGGCCCTCGCCGCACTCGTCCTGGAAGACCGACGACCTCGACGCCAAGATCGGCCCGCTATGGGGCGAGAAGGACGAGGCCAAGCGCATCGCCGGCTGGAAAGCGGTCGACAAGTACATCGCAGAGCAGGCCTATGTGCTGCCGCTGATCCAGTACGCGCAGCCGATCGTTCATTCCAAGAAGGTGAATGTCGTGCAGCACATTTCCGGAGCATTGCTGCCGGCGCTGATGACCCCGGCCTGACAGCGACATAGACTGCGTGCGCGTCACCGGTCCGGTGGCGCGCCTTTTTCCGCCAGGCCTACAGGCGACCATGATTCCGCAACGATTCCTCATTCGTCTCCTGACGATGCTGGTCACGCTGTTCGGCGTGGCCATCGTCGTCTTCGTCGTCATCCGCGTCGCGCCCGGCGACCCGATCGCCATGATGCTGCCGCCGGGCGCCAGCGACGAGGACATCGCGCGGCTGCGCGCGCTCTACGGGCTGGACAAGAGCATTGTGCAGCAATTCTTCATCTGGCTCGGCGGCGTGCTGCATGGCGATTTCGGCACGTCGATCTCGCTGCGCCAGGACGTGCTGGGACTGGTCTTCAACCGGCTGCCGGCGACACTGGAACTGGCAACCGTGGCGCTGGTGATGGCGATTGCAATCGGCGTGCCGACGGCGATCCTCGGCGCGCGTGAACGGGGCACGGCCATCGAAGCGGCAATCGACGTCGCAAGTGGCGCGACGCTCTCCATTCCCGACTTCCTGTGGGGACTGGTGCTGATCCTTTTGTTCGGCGTGCTGCTGCCGGTGTTCGATATTTCGGGCCGGGTATCGCCGGAGCTCGACCTGCCCTTCGTCACACAATTCTACCTCGTCGAGAGCATCCTCAGGCTGCGCTTCGACCTCACCTGGGACCTGCTGAAGCACATGCTGATGCCGGCCATAGCGCTGGCGCTGCCGCTGGCCGCGATCATCGCGCAACTGCTGAAGCAGTCGCTTAAGGAAGTGCTCGACCTCGACTATGTCGTGCTGGCGCGGGTCAAGGGCTTTTCGGAAACGCAGGTCATCCTGCGCGAGGCGCTGAAGAACGCCGCGCTGCCGACGCTGACGCTGGTCGGCGTGCAATTCACCTTCCTCATCGGCGGCACGGTGATCGTGGAGCGGCTGTTCTCCTATGAAGGCCTCGGCAACATGGCGATCGACGCGGTCATCAACCGCGACCTGCCGCTGATCCAGGGCATCGTGCTGGTCTTCGCGCTGCTCTTCGTGCTGATCAACCTTGCCGTCGACATGATGTATGCGCTGCTCAATCCGAGGCTGCGCCATGGATGAGGCCCGCACCTCGCGTCATGGCTTGAGCCCGCGGCTGTGGCTCGCCGGCGGCTGGCTGCTGATCGCGCTGCTGGCCGCGATCTTCGCGCCCCTGATCGCGCCGCAGGACCCGCTCGCGCAGGACCTGATGCTGGAGCGCCTTCCACCCTTCTGGCTGGACGGCGCCGAGCCCGGCTACTGGCTTGGCACCGACAGCCTCGGCCGTGATCTCTTGTCGCGCCTGATCTTCGGCGGCCGCATCGCCTTCATCGTCGCCTTCGCCGCGGCATCGGCAGCTTGCCTCGTCGGCTCGGCGCTGGGGCTGATCGCCGGCTATTTCGGCGGCTGGGCCGACCGCATCATCTCGCGCGTCGTCGACGTCTGGATGGCCTTCCCGCCGGTGCTCTTCGCGATCCTTCTCGTCGCGGTGCTGGGCACGGGCCTGAGCTCCGTCATTATCGCAATCGCCGTCATAGACTGGACACGCTTCTGCCGGGTGATCCGCGCCGAGGCGATGAGCCAGGCGCGCATGGATTATGTCGAAAGCGCGCGCATCGCCGGCTATGGCCGCATCGGCATCATGCTGCGCGAGGTGCTGCCCAATGTGCTGCCTTCGGTGGTGGCGCTGCTGTCGCTGGAAATGGGCATCGCCGTCATCGTCGAAGCGATCCTCTCCTTCGTCAACCTGTCGATCTCGACCGACGACCCGACCTGGGGCAGCATCATCGCCGAGGGCCGGCTGTCGATCCATCAGGCCTGGTGGGTGCTGGTGTTCCCGCTGGTCACGCTGATCCTCACCGTGCTTTCCTTCAGCCAGTTCGGCGAGGGACTGAAGGCCCGTTTCGATCCGGTGCTGCGATGACCGCATGCCTCGAAATCCGCTCGCTCAGCGCGGTTCTGCCCAATCGCCAGCGCGTCCTGCGCTCGGTGTCGCTAGCAGTCCAGCCCGGCGAGGTGCGCGCGTTGGTCGGCGAGAGCGGCGCCGGCAAGACCATGATCGGCAAGGCCGTGCTCGGCGTCCTGCCATCGAGCGTGCGCATCGTCGAAGGCGACATGCTGCTCGAGGGCGAGGACCTCGGCCGGCTCGATGCGAAAGTGCGGCGCGCGCTGGTCGGAGCGCGCACGGCGCTGATCCCGCAGGATCCGCTCACCGCGCTCAACCCTTCGCGCCGCATCGGCCCCCAGATGATAGACAGGCTGGTGCGAATCCTCGGCTGGAGCGGTCAACGGGCCGACCAGCGCACCCGTCAGTTGCTTGACGAGGTGCAGATCCGTGACCCCGAACGTGTGCTGAAAAGCTATCCGCACGAACTCTCCGGCGGCATGCGCCAGCGCGTACTAATCGCGGCGGCATTCGCCGCGGAACCTCGCCTGATCGTCGCGGACGAGCCGACGACAGCGCTCGACGTGACCGTGCAGAAACAGATCCTGCGGCTGATCGCGCAACTGCAGCGCGACCACGGCACGGCGATCCTGTTCGTCACCCACGACCTCGGCGTCGTCGCCAAGATCAGCCAGAGAGTGTCAGTGCTTTACGCCGGCAAGGTGGTCGAGGAGGCTGATACCACCGCGCTTTTCGAAGCGCCGAAGCACGCTTACACCAGGGCGCTGATCGCGGCGACGCCGCGCTATACCGATCCGTACGCATCACTGAGGCCGGTGGACGAAACCGTGCTCGCGGGCCTGACGGCGGAGATCGCCGCAGCCGACGAGGCCTGGAGGCCGAGCCATGGCTGAGCCGCTGTTTTCCGTGCGCGGGTTGAAGGTGGCCCTGCCCGACATGACGCGCAAGCCACTGATCGGCCGCGCGCCGCTGGCGGAGATCCTCATGGGGCTGGACTTCGACCTGCCCAAGGGATCGGTGACGGGCATCGTCGGGGAATCCGGCTCGGGCAAGTCGACCCTCGGCCGCGCGCTGGTCCGGCTGCTGGAACCAAGTTCGGGCTCCGTGGCTTTCGAAGGGCGTGACATCGCCCATCTTTCGGAAGCCGAGCTGAGGCCGCTGCGCCGCGACCTGCAGATGATCTTCCAGGACCCGATGTCGTCGCTCAATCCGCGGCATACGATCCACAACGTCATCGCCGCGCCGTTGAGGCAGAACGGGCTTGGCGACAGGCTGAAGGACCGCGTTGCCGAGGCCCTGCAGCGCGTTGGGCTGCCACAGACTTTCGCCAGCCGCTACCGCCATCAGCTGTCAGGCGGGCAACGGCAGCGCGTCGGCATCGCAAGAGCGCTGGCGCTGTCGCCCAAATTCGTGTTGGCTGACGAGATCGTCTCCGGCCTCGACGTCTCGACGCAGGCGCAGATCCTCACCCTGCTGGAAAAGCTCGCGTCCGAGATGGGCCTGACGGTCGCCTTCATCAGCCACGACCTGTCGGTCATCCGGCGGCTTTGCCAGCAGGTCATCGTCATGCGCGAGGGCAGGATCGTCGAGGCCAGCGCCACCGATGCGCTGTTCGAGAACCCCAGGGAGGCCTACACGCGCGACCTGCTTGCCGCCATTCCGCTGCCGGAGATCGACAGGGACTGGTTGCAGTTGCCGGCTAAGGCGCCAGCCTAGACCCCGGCGCAACCAGATGCGGAAACGCGGAAGAAGGAAACCGGGCGATTATTCAATCATGAAACTTCAAGCTTGAAATAATTGCCCACAGGCGCGATAATGACAGTCGAGGTCGTCGACCTTTCCGGCGGCCCGGATGCGAAGAGGAGAGCGCAGGCATGAAGGTTGCGGTTCTCGGCGGCGGACCGGCCGGACTCTACTTTGCCATCTCGCTGAAGCTGCGCGACTCCGCGCATGAGGTGGCTGTCTACGAACGCAACCGCCCGGACGACACCTTCGGCTGGGGCGTGGTGCTGTCAGCCGAAACGCTGGAGAACCTGACCAGGAACGACCCGGTCAGCGCGGTCTGGATCAAGAAGCATTTCGCCTATTGGGACGACATCGCCGTCATCCATGACGGCGTGCGCACAGTGTCCTCCGGCCACGGCTTTTGCGGCATCGGCCGCAAGCGGCTGCTGATCCTGCTACAGCGCAGGGCGCGCGAACTCGGCATCAAGATGATGTTCGAGACCGACGTTTCGGACCCCAGGCCGTTCATGGAGACGCATGACCTGGTGGTCGCTGCCGACGGGTTGAACTCGAAATCCCGCGCCGCCTTCGCCGATGTCTTCAAGCCCGACATCGACACCCGCAAGTGCAAGTTCGTGTGGCTCGGCACGACGCAGAAATTCGACGACGCCTTCACCTTCATCTTCGAGAAGACCGAGCATGGCTGGGTGTGGGCGCATGCCTACCAGTTCGACAGCGAGACCGCGACCTTCATCGTCGAATGCAGCCAGCAGACCTGGGAACGCTTCGGCTTCGGCGCGATGACGCAGCAGGAATCGATCGCGGTCTGCGAGCGTATTTTCGAGAAGCATCTCGGCGGCCATCCGCTGATGACCAACGCCAACCACATCCGCGGGTCGGCCTGGATCAACTTCCCGCGCGTGCTGTGCGAGCGCTGGTCCTACAAGAACCTCGCACTGATGGGCGACGCGGCGGCGTCAGCGCATTTTTCGATCGGCTCAGGCACCAAGCTCGCGCTGGAAAGCGCGGTGGCTCTTGCCGATTATGTCGAATCCGAGCCAGACCTCGAGGCCGCCTTCCGCAAATATGAGGATGCACGGCGCACCGAGGTGCTGAAGCTGCAGTCGGCGGCGCGCAATTCGCTGGAATGGTTCGAGGAGGTCGAGCGCTATCTCGGCCTCGACCCGGTGCAGTTCAATTATTCGCTGCTCACCCGCTCGCAGCGCATCAGCCACGAGAACCTCAGGCTGCGCGACGCCGAATGGCTGGCAGGCGCGGAGGAGTGGTTCCAGCGCAAGGCGGGCGCCGGCGGCAACATGCTGCGCAGGGCGCCGATGTTCGCTCCGTTCAGGCTGCGCGACATGGCGCTCAACAACCGCATCGTCGTCTCGCCGATGGCGCAGTACAAGGCCGTCGACGGCTGCCCGACCGACTGGCATTTCGCCCATTATGCCGAGCGCGCCAAGGGCGGCGCGGGGCTCCTCTACATCGAAATGACTTGCGTCAGCCCCGAGGGACGCATAACGCCCGGATGCCCCGGCTTCTACAAGCCAGCGCATGAGGTCGCCTGGAAGCGGCTGGTGGACTTCGTCCACGCCGAAACCGAAGCCAAGATCTGCGCGCAGATCGGCCATTCCGGCGCCAAGGGTTCGACCCGGGTCGGCTGGGAGGGCACGGACGTGCCTCTCATTTCCGACAACTGGCCGGTGATGGCGCCGTCGGCAGTGCCGTGGTCGCCAAAGAACCAGGTGCCGAAGGCGATGGACCGCGCCGACATGGACATGGTGCGCGACCAGTTCGTCGCCTCGGCCGCAATGGCCGAACGCTGCGGCTTCGACATGCTGGAGATCCATGCCGCGCATGGCTATCTGCTCTCGGCCTTCATCACGCCGCTGACCAACCGGCGCACGGACGAGTATGGCGGCTCGCTGGAAAACCGGATGCGTTATCCGCTGGAGATCTTCCGCGCGGTGCGCGCCGTGTGGCCGGCGCAAAAGCCGATCTCGATGCGCATCTCGGCCAATGACTGGGTCGGCATCGAAGGCGTCACGCCATCCGACGCGGTCGAGATCGCGAAGCTGCTGCATGAGGCCGGCGTCGACCTGTGCGACGTCTCGGCCGGTCAGACCTCGATCGCCGCAAGGCCGGTCTATGGCCGCATGTTCCAGACGCCGTTCTCCGACCGCATCCGCAACGAGGTGGGCATGGCGACGATGGCGGTCGGCAACATCTACGAGCCAGACCACGCCAATTCTATCCTGATGGCCGGGCGCGCCGATCTGGTGGCGCTGGCAAGGCCGCATCTTGCCGACCCCTATTGGACGCTGCACGCGGCGGTGACGCTCGGCGATCGGGGTGTCAAATGGCCCGATCCCTATCTGCCGGGGCGCGACCAGATTTACCGGCTGGCCGAACGCGAAGCAGCGGCGGGGCTCAAGGTATGAGCGCGTCTCAGGCAATCGGCGGCAAGCATGCGCTTGTGACTGGCGGCGGATCCGGCGTCGGCCGAGCAATCGCGCTGGCGCTGGCGGAGGCCGACGTCAGCGTCACCATTTGCGGGCGACGCGAAGCGGAACTTGCCAAAGTGGCGAACGAAAGCCGGCATATCTTTGCAATCACCGCGGATGTCACCGACGAGGCCGGGATGGCCGCCCTCTACGAGAGCGCCGAGGCGGCACGCGGGCCGTTCGACATCGTCGTCGCCAATGCCGGCATGGCCGACAGCGCGCCGGCGCACAAGACCTCGCTGGCCGACTGGCAGCGCACGCTTGACGTCAACCTCACCGGCGCATTCCTGACGGTGAAGCCGGCGCTGGCCGGCATGCTGGCGCGCAAGCAAGGACGCATCGTCTTCGTCGCCTCTACCGCCGGACTGAAGGGCTATGCCTATGTCTCGGCCTATGTCGCGGCCAAGCATGGCGCCGTCGGACTGATGCGGGCTCTGGCCGCCGAGACCGCCAAATCCGGCATGACGGTCAACGCCGTCTGTCCTGGCTTCGTGGAGACCGACATGCTGGAGGAATCCATCCACCGCATTGTCGAGAAGACCGGACGCTCCGCCGACGAGGCGCGCGCAAGCCTTGCCGCCACGAACCCGCAGGGGCGGTTCGTCCAACCCGAGGAGGTCGCCGCCGCAGTCCTGTGGTTGTGCAGCGATGCCGCGCGGTCGATCACCGGACAGGCGATCTCGGTTTCGGGAGGCGAGACATGGTAGCGGGACCGAGCTCCGCCGGGCCTGGCAAGGACAGGCTGCGGCTGTGGATACGGCTGCTGCGCGCCTCGCGAACCATCGAGGCCGAGCTTCGCGAGCGGCTGAAGAAAGAATTCGACACGACGCTGCCGCGCTTCGACGTGATGGCGGCGCTCTACAGGTCGCCGGAAGGCATGCTGATGAGCGACCTTTCGCGTTTCCTTTTGGTGTCGAACGGCAATGTGACCGGCATCGTCGACCGGCTGGTTTCGGAAGGACTGGTGACGCGGGCAAGACGCAATGGCGACCGGCGCACCTCGATGGTGCGGCTGACCGAGGAAGGCTCGCAGTCCTTCGCCGCTATCGCCTCCGCGCATGAGAGCTGGGTCGGCGAGCTGCTCGGCACTGTCAGCGAGGACGAGGCGCGGCGGCTGACCGGCATGCTGAAATCGTTCCGCAGCAATTGGGAGGGACGCGAATGAGCAAGATGGCGGGCTTGAAGCCGAAGCATTTCCTCTGGGAGACGGCAGGTCGCGTCGCAAGGATCCGGCTCGACCGGCCCGAGCGCAAGAACCCGTTGACCTTCGACAGCTACGCCGAATTGCGCGATACGTTTCGCGACCTCGTCTATGCCGACGATGTCGACGCCGTCGTGTTCCTGCCCAATGGCGGCAATTTCTGCTCGGGCGGCGATGTCCACGACATCATCGGGCCACTGGTCAAGATGGACATGAAGGAGCTGCTCGCCTTCACGCGCATGACCGGCGACTTCGTCAAGGCGATGCTCAATTGCGGCAAGCCGATCATTTCCGCCGTCGACGGCGTGGCGGTCGGGGCCGGCGCCATCATCGCCATGGCCTCCGACATCCGCATCGCGACGCCGGAAGCCAAGACCGCCTTCCTGTTCACCCGCGTCGGGCTCGCCGGCTGCGACATGGGCGCTTGCGCGATCCTGCCGCGTATCATCGGCCAGGGTCGCGCGGCCGAGCTGCTTTACACCGGCCGCACCATGAGCGCGGCGGAAGGCGAGCGCTGGGGGTTCTATAACCGGCTGGTCGAGCCAAGCGCGCTCGAAGCCGACGCGCTCGACATGGCGGCGCGCATCGTTTCCGGCCCGACTTTCGCGCATGGCATCACCAAGACGCAGCTGAACCAGGAATGGTCGATGGGCCTCGACCAGGCGATAGAGGCGGAAGCGCAGGCGCAGGCGATCTGCATGCAGACCGCCGATTTCGAGCGGGCCTACAAGGCGTTCGTGGCGAAGGAAAAGCCGGTGTTCGAGGGGAATTAAGGATGAACGCTCTCTTCGTGACGTTGGCGGGACAGCACCCCCCTCTGTCCTGCCGGACATCTCCCCCTCAAGGGGGGAGATCGGAT
>JBFLWR010000018.1:0-2587 GCA_040755925.1 Pseudomonadota bacterium
ATGCGGGTGTGGATCGATCCGGTGAGGCTCGCCGCCCGCGGCGCCACCGCCAACGACGTATTGACCGCGATCAACAACTCCAACTTCCTGTCCGCACCCGGAAACACCCAGAATGAATACGTGGTCTCCTCGATCACGGTCCGCTCGACCCTGCAGACGCCCGAGGCCTTCTCCCAGCTCCCGATCCGCTCGACGAACGGCCAGGTGGTGCGCCTGCGTGACGTGGCAAACGTCGAACTCGCCGCCGCGAACACCGACACCAGGGTGAGCTTCAACGGCAAGCCAGGCACCTTCCTCGCCATCTTCCCGACGCCCGCCGCCAACCCGCTGACGACGGCGGCGGCGGTCACCAAGCTCGTGCCGCAGATTCAGGAGTCGCTGCCGAAAGGCATGACGATCGAGGTTGTCTACGACGCGACCGGGCAGATCAGCGCCTCGATCGACGAAGTGTTCAAGACGATCGGCGAGGCTGTCGCCATCGTTATTGTGGTCATCCTTTTGTTCCTGGGCTCCTTCCGCTCGGTCTTGATGCCGATCGTGACGATCCCACTGTCGCTGATCGGCGTCTGTTTCCTGCTGTTCGCGGTCGGATATTCGATCAACCTGCTGTCGCTGCTCGCCATGGTGCTGGCGATCGGCCTCGTCGTCGACGACGCCATCGTGGTGGTGGAGAACATCCATCGCCACATGGAGGAAGATCACATGTCGCCGATGCAGGCGGCATTCAACGGCATGCGCGAGATCGCGACGGCGATCGTCGCCATGACGCTGACGCTGGCCGCTGTGTTCGCGCCGCTGGCCTTCACCGGCGGCCTGACTGGCGCGCTGTTCCGCGAGTTCGCCGTGACGCTGGCCGGTTCCGTGGTGCTGTCGGGCCTTATCGCCATCACCATCACGCCGATGATGTCGGCACGCCTGCTGAAGCCTGGCGCGCATGGGCGCTTCCAGCGCATCGTCGACGGCACCTTCAGCCGCGTCGAGCATGTCTACGAGCGGGCCGTCACCGCTTCGCTCCGCAACCGGCCGGTGACGCTGATCATCGTCGTCGCGCTGGTGGCGCTGACCGGCTTCATGTTCACCAAGACTTCCAGCGAACTGGCGCCGGAAGAAGATCAGGGCTTCCTGCTTTCGATCGTGACCGCGCCGCGCTATGCCACGTCGGACTACACCGAAACCTACGTCAACCAGATCCTCGGCCTGGTGAAGGATATACCGGAAACCAGGGCGCAGTTCTCGGCCGTCGCCTTCAGCGGCGCCACCAACGGCGCTTTCGTCGGCTTCGCCTTCAAGGACTGGGCGGATCGCAAGCGCAGCTCGAAGCAGTTGCAGGCCGACATCCAGGGGCGCCTCGCCAAGGTCGCCGGCGTCGAGGCTTTCGTCTTCGCGCCGCCGACGCTGCCAGGTTCCGGCGGCGGCCTGCCCATCTCCATGGTGGTGCGCTCGACCGGCGACCCTTCCCAGGTCTTCGACGAGGCGGAGAAGATCAAGAACAAGGCGCAGGCCTCCGGCCGCTTCATCGTCGTGCAGAATTCGATGTCCTATGACGCGCCACAAGTGACCGTCACCATCGACCGCGAGCGCGCGGCGGCGCTGAACCTGCCGATCGCCGATATCGGCGGCACGCTGACGCTGCTTGTCGGCGGCGCCGAAGTCGCGCAGTTCGACCGCGACTCCAACAGCTACGACATCATCCCGCAGGTGCCGCAGCAATTCCGCGACAACCCCGAAAAGCTCGGCGAGTATTTCGTGCGCAGCGTCGACGGCAAGATGGTGCCGTTGTCGGCGGTGGTGAAGATCTCGACCAACGCCTCGCCGGCCGCGATCGAGCAGTTCAACCAGCTGAACTCCGCCACAATCTCGGCCCTGCCGCTGCCAGGCGTCACCACCGGCGACGGCCTGCAGACTTTGGAGAGCATCGCCAGGGAGTCGCTGCCCGACACCTTCTTCATCGACTATTCCGGCCAGTCTCGGCAGGAGAAGGAGCAGGGCAACACGATCCTGATCGCGTTCGTGGCCGCCGTGATCGTCATCTATCTCGTGCTCGCGGCTCAGTTCGAGAGCTTCCGCGATCCGCTGATCATCATGATGGCGGTGCCGTTGTCGATCTTCGGCGCCATCGTCCCGCTCAACCTCGGCCTTGGGACACTGAACATCTATACCCAGGTCGGTCTGATTACACTGATAGGCCTCATCACCAAGCACGGCATCCTTTTGGTGGAGTTCGCCAACCAGCAGCGCGAGGCTCATGGCATGCGACGGCGCGACGCGATCGTCGCCTCCGCGAAGGTGCGCCTGCGGCCGATCCTGATGACCACGGCTGCGATGGCGCTGGGCGTCGTGCCGCTCATCGTTTCCAGCGGCGCCGGAGCGGCGGCCCGGTATTCGATGGGCCTGGTCATCTTCACCGGCATCCTGGTCGGCACCATGTTCACGCTCTTCGTCGTGCCCATGTTCTACACCTTCATCGCCAGCAAGGACCTGCCGCATCTGGCCGAAAAGCCGGACCCGAAGCTGATGCCGGCGCTGCCGGGCTGAAACGGCAAGATTTGAAAACACAAAGAGGCCGGGAAAATCCCGGCCTCTTTTT
>JBFLWR010000180.1:0-2198 GCA_040755925.1 Pseudomonadota bacterium
GCCGGCCACCGTGTCGGTTAGATCCTCAACCAGCGACCCGGCACTGGCAAAGCCGGTGACGTCGACCACCGCCACCTGGTTGCCGCTGACGACGAAAGGCCGCCCGCCGGTCAGGATGGTTTGCGGAACGCCGCTTCCCGAAAAGGTCATGACCGCGTTCAATGCCGGCCCGAAGCTCACCGTGTTGCCGGAACCGGTGAAGGTGATCGGTCCCTGGATAGCGGTGCCGGCCAAAAGGTTCAGCGTCCCGTTGGATGAGCCGAAAAAGATCGCGGTGCTCTGGTCGTTGAAGACTTGCCCGGAGTTGGTGACGACGGCGTTGGGTCCCTGCGCCGAGATGCTTACGGAATTGGCGCCGCTGACGATGACCGAGCCGGAATTGGTGATCGTCGCATTGCCGAACAGGGTAACGATGCCGGTGCTGGTGCTCCCGGAAGCGCTGACCGTGCCCGTATTGACGACGACGATGTCGTTGCCGCCGGCGCCAATTGCGGTTGAATTGTTACCGGAAACCGTTATCGAGCCCGAATTCGTCAGCCGAAAGCCACTATTTAATGGCCCGGTGCTCCCCCAGAGAATGCCGGAAGCCGCCTGCCCAAAGGCCTCGATGGAACCGCTGTTCGAAATGGTCAAGTCGGACTTGTCACCGATTATGGCCGCCGACGCTGTGCCGGAAACCCCGATGAAGCCCTGATTATCCACATGCGCGCCGGTGCCGTCGCTGATGATGCCGAACGTGGCGGCACCGACTGCTTCGATCGAGCCCTTGTTTGCAATGTTGGCATTGTCGCCCTCGGACACTATCCCGACGGACGCGGTTCCTAACCCCAGGATAAGGCCGTTGTTGACGATCGACGCATCGGCGCCCGTGGAATATACGGTGAAGGCATTGCCGCCAAACGTCCCGATCCTGCCGAAGTTGGCCAGGCTTTGGCCTGAATTGAGCATTTGCACCGCGTTTTCACCGGCGCTCAATGTCTCGATCGTTCCACCGCTATCGACGGTCCCGGTATCGCCGGAATTGCTCATCGTCTGCTGGCCGGCTGTTTGGCCGTTACCGACGGTGAAACTCTGGGCAAATGCGGGCGCGCCACCCAACAGAGTGGCTGCGAAAACCGAGATGGCTACGGCGGCCCGGGCCCCCTTGCGCGGCGTGGTTGTCATGCCGTCCCTTGCGCCTGAGTACGCAGAATGTCGATTCTGGCCTCACCAAGGGCGAAACGCAAGACCGTGCAGTCCTCATGCCGCGCTTACGGCCGCAGGTGTAGACTATTAGCAACACTGCATTTTCGAGCCGACCTTGCCCAGGACGGCTTCCGCTGCCTTCTGCCTATCGCCGAAGCACCGCGCTCAGCACATCCCTGATGCCGATGGCGCCGACGAAGCGCGAGCCTTCGTCGAACAGCGCCACCGGCGCCGTCTGCGAGCGATGCATGGCCAGCATCACCGTCTTCAGCGGCGTGCCGGGATTGGCCCAGAACACCTGGGCGCCCTCCTCCGGCTGGCGCTCGACATCGGCGCAGGACACCCAGACCGCCGGCTTGCCGTCGCGCTCGGCCGCCGCCACCAGCCCATGCTCATCGATCTTGAAACGCGTCGTCTTGCGGCGGTCCAGCCAAACCCAGCCATCCTCGGCCTGGTCGAGGTCGCGGCGGTCGCGCATCACGTTCCACGCCGTCAGCACCGACAGCGGGTTCACATTGGCGATGAAGTCGCGGACATAGTCGTTGGCAGGTCTGAGCACGATATCCTCGGGCGCGCCGGTCTGGACGATGCGCCCTCCCTCCATGATCGTGATGTGGCTGCCGATCTTCAGCGCCTCCTCGAGATCATGGCTGACGAAGATGATGGTCTTCTTCAATTCCGCCTGAAGCTGCAGCAATTCGTCCTGCAGCTTGGTGCGGATCAGCGGGTCGAGCGCCGAGAACGGCTCGTCCATCAAAAGGATCGGCGCCTCGGTGGCGAATGCGCGGGCCAAGCCGACACGCTGCTGCATGCCGCCAGAAAGCTCGTGCGCGTATTTCTTCGACCATTGATCGAGATGGACCAGCTTGAGCTGGCGGTTCACGCGCTCCTTGCGCTCGGCTTCTGGCACACCGGCAAGCTCGAGACCGAAGCCGACATTCTCCTCCACCGTGCGCCAGGGCAGCAGGCCAAACTGCTGGAACACCATCGCCACCTGCTTCTGCCGCAGCCGC
>JBFLWR010000180.1:2208-8056 GCA_040755925.1 Pseudomonadota bacterium
GTGCGGTCGCCGTCCTTGACCAGCACCTGGCCGCGCGATACGACGTTCAGCCGGTTGACGGCTCTGAGCAGCGTCGACTTGCCGGAGCCCGACAGGCCCATCAGCACCGAGATCTCGCCCTCGTGCACGGTGAGATTTGCGCCGGCGCAGCCCAGCACGTTGCCGGTCTTCTCGAGGATTTCGGCGCGGCTGGCGCCCTTGTCAATCATCGCCAGCGAACCCGCCTGATCGGCGCCGAAGACGATATCGACGTTCTTGAAATCGACGGCGACGGTCATTTCTTGCCTCCAACGCCGATGCGCGTCATCCGGTCGAGCACGATGGCCAGCACGACGATGGCGAGGCCGGCCTCAAGCCCGAGATCGATCTTGCGCGAGCCCAGCGCGCGGTTGATTTCAGTGCCGAGTCCGCCGGCGCCGATGAGGGCCGCGAACACCACCATGGACAGCGACAGCATGATGGACTGGGTGAGCCCCGCCATGATGGTCGGAAGCGCCGAAGGCAGTTCGACCTTCCACAGGAGCTGGCGCTTGGTGGCGCCGAAGGCTTCGCCGGCCTCGATGATCGCCTTGGGCACCGAAACGATGCCGAGATGGGTGAGCCTGACCGCTGTCGGGATGACGAAGATGATGGTGACGATCAGGCCGGGCGCGTTGCCGAGCCCGAACAGCGTCAGCACCGGGATCAGGTAGACGAAAGTGGGCAGCGTCTGCATCAGGTCGAGCACCGGCAGCATGACGCGGTAGACCTTCGGCTTGTGCGCCGCCCAGATGCCAAGCGGCACGCCGATGATCATCGCCATCGCCGCGGCCGCCACCACCAGCACCAGCGTCTGGACCGTCTGCTTCCAGAGGTTCTGGTTGATGATGAAGATCAGGCCGAGGAAGACGCCGATGGCGAGGCCCCGCGAGCGCTGCAGGAACCAGGCGAGAACGGCGATGACCAGCGCCAGCAGCACCGGCGGCACCATCAGCAGCAGTTCCACCGCGCCGTCGAGAAGGAAGTTCAGGCCGTTGGAAAAGGCCCTGAAGACGGTGTCGAAATTGTCGGTGAGGAAACCGAAGAAGGCCTTGCCCCAAAGCCCGATGGGGATCTTGTAGCTTTCCAGGAATTTCGAGATCGGATCCATCTTTCCCCTCTCTGACCGCCGCCCTTGATCGGACGGTCGCCTTCTCACAGCATATGAAAAAGGGCAGCCTTTTCCAGTGGCTGCCCTCTTCCGGGAATCATGCCGGACTCAAGCCGGCTCAGCCCCCGAGCGCGGTCTTGACCGCGGCCGTCGCGTCGCCGCCATCGAAAGTGGTGACGCCGGCAATCCAGGGCGCCACGGCGTCTGGATGCTTCTTCAGCCAGTCGGAGGCGACCGTCTGCGGATCGCCACCCTTGAGGATCGCGTCCATCATCTGGCCTTCCATGTCGAGATTGAACTTCAGGTTGGAGATGAACTTGCCGGCATTCGGGCACTCGGTGGTGTAGCCCTTGCGCACATTGGTATAGACGGTGGCGGCGCCGAAACCGCTGTCGCCCATGCCGTCGAGATAGGTGATCTTCATGGCGCCCATCACCGGATGCGGGGTCCAGCCAAGGAAGGCGATCCACTCATTGTTCTTCATCGACTGCTCGGCCTGGGTCAGCATGCCGGCTTCCGAGGACTCGACCAGCTCGAACCCGCCGAGATTGTCCTTCGGGTTCTTGATCATGTCGAGGATGATGCGGTTGCCGTCATTGCCGGCCTCGATGCCGTAGATCTTGCCGTTGAACTTGTCCTTGAACTTGCCGAGATCGGTGAGCGACTTGACGCCGGCGTCCGCGACATAGGTCGGCACGACGATGCCGTAGCCGGCGCCCGTCAGGTTGGTGCTGATCGTCTCGACCGAGCCCTCGGCCTTGTAGTCCTTGATGTCGTTGGTCATCGACGGCATCCAGTTACCGAGGAATACGTCGAGGTCCTTGTTCTTCAGCGACGCATAGGTGACCGGCACCGAGAGCTGGATCACCTGCGGCTGGTAGCCAAGCGCCGTGAGCAGCACCGAGGCCAGGCCCGTGGTGGCCTGGATGTCGGTCCAGCCGACATCGGAAAGACGCACGGCCTTGCAGCTTGCCGGATCGCCGGCATAGGCGGCAGTCGTGGACAGAAGCGCCGCGAGGCCGAGGCCTGCGACGAAAGATTTCATACGCAACATAGAGTTTTCTCCCATTTCAATTTCTGCGGCGAAGCGAAGGCATGGTTCTTGCGCCCGCCTTGTTTCGTCAGCCAAACATCATTTTGATGTGGTTTCAAGCGGCGCCGCATCACGATCAACGGCGCGCGCTGGCCAGTCAGCGACATCCGCCGTCTTTCCGACGGGCCCGCTTTTCTGGTGGATGGAGACGGCGCCCCCTCCCCCCTTGGCGACATGTCGGCTTAAAAGGGCGCATGGCCAAGCTCTACTTCAACTACGCAACCATGAACGCCGGCAAGACGACCATGCTGCTGCAGGCGTCCTACAACTACCGCGAGCGCGGCATGACGACGATGCTCTTCGTCGCAGGCCATTACCGCAAGGGCGAAAAGGGGCTGATCTCTTCGCGCATAGGGCTGGAGTCCGAGGCGGATATGTTTCGCGACGGCGATGACCTTTTCGCCAGGGTGGCCGAGCACCACGAGCACACCACCGTCCACTGCATCTTCGTCGACGAGGCGCAATTCCTCGAGGAGGAGCAGGTCTGGCAGCTGGCGCGCATCGCCGATCGGCTGAACATACCGGTCATGTGCTACGGACTGCGCACCGATTTCCAGGGCAAGCTGTTTTCCGGCTCGCGCGCGCTGCTCGCGATCGCGGACGACCTGCGCGAGGTGCGCACCATCTGCCGTTGCGGCCGCAAGGCGACGATGGTCGTGCGCCTCGGAGCCGACGGCAAGGTGGCCAAGCAGGGTGAGCAGGTGGCGATCGGCAAGGATGTGTACGTCTCGCTCTGCCGCAGGCACTGGGAGGAAGAAATGGGCCGCGCGGCTCCCGATGACTTCATCGGCTTTGCCCGCGGTTGAGGCAAGCCTGCCGACCAGCATCAGATGGCTGCACCCTTTTGCAGTCGCACCGGCTATGCTGCCTTTGTTAAGGGCGATGCGCTATTGTCGGTCCTCAGCCAACGAGCCAGCCAGGAGTCCTCATGCTTCGAGCCGTTTCATCCGCCGCCGTCTTCCTTCTTGCCGGCGGGCTCGCGGCCCATGCCGGCGGCGACGCGGCACTGGGCAAGAAGGTCTTCAACCGCTGCATCGCCTGCCATGAGGCCGCGACCGACCGCGACAAGGTTGGTCCGCATCTGATGGGCGTCGTCGGCCGCAAGGCCGGCACGGCCGAAAGCTTCCAGGATCACTACTCGCAGGCGATGAAGGATGCCGGCGCCACCGGCCTCGTCTGGGACGAAGCGAACCTTGCCGAATACCTGAAGTCGCCCAGGCAGAAGGTTCCCGGCAACAGGATGGCCTTCGGCGGCCTGACCAGCGATGACGACATCGCCAATGTCATCGCCTATCTCAAGGCCGACCCGAAGCCCTGACTGCCGCTCGAAGCGTGTCTTCCGGATCGATCGTCGATCCGTTTGCCCGGATTCTCCTGGTTCCTGTCCCTGGTTTCGCGTCGCGCCCTCAATAAGCAGGACTTCCGGCTCCGGCGCCTTCGGCGCGGCCCGGCGGTTGCAGTTGTGGATGCCTGGAAAACCACATATTTGAAGGCGGCGTTTCGCGCGCGTCTTTACGGCTTGAGTGACTGAGGGGGTGACACAGCCATGCTTGATCCGATCGTGAGTTTTTTCACCCAGATCTTTCAGTGGATTGGTCGCGGCATCGGCTTCTTGATTGGCGTAGTCCTGTGGCCATTCATGTGGGTCGGCCGTTGGTACGGGCAACGCGGCTTGATTCTCAAGGCGGTAGTCGGCCTCGCCGTTTTCGTGCTCATCGGCCTCTATGCCAATTTCTTCTACGCCACCCAGTGGTGGAACAATTTCGACCCGAATTATCCCGAGCGATACTCGTTCGAGAAGCGCAACGTCTCCGCCGGCGAACAGATTCCAGCCGCTGACGGCGCGAACGCCGCCAAGAGCTGCGGTAACTCGGCGATCGCCCAGATGGCCGCCGATCTCACCGACTTCAACGTCAACCAGAATGCCTGGGTCTCATCGATGATCCTCTACAAGCTCGGCTTGTTCGGCATCAATTGGGACGACACGCCGTGGATGGACAACAAGGCCAACTTCCAGCGCGGCATCAACCAGGCGGTGCGGCGCACCGCGACCGAGCTGGCCGACAATCTCGGACGCGTCCGCAGCACCTCGCAAATCGATAGCGACCTGCAGGCCGCGCGTGGCCGGCTGCAATACGATGAATCGACTTGGTACATCAGCAGCAACGGCATGACGGCGACGACGCCCAGCATGTATCGTCTCGCGATCGGCAATCTACGGTCCTTCAACGCCCGGCTGGCCGCGTGCCAGACGACGTTCGACGCCCGCGCCGACAATTTGAAGCAGTATATCGACCGCATCGCGAGCGACATTGGCTCGACATCCGCGATCCTCAAAGAGCGCGCCGAGAACCACAATGCCGGCTGGTTCGACTTCCGCGCCGACGACCGCTTCTGGTTCGCCTATGGCCAGCTCTATGCCTATTACGGCCTCATGAAGGCCTCGGAAGCCGACTTCGAGGACGTGATCAAGGAAAAGCATCTGCAGAATCTTTGGGACACGATGGACCAGCAATTCGTCTCGGCCTTGCGCATCCAGCCCTTCATCATCGCCAACGGACGCGAGGACGGCTGGCTGCTGCCGACGCATCTGACGACGATGGGCTTCTACATCCTGCGCGTGCGCTCCAATATGGTCGAAATCAGCAACGTCCTGACCCAGTGAGACCGGCGCGCGATGGTGGATTTGCGCCGTCGCCTCTGTCGCTTTTCGCGTATTGCGCGGCTGTTTTGAGACGGCGCGACGATATGCGCTCTGGCTTCTATACGCCGCGACGACCGGGCGCGAAGACCCCTTGCAGGTCGGCCGGGAAACAGCAACATACTTTCTTCCTAGGAAACATAGTTGCATGAAAATTGACGCCGCGACCGCGACAGGGTTAGAACATGCCCTTGCGTCCGCGCGACATTTCCAACATGCACGAATGATCGACCACCTCCCTTCCAACGACCAATCCAGAGGAAAGCCGTCATGGCCGAAGTGAAGTCCGACATCGAGATCGCGCGTGGCGCCAAGAAAAAGCAGATCCAGGAGATCGGCGGCAAGATCGGCATCCCGACCGAGCATCTGCTGCCTTATGGCCACGACAAGGCGAAGATCTCCGCCGAATTCATCAAGTCGGTGAAGGGCAACAAGGACGGCAAGCTGATCCTGGTTACCGCCATCAACCCGACGCCCGCCGGCGAAGGCAAGACGACGACCACCGTCGGCCTCGGCGACGGCCTGAACCGCATCGGCAAGAAGGCCATCGTGTGCATCCGCGAAGCCTCGCTCGGCCCGAATTTCGGCGTCAAGGGCGGCGCGGCCGGCGGCGGCTACGCGCAGGTCGTGCCGATGGAGGACATGAACCTCCACTTCACCGGCGACTTCCACGCCATCACCACGGCGCATAACCTTCTGTCGGCGCTGATCGACAACCACATCTACTGGGGCAACGAGCTCGGCATCGACACCCGCCGCGTCGCCTGGCGCCGCGTCATGGACATGAACGACCGCGCGCTGCGCGAGATCATCTGCTCGCTCGGCGGCGTCGCCAACGGCTATCCGCGCGAAGCCGGCTTCGACATCACCGTCGCTTCCGAGGTGATGGCGATCCTGTGCCTCGCCACCGACCTCAAGGATCTGG
>JBFLWR010000181.1:0-4258 GCA_040755925.1 Pseudomonadota bacterium
CAGGTTGATGGCCCGCAGGCTCTCTTCGGAAGTGAACTGGCCGCCGACGCGCACGCTGATGCGTTCCGGTCCCGACTGGATGACGCCGGATGGGGTAATGGCGTTCTGCGCCTGCAGGCTGGCGACGATCGCCTGCTGGTTGAGCCCGAGCGCGGCGATCTGGCGGGTCGAGAATTCGAGATAGATCGCCTCGTCCTGGGCGCCCACCAGATCGACCTTGCCGGCATTCGGCACGGTCAGGATCTTGGTTCGCACGTCCTCGACATAGTCGCGCAGCTGGCGCGGCGTGAGCCCATCGGCGGTGAAAGCATAGATGTTGCCGTAGACGTCGCCGAAACGGTCGTTGAAGAACGGCCCCTGAACGCCTTGCGGGAACTGCGCCTTGATGTCGTTCACCATGTTGCGCACCTGAAGCCAGTTCGGCACGACGTCGCGCGCCTTGGTGGTATCCTTCAGGTTGACGAAGATGACGGTCTGCCCGGCGGTGGTGATCGATTTCGTGTAGTCGAGGCTATCGAGCTCCTCGAGCTTCTTTTCGATGCGGTCGGTTACCTGCTGCACCGTCTCCTTGACCGAGGCTCCGGGCCAGTTGGCCTGGATGATCATGGTCTTGATGGTGAAAGCGGGATCTTCCTCGCGGCCGAGGTTGAGGTAGGAGAAGACGCCGGCCACCACGAAGACCAGCATGAAATACCAGACCATCGAGCGATGGCTGAGCGCCCAGTCGGAGAGGTTGAAGCCCTTCATGAGGCCCCTCCCTCGGGCACTTTGACCTTCTGGCCTTCGCTCAAGCTATGGACGCCCGCGGTGACGACGCGCATGCCCGCGTCCAGCCCCGACGCCACCGTGAAGCTGCCGCCATTCTTCGAGGCGATCTTCACTTCGCGCGTGCTCACGCTCGACGTTTGCGGATCGACGATCCAGACCTTGTCGGCGCCGTCTGTCTCGAGCAGCGCCGTCATCGGCAACTCGATCGTAGGCGTTACCTGGGTCACACGGGTCGCCGTGACCGTCGAGCCCAGCCGGAACGCCGCCGGTGGATTGACGAGCGTCAGCCGCACCCGTTGGGTGCGGGTCGTGCCTTCGGCCTGCGGCGCGATCTCCCTCAGCTTGGCCTGGGTTTTGATGGAAGGCAGCGACTGCAGGATGATCTCGAACGGCGTGCCGACACTGAGATCGCCGGTCAACTGGTCGGGAATGTCGACCACGGCCTCGCGCGGGTCGGTGCGCGCCACAGTGACGATGGTCTGTCCAGGTGAAACGGTCTGGCCGACCTCGGCGCCGACAGCGGTGACGACGCCGTCGAAGTCGGAGAACAGCCGGGCATAGCCGAGCTGCTCCTGCGATTTGGCCAAAGCGGCATTGGCGCGCTCGACGCCCGCGGCGGCCGCCTGCTTCGCCTGCTGGGCGGCGTCGTAGACGGCTTGCGAGGTGTTGGCTGAGGCAAGCAGCGCGCGCTGCCGCTCTTCGCTCGCCGAGGCATTGGCGAACTGCGCCTCGGCATTCGACAGGTCCGCTTTCGACGCCTGGACGGCGAGCTCCAGCGCTGTCGGGTCGAGCGCCGCGATCGTCGTTCCCTTGGTGACGATATCGCCGACCTTGACGTCGCGCGAGACGACGCGGCCAAGCAGGCGGAAGGCAAGGTCGGCGCTGTATTGCGGCTGCACCGTGCCGGCGAAGCCGAAGGTCTCGACGGTCTTCGGCTGGACGACCACCGACAGCACCGGCCGGATGACCTCCGGCGCCTTTTCCTCCGAGCGCGAGCAGGCCGCAAACGAGGCAATGAGAACGAGTGCGGGAATGTACTGCAATCGGCTCATTGGGCCGCCCCCGCCACTTCGATGGTCTGCCCTGGGCTGAGCAATTGCCCGCCGGCAGTGACGACGTTCTGGCCTTCCTGCAGTCCCTTGTCCACGGCAACCACGCCCGAATCGAAGGCAAGCACCTCGACCGGCGCCGTCGCCACCGCCTTGCTCGATGGATCGACGACCCAGACGGCCGGCTTGCCGGCGGCCGACGTCAGCGCCTGCCAGGGAATCAGGAAAGCCTTGACCGGCCTGGCGCTGATGGTGCCGATCACCGCGGCGCCCAGCGGCATGCCTGCGGGCGTGTCGGGGATGCCGACCTTCACGCGGATCGTTCCGGAGGCAGTGTCGATCGCGGGCGATATCTCGCGCACCTTGCCCGTGGCCCTGACTTGCGGATCCGAAAGCAGCGTGATCGTCACTGCCGGCGCCGACGGCGCCTGGGCGACCAATGTCTCGTGCACGTTGAACACAGCGTCCCGGTCGCCGTCCTCCGCGATGGTGAAGACGGTCTGCGCGGCCTGGACCACCTGTCCGGCCTCGACCTGGCGGGCGGTGATCACGCCGGCCGCGCCCGCCTTGAGCTCGGTGTAGGAAAGGTTCTCCTTGGCATTGGCCAAGGCGCTTTGCGCAGCATCGACGCTGCCCTGCGCGACTTTCATCGTCTGGTCGGCGGCGTCGAAGTCGCGTCGTGTGGTGAAACCCTGCGAAAGCAGCGTTTTCTGTCGCTGGAAGGCCGCAGTCGCCTGGGTCAACTGGGCCTGCGCTGCGTCCAGATCGGCCTGCGCCGAGCGCAGATCGGACTGCTGTTCCTGCGGATCGATGCGGGCGAGCACCGCGCCCTGGTCGACATGCTGGCCGACATCGACCAGCCGCTCGGCGACACGGCCGCCGACGCGGAACGACAGGTTGTTGAGCGTGCGCGCCGCGATCACGCCGGTCAGCGACGTCCTGGGCGCATAGTCGGCCAGCGCGACGGTCTGCGTCGTAACCATCACCGGCAGCTTCTTGTCCGCGGCCTGCTGCTTCTGGCAGCCGGCGGCTGAAAGCATGACGAAGGTCAGCAGCAACAATAGGTTCGGACGAGACAGTGGGTGGCGCGACGAAGACGGCAAGGCGGACGGTGTCGCGTTCTTGCTCATGGTTCCCCTCAAGGCCAGTGGCGGCATGTCGCGGACAAAGGCGAGGATAATCGATCGCCGGGAAAAGGAAACCGTTTCCGCAGCGGACATGGCCGGGCTGGTTAAGATCGGTCGGGCAGGCCCAATCGACTGGCTGCGGGTGCCGACTTGAGGAAAACGTGAAATAGGGCCAGAAGAGGCTTCGACCGCATTAAAACAGAACGGGCGCCTGCCCGATGAGGGATGATATGAAGAATTCAGCCATTTCCGAGCGCAAGAACCAGTCGATCTCGCGTGGCGTCGGCATGACGACGCAGATTTACGCCGATCGCGCCGAGAATTCGGAAATCTGGGACGTCGAAGGCCGCCGCTACATCGACTTCTCCTCCGGCATCGCCGTGGTCAACACGGGTCACCGTCACCCGAAGGTGATCGAGGCCGTGAAGGCGCAGCTCGACCGCTTCACCCACACCTGCCACCAGGTCGTGCCCTATGAGAGCTATGTGCGGCTGGCCGAACGTCTCAATACCATGCTGCCTGGCAAGTTCGAGAAGAAGACGATCTTTGTCACCACCGGCGCCGAAGCGGTCGAGAATGCGATCAAGATCGCCCGCAACGCCACAGGCCGGCAGGCCGTCATCGCCTTTGGAGGCGGCTTCCATGGCCGCACCTTCATGGGCATGGCGCTGACCGGCAAGGTCGTGCCCTACAAGGTCGGCTTCGGCGCCATGCCGGGCGACGTCTACCACGTCCCGTTCCCCGTGCCGCTGCATGGTGTCTCGGTTGCCGATTCATTGGCGGCGCTGGACAAGCTGTTCAAGGCCGATGTCGATCCGGCCCGCGTCGCCGCGATCATCATCGAGCCGGTTCAGGGAGAGGGCGGTTTCTACGACGCGCCGCGCGAACTGCTGACCGCGCTGCGCAAGCTCTGTGACCAGCATGGCATGCTCCTGATCGCCGATGAAGTGCAGACTGGCTTTGCCCGCACCGGAAAGATGTTTGCCATGGATCACCATGACGTGGCTGCCGATATCACCACCATGGCCAAGAGCCTCGCCGGCGGCTTCCCGCTCTCGGCGGTCACCGGCCGCGCCGAGATCATGGACGCGCCCGGCCCCGGCGGCCTCGGCGGCACCTATGGCGGCAGCCCGATCGGCGTCGCCGCCGCGCATGCGGTGCTCGACGTGATCGATGATGAAAAGCTCTGCGATCGCGCCAACACGCTGGGTGCAAGGCTGAAGCAGCGGCTCGAGTCGATCCGTGACGATGTGCCCGAGATTGTCGACATCAGAGGCCTCGGCTTCATGAACGCGGTCGAGTTCAATGACGTCA
>JBFLWR010000182.1:0-6055 GCA_040755925.1 Pseudomonadota bacterium
AATAAGCGCAGGCTAATTGCTACAGTCTGTTAAAAAGAGTTAACTTTTCGCGCCGCTGGGCGTCGGTTTCAAAAAGCTTTCATCTGGCTGTCACACGAAAACGATACCGGCATCTGAGGCGTCCAACGGCGCCAGTTCAACGGAGAGAACACATGTTCAAGTTCACGGGGAAAGTGCTTTCCCTTTCGGCCGCGGCGCTTTTCGCGTCGACGGTGATTTCGTCCGCTGCTTCGATGGACGATCTCGTCAAGGCCGCGAAGGCTGAAGGCCAGCTGACTGTCATCGCGCTTCCGCATGACTGGTGCGGCTACGGGGCGGTCATCGACGCTTTCAAGGCTAAGTATCCGGAAATCAAGATCAACGAACTCAACCCCGATGCCGGCTCCGGCGACGAGGTCGAGGCGATCAAGGCCAACAAGGACAACAAGGGTCCGCAGGCCCCCGACGTCATCGACGTCGGCCTGTCCTTCGGCCCGACCGCCAAGGCCGATGGCCTGTTGATGCCCTACAAGGTGTCGACCTGGGACTCGATCCCGGACAGCGCCAAGGATGCCGACGGCGCCTGGTACGGCGACTATTACGGCGTGCTGTCGTTCATGGTGAACAAGGACCTCGTCAAGGAATCGCCGGCTGACTGGGCCGATCTCCTGAAGCCGGAATTCGCCAACTCTGTTGCGCTCGCGGGCGATCCGCGTGCGTCGAACCAGGCCATCCAGGCCGTCTACGCGTCGGGCCTTTCGTCGGGCGCCGCCGCTGGCGAAGCCGCCGGCAAGGCCGGCCTGGACTTCTTTAAGAAGCTCAATGCCGCTGGCAACTTCGTGCCGGTCGTCGGCAAGCCTGCAACGCTCGCCCAGGGTCAGACGCCGATCCTGATCAACTGGGACTACAACGCGCTTGCCGGTCGCGACACGCTGAAGGGCAACCCGCCCGTCGACGTGATCGTGCCGAAGACCGGCGTTGTCGCCGGTGTCTACGTGCAGGCGATCAGCGCTTATGCGCCGCACCCGAACGCCGCGAAGCTATGGATGGAATATCTCTATTCCGACGAAGGCCAGATCGGCTGGCTGAAGGGCTATTGCCACCCGATCCGCTTCAACGATCTCGCCAAGAATGGCAAGATCCCGGCGGACGTGCTGGCCAAGCTGCCGCCTGCTGAGTCCTACGCTTCGGCCGCGTTCCCGACGCTCGACGAGCAGGGCAAGGCCAAGGAAGCCATCAGCAAGAACTGGGACGCCGTTGTCGGCGCCAACGTCAAGTAAAGCTTGATATCCGCCGGGCGGCCAAGGGCCGCCCGGTCTTCCCTCGAGGACGGTGCCGGGCGCATGACCGATCTATCGCTTTCAAATCAGTCGATTGCCACCAAGCCCGCCCCGCCGAACGAGGCGACCGCCTTTCGTTTGCCGACACAATGGGTCGGGGTCGCGCCGTTCTTCATCTTCGCCCTGATGTTCCTGATCATGCCGACGCTCTATCTCGTCATCGGCGCGTTTCAGAGCGCGGAAGGCGGGTTCACGCTGGACAACATCCTGCAGTTGGTGAGCGATCCTTCCATCAGCAATTCCTATTGGGTTTCGATCAAGATCAGCTTCTGGTCGGCTATTATGGGAGCATTTGCCGGACTCGCGATCGCCATTGCCATCGTGCGCGGCGGCCTGCCTGGCTGGGTCCGCTCCGCGACACTGACATTTTCCGGCGTGGCGTCAAATTTTGCCGGCTTGCCACTCGCTTTCGCGTTCATCGCGACGCTGGGCCGCGTCGGCATCGTGACGGTGCTGCTGCGCGACATATTCAATCTCAACATCTACGCGATGGGCTTCAATTTCCTGACCACCTGGGGCCTGATCGTGGTCTATCTCTTCTTCCAGATCCCGCTGATGGTTGTGATCATCGTGCCGGCAATCGACGGGTTGAAGAAAGAATGGAACGAGGCCGCCGCCACGCTTGGCGCCACCCAGTGGCAGTACTGGCGCATGGTGGTGATACCGGTATTGTTTCCGAGCTTCCTCGGCACCGTCATCCTCCTGTTCGCCAACGCGTTCGGCGCCATCGCCACCGCTTATGCTTTCTCCGGTCCGCAGCTCAACATCGTCCCGATCAAGCTCTATTCGCAGATCAATGGCGATGTGCTGCATAACCCGCAGCTCGGCTACGCCATTGCCTTCGGCATGATCGTCATCACCGGGCTCGCCAATGTCTTCTACATCTGGTTCCGGACCCGTTCCGAGAGGTGGCTGAAATGAAGTCGGGAAAGTTCTGGGCCTGGGTCGTCTTCGGGATCGGCGCGGCCTATTTCTTCATTCCGCTGCTGGCGACATTCGAGTTTTCGCTGCGCATGCGGCGCGGCGTCCATTCCTTCGATGCCTATCAGGTCGTGCTCGGCGACCCGCGTTTCCAGGCAACCTTCCTGTATTCGGTGATCGCGGCGATCTTCACCATCATCCTCGGCGTGCTGATCGTCGTGCCAGCGGCGTACTGGATCCGGCTGCGGCTGCCGCAGATCCGGCCGATCGTCGAGTTCATCACGCTGCTGCCACTGGTCATTCCCGCGATCGTGATCGTCTTCGGTTATATCCGCATGTACGGTTCCAACTCGCCGTTGCCGTTTCTGGCCAGCGACCTGGGCGCCAGCGCCTTGCTGGTGATTGGCTATGCGACGTTGGCACTCCCTTACATGTACCGCGCTGTCGATACCGGCTTGCGCACGATCGATGTCCGGACACTGACTGAGGCAGCGCAGATTCTTGGCGCAGGCTGGTCGACGATCATCACCCGCGTTATACTCCCCAACGTCCTGATCGCGGTTTTGTCGGGCGCGTTCCTGACCTTCGCCATCGTCATCGGCGAGTTCACCATGGCCAGCCTGCTCAACCGTCCGGCATTCGGGCCGTACCTGCAAAATATCGGCGCCAACCGTGCCTATGAGCCGGCCGCGCTTGCCATTATTGCATTTGCCATTACCTGGGGCTGCATGTCGCTGATCCAGATCCTGTCCCGCTTCGCGCCGAAATCGGCGAACCGCCCTAATTGAGCGAAAAGCACTGATCGAAAGAGAAAGCCATGGCCGAGCCATTCCTCTCCATCCAGCATGTGCGGAAGTCCTACGGCGCCAACACGGTGGTTCAGGATTTCAGCCTCGACGTAGAGCCCGGCGAATTCGTCTCCTTCCTCGGGCCGTCTGGCTGCGGCAAGACGACTGTGCTGCGCATGGTCGCCGGCTTCGAGGAGCCTTCGGCCGGCAAGATCGTCGTCGGCGGCAAGGACATCACCCGGCTGAAACCCAACCAGCGCAATGTCGGCATGGTGTTCCAGGCCTACGCGCTGTTCCCCAACCTGACGGTGGCGCAGAACATCGCCTTCGGGCTGAAGGTGGCCGGCATGCCCAAGGCGGATGCCGACAGGCGCGTTGCCGAGATGCTCGATATCATCAAGCTGCCGCAAATGGCCGACCGCTATCCCTACCAGCTCTCGGGCGGCCAGCAGCAGCGCATCGCGCTTGCGCGCGCCATCGCGCCGAAGCCGAAGCTGCTGCTGCTCGACGAGCCGCTGTCTGCGCTGGACGCCAAGGTGCGCGTCTCGCTGCGCGAGGAAATCCGCTCGATCCAGAAGAAGCTCGGCATCACCACCATCTTCGTCACCCATGACCAGGAAGAGGCGCTGTCGATTTCCGACCGCATCGCGGTGATGTATGGCGGCAAGGCCGAGCAGGTCGGCACGCCGTTCGAGATCTACAACCGACCGGCAACCAAGTTCGTCGCCAATTTCGTCGGCACGCTCAATGTTCTGGAGGGCCAGGTCACCGACGCCTCTTCGGGCATGGTGCGGGTCAACACGCAGGAAGTGTCGCTCAAGGGCAAGCTCAACGGCTCGAAATCCGGCGACACGCTGTCGCTGGCGCTGCGCCCGGAAGCGATTTCACTGGCGCGGCAGCCGGGTCACGACACCAGCCTGTCGGGCGAGATCGCCGAAGTGCATTTCCTTGGCTCGGTCATCCGTGTGCGCGTCGGCATTGGCGGCAACACGGTGTCGCTCGATACGTTCAACAACTCGGCGACGCCGCCGCCGGTCGTCGGCGAGAAGGCGGATATCTCCTTCGCGTCGGGCGATATGCTGGTGCTGCACTAGCAAAGCCGCTGGAGCGTAGCGTCTTCGATTCGGGCGTCTTCGGCGAGCGGTGCTGCGGAGCGGAATTCTGGACCGTAGCTGCGCCTTGAAATCACAGCGTGGATCCGAGGTCCGCGCGGCCGTCGCTTCGCTCCTTCCTTCGCCCAGGATGACGACGCGATTGACGTTTCGCCAATCCCCCGGCGTGACCTGTCCGGAACGGTCCGATTGACCTGCCAACGCGCCGAACAATCAACAGCGTCCTGCCTCAGGGTACTGCCAACCTTCGCTCTTCGCCGCTACGATAGGCCATGGCGCTTTTCGAACTCACGCTCATCCTGCTTTTGATCGCCGTCGCCCTGACGGCGCTGTCGCGCTGGCTGGAGGTTCCCTATCCATCGCTGCTGGCGCTGGCCGGAGTGGGGATTGCCTTCGTGCCCGGTGCGCCGACGATCGAGATCGATCCGGAACTGGCGCTCGCCTTGTTCATCGCGCCGGTGCTTCTCGATGCCGCTTACGACACCTCGCTGCGCGACTTGAAGCGGTACCGGCTGTCGCTCGCATTGCTGGCGCTCGGCGCCGTTGTCTTCACCACTGTGATCGTTGCCCTGGTCGGCTGGAAGATGGCGGGCCTGCCGATCGCTGCGGCGATCGCGCTCGGCGCCATCGTCGCGCCGCCAGATGCGGTCGCGGCAAACGCCGTGCTCAGCCAGTTCAAGGTACCGCACCGCATCATGGCAATCCTGCAGGGCGAAAGCCTGCTCAACGATGCCACCGCGCTCCTGATCTACCGGATATCGGTTTCGGCCGCGATCGGCGCGCTCGTGTTGAGGGACGCGGTGCCGATGATCCTGCTGTCGACGGTCGGCAGCGTCGCCGCCGGCTATCTTTTCGGCCGCTTCTCCCTGCTCACGCTGTCGAGGATCGAGGATGCGGCAAGCAGCACAGTGGTGCAATTTGCCGGCACTTTCGCCGTCTGGATCATCGCCGACAGGATCGGGCTTTCGGCCATCATCACCATCGTCGTCTATGCCATCACCATCGCGCGCAGGGCGCCGCGACACATGTCGGCGCGCCGCCGCGTCACCTCCTATTCGGTCTGGGAGACTGCGGTATTCGTGCTCAACGTGCTTGCATTCGTCCTGATGGGCCTGCAGGCGCGGTCGATCGTCAGCAGGCTGGAAGGGCAGGGGCAGGCCGAGGCATTCGTCTTCGCGGCAACGGTTCTGGTGGTCGTCATCGTCTCGCGTCTGGTCTGGGTGGCAGGTTACGTCGCCGTCATACGCTGGTTTGCCCGCTTCGATGGCGAGGAGCAAAGGCGGGAAGCGCCTACATTTCGCGGCGCCGCGCTCGTCGGCTGGTGCGGTATGCGCGGCCTGGTGACTCTGGTCGCGGCCGTTGCGCTGCCTGTCGGCTTTCCCGGCCGCGATCCGATCGTGCTTGCCGCCTTCGCTGTCGTTCTGGGCACGCTGGTGTTCCAGGGCATGAGCCTGAAGCCGCTGCTGCGGGTGCTGAACTTCGATCGCGACACGACGATCGATCGCGAAGTGGCGCAGGCGCGTGTCGCCGTCATGCAGGCCGCGCTCGATGTGCTGAGCCGCAAGACCTCGGCTGCGTCTGCCGTCGTGCGCGAGCAATATGAAGCGCAGCGCAAGATCGCGGAGAACCCGGATGACTCTCAAGCCGCGACCGAATACGACCGGTTGCGGCTCTACGCCATCAAGCGTCAGCGCGACACGCTGGAGGAACTGCGCCGCAACGGCACGATCGGCGACGAGGCCTATCACCGTATCGAGGAAGAAATCGACTGGGCGGAACTGGCGGCCTCGCCCGCCGGAAGTTTTCAGCCGCTTACCACCTACTAGGCACCGGCCGGAACAGGTGGTCTTCAACTGGACCATCCCGCGCACCGCAACGGTCCATTGCAACGCTATCGGTGAGGCGCTACTGCCGT